>JBKDQC010000255.1:0-8931 GCA_046342295.1 Deltaproteobacteria bacterium | reverse complement strand
TCGCGATCTCGTCGGTGATCTCTGCGGGCCAAACGCCGCCGACCTTCACCTTCAGCAGATCGAAGATGTCGCCGTTCAGCACCAGCTCGAGCTCCCCCGCGCCGACGACCGCGTCGTAGTGCTCGAGCAAGGCTTCGAAGTCCTCGTCGTGCCGGAAGTCCTCGAACGCGTTCGGCTCCCCCGGGCGCACCCCCGTACCGAGGTGCAGGTCGCTGAGGACCACGCGCAGGAGCTTCATCGACGCCGACGATACCATCGGGGGAGACCGACACGGGCAGCGCGAGAAGGCCTCGAGGAAGCGTCACGGGTCGCGGAGGTCCCGGCCACGATCGACGGCCGACGTGTCCCCGATGCCTTGACCACCCTGGCCGCCGCCTCGATACTTTCACTCGCGCGGTGCGCCGCGGGATGTGCGCTGGCCCGAACGTCTCCACGAGGTCTTCATGACGATCCGATTCGCTCCGCGCTCCTCGTACGCACTCGCCGCGCTCGCCGGCGCGCTCCTGCTGGGCTCGGGCTGCGACGAACGGCCGGGCCTCCAGATCCCGGACGCCGGTCCGGTCGACGCCGGCCCGGAGATCACGGACACGGGCCCCGGTTTCGGCGACAGCTCCTTCGCGGCAGGCGAGCTCACGATCACCCGCGTGGTCCCCGATCACGGCCCCTTCACCGGCGGCGCGACAGCGATCCTTCGAGGGACCGGCTTCGATGGCCGCTCCGGCGGCATCATGATCGGGGACACGAACGCGCAGGTCACCTTCGGGACCCACGCGGTCCAGCCGGCCGACCACACCCTCATCGATGGTCGTCGGCTTCAGGTCGTGGTCCCGGCGGGTGAGGTCGGGACGGTCGACGTCAGCATCCAGGTCGGGGACCAGTCGTTCACGCTGGAGGACGCCTACACCTACGACGCCATCCAGGTCGATCCAGGGTCTGGCTCGGTCAGCGGCGGGACCTTCGTCAACATCGTCGGGAGCGGGACGAGCTTCTCGGACGGCGACACCGTCCTCTTCGGTCGCATGCCGTGCGCCAACGTCGACGTGGTCTCGGCGACGCGCATCACCTGCCGCACTCCGGCGATGGCGGCGGGCACCGTGGACGTGACCGTCGTTCGCGCAGCCGACCGCAGCGAGACGGTCGCGGTCAGCGCGTACACCTACTACGAGACGGCGGATCCCTTCGGCGGCGGGCTCGGCGGCGGACCGATCGACGGCAGCATCAACCTGACCGCCATCGACTCGATGACGGGCATGCCCGTGCAGGACGCGTTCGCCATCGTCGGCGAGGACCTCTCGACGGTGCACCAGGGCCTCACGAACGTGATGGGTCAGATCACGTTCTCCGGCCCGGACCTCGTCGGGACCCACACGATCCACGTCGCCAAGCACTGTTACCAGCGCACGTCGGTGGTTTCGTTCGACGCCCAGGACGTCACGGTCTTCATGACACCCTGGAGGGACCCGATGTGCGGCGAGCCCGGCGGCGGAGGCGGAGGACGGGGCCGCAACGGCTCCTTCATCGAGGGCGAGCTCGTGTGGAGAGGCCCGATGGAGTACGGCCCGAACCCGTGGTCCAACATCCCGGAGCCGCGCGAAGGCTGGGTCCGGGTGGCCTACGTGTTCACCACCCAGGCCTCGGCCAGCGCGCCGAACCCCGACCCTTCGACGGGCGGCGGAAGAAACCGCGTCCTCGAGCGCATCGTCGAGGGCGCCGAGCTCGGCTACCCGTACCGCATCTTCGCGCGGCCGGCGGGCCTCGCCGTCTACGCCCTCGCGGGGCTCGAGAACGCCGCGGAGGGGCAGTTCATCCCCTACGTCATGGGGGTCGCCCGGAACGTGCTCGCGGGCCCGGGGGAGACCGTCACCGGCGTCGACGTCGTGATGGACATCCCCCTCGATCACTACGTGGAGCTGCAGCTCGGCGCGCAACCCAGGGCGCTCGACGCTGGACCGGACCGCTACCGGCTCCAAGCCTTCCTCGACCTCGGCGGCGAAGGTGTGGTCCGTCGGCAGTGGAGCACCTTCGATTTCGACACCGTGCGCCGACGCGACACCTCCCGCGCCATCCGGTTCGTGGCGGAGCCCGCGCTCCAAGGGACGCTCACCGACGGTCGCTACCAGATCGCTGCCGGTTGGTACACGGGCGAGTTCGACCAGAACCCCTACACCCTGGTGATCCAGAACGGTGTCACGGCCGTGGACGAAGTCGTTCGAATGCCCGACTTCGTCGGCATCCCCAACGCGACCTCCCCCGAGAGCGGCGCCCCCATCCCTGCGGACCGCATGCTGCGCTGGGAGTCGACCGAGGGCGGCGACCGAGCGGACTTCCACGTCATCATCATGGTCGGCGGCGACGGAAATCCCGCCTGGCAGATGTTCGTGCCCGGTGACGTCTACGAAGCTCCGCTTCCCGACTTCTCCATGGTGCCAGGCCTCGAGGACATTTCTTCCGGCACGATCTTCTGGGCGATCTTCTCGATCAAGGTGCCCGGCTTCGTCTTCGACGAATTCCGCTACAGCTACCTGAACGACCGCTACTGGTCTCACGCCGCAGTGAACCAGTTCTTCTCGACGCTGTAGTTTGGCTGTCGGTTGCAGGGGCAAGCCCCTCACCGGCTCGCGCGCAGGCGGAGCTCGGCCATCCACGCGGAGCCGCCGGAACGGCCCCAGAGCCTTCGTGCGAGGCGGCGTCAGCGACGCAGGCGCGAATCCGAAGGTGAGGATCGCGCTCGAAGGTCGAGGCCGAAGTCGAGGTCGAGGCGACGCCGGAGTCGATGTCGATGCCGAGGCTGATGTCGATGCCGAGGCTGATGTCGATGTCGGTGTCGATCGCGACCTCGATGTCGAGCGCGCACCGGCGGATCTGGGCTGAGCTGCACCCGTCGGAGGGTGCTGGTCTCCTCAGCCCGAGCGGGCCGAGCGCAACAGCTCGGCGGCGACGTCGCGGGTCTTCTTGGTGACCGTCAGACCGCCGAGCATGCGGGCGATCTCCTCGACGCGGTCCGTGCCCTCGAGCGGGACGATGTCGCTGCGCGTCCGGCCGTCGTGCACCTCTTTCTTCACGAGGAAGTGCGCCTCGCCGTAGATGGCGATCGGCGCGAGGTGGGTGATGCAGAGGACCTGATCGTGGCGCGCGACGTCGCGGAGCTTCTGGCCGATCGTCTCGGCGACCGCTCCCCCGACCCCTGTGTCGACCTCGTCGAACACGTAGAGGCTTCGTGCGCCCGAGGCCTCGCCCGACGCCCGGCGCGCGCCCGCGAGCGTACGCTTGATCGCGAGCAGCGCACGGGAGAGCTCACCCCCGCTCGCGATGCGGCGCAGCGGGCGCGGCTCCTCGCCTGGGTTGGGCGCGATCAGGATCTCGACGTGGTCGATCCCGTTGGCCGACAGGCGCGCGCCGTCCACGAGGAGCTCGCCCCCGGCGCGGCCCGGCTCGAGGCGGCTCACCGCGACATGAATCGCCGCCGAGCCCATCCCCAGCGTGCGGAGCTCCTGGCTCACCCGCTCCGAGAGCGACCGCGCAACCTCGGTCCGTGCGCGCGACAGCTCGGGGGCGAGGAGACTCGCCTGTGAGAGCACCACCTCTCGCTTCTTCTCGAGCGAGACGATCTCGTCTTCCGCGTGCGCGAGGGAGGCCAGCTCCGCCGCCGCCCGCGCGCGATGCGCGATCACGATCTCTTCAGGGCCCGCGCCCTCGGCGGAGCCTTCTCCTCGCGCCGGCGCGTACTTCCGCACCAGGCGGGTGAGCGCGTGGAGGCGCTCGTCGACCTCCGCCAGCCGCTCGGGATCGAGCGCGACGTTTCGCGCGTAGTGACCGAGCTCGCGGGCAGCCTCGACGATCTGGGCGTCCGCGGCCTCGAGGCTCGAGAGCGCAGGGCTCAACGAGGCGTCCAGATGCGCGGCGTCGCGCACCTTCGCGCTCACCTTGCCCAGCTCCTCGCTCAGGGACCCGTCTCGCCCGTAGAGAGCCTCCTCGGCGCCGCCAGCCGCGCGGAGGAGCTTCTCCGCATGCCGCAGACGCTCGCGGTCGGCGGCGAGCTTGGCGAGCTCCCCCGGTTGCGGCGCGACGGCGTCGATCTCGGAGATCTGGAAGGCGAGGAAATCCGCGCGGTCGGCCCGGCCCTGGAGACGTGCACGCGCCTCCGCGAGCGCCTGGCTTGCCGCCGACAGCTCGGCGTGCGCCTCGCGCACCGCCCGAACGCGCTCTCCGAGCCCCCCGAACACGTCGAGGTAGCCGAGGTGGCTCGCCGCGTCCACCAGGCTGTGGTGCTCGTGCTGCGACGAGATGTCCGCCAAGCCTGCCGACAGTTGCGCGAGCTGCGCCAACGTGACGAGCCGCCCGTTGACGTAGGCTCGGGAGCGCCCGTTCTGCCCGACGACACGACGCACGACGAGCTCGGCCGACGCGTCGGCCTCGGCCTCGTCGGCCTCGATGCCCGCCCGCGCGAGCCGCTCGGCGACGGCCTCCGCGCTCTCGAGCTCGAAGAGCGCCTCGACCTCCGCCTGCGTGGAGCCCGCCCGGACGAGGTCGTTGCGGGCCTTCTCCCCGAGGACGAGGCCGAGCGCGTCGATGAGGATGGACTTGCCCGCGCCCGTCTCGCCGGTGAGCACGTTGAGGCCGGGCCCGAGCTCGACCTCGAGGGCATCGATGATCGCGAAGTTGCGGACGCGGAGGCACGTGAGCATGCGGGCTCCGGACGCGTAGCAAGCGCGCGCACTGACGGCCACCTGTCTCGCGCACGCCGAGATCCGCCCGGTCAGCTCGCGAGCTTGTCGCTCGCGTCGCGCAACCGGGCCACGAGCACACGGACGACGGCCTGGGTGATCTCCGGCCGCGTGGCCATGAGCTCGCGCAGATCGGCGCCGCGAAGAAGCAAGAGCTTCGTCGTGCCTCGCGCCGTCGCGTCGGCGCTGCGACCCTCGAGATCGAGCACCGCGAGATCGCCGAAGAATTCCGTCTCGCCGAGGCGCGCGAGCACGTGGTCCGGCTCGCCGATCTCGACGGCGCCCTGCACGACCACGAAGAGGTCCTCGCCGCGATCGCCGCGACGGAACACGATCTCGCCGTCCTCGAGCTCGAGCTCCTCGAGGACCGCGGCGACGCTCACGAGGTCCTCGCCGGGCAGGCTCTCGAAGAGCGGCACGCGACGGAGGAAGCGGATGCGCTCGAAGCGCGGGATCATCGGCAAGTCCTCCGCGTGGAGCGATGGGTAGCGACGAGCGTACTCGTTCTCGTGACCCGGAGCGTCCTGGAACGCGATGGCCGCCATCCGCCGGAGGTGCACGTCTCCGGACGCGACGATGCGTGCGAGCGCGTCCGCGTCCTGCCGCCGCGACAACCCTTCGCGCCGCCCGACCTCGAGGCGCTCTTGGGACGAGCCTCGCTCGAAGAGCGCCACGACTGCGGCTCGGTGTACCCCACCGATCGCGTTCTCGAGCAACTCCGCGACCTGGGCATCGCGCTGCGCAGAGGAGCTCCGACGCGAGGCCTCGATGGCCTCGATCACCGTACCCCCGCCCGCGCCACGCCCCGCCCGAGGTGTGAACGAGAGCGACAGCAGAAGGAGCAGATCGGCGCGGCTCGCGTCGAGGCGCAGCGCGATCTCGCGGCGCAGCGCGGCAAGGGATCCCCGACCCGAGCCATCCGCGGCGAGCAGCGTGTCGATCTCGAGCAGTCCATAGGCGCAGCGGAGCTCGGCCTCGACCAGCGGCGTCGTGACGCCCTCGGGCAAGGCCTCGCGCTCGCCAGCGCGCACGGCCTGTGCGAGCGCTTGCACCGCGGCGCGTCGGATCGCGCGGTCGCGATGGGCGAGCAGGCGCCTCACGAGCGCGTCTCCGCGCGCGCCTCGGTTCGCGATGCGGCGCGCCATGACCGTGAGCGACGCCACCGTCGACTGTCCCGCCGGGGTCGGCTCGCTCTCTCCGAAGGCGTCGTCTCCGATCGCCACGAGCAAGCGCGCGACCCGCGTACCGACGGTGGCGTCTCGGAGCAGCGTCACGACGTCAGGCAAGAGGCCGACCACGCCAAGGGCCACCGCGGTCTCGGCGGCCTCGACACGCTCGTCCGGCCCCCCACGCTCGAGCGAAGCGCGCATGGCGTCCACGACGCCGCGTGCGAGGAGCGCCTCGAGCGTGAGCTCCCCGAGCGCAGCGCGGCGCTCCTCCGAACGCTCGCTGCGGAGCAACGGCAAGAGCGCCTCACCGAGCTCCTCGCCCGAGCGCCAACGACGCGCCGCGAGCGCGCGCAGCGTGGCTCGAACGCGAGGATCCGGCTCCGCATCCGCATGATCGAGCACGGGCGCCACCGCGGCCGATCCGAAGCGATCGGGGCTCGCATCGAGCACCTCGCGCAGCGCGCGCGCGACGAGGACGCGGTTGTCCGCGACGCGCTCACGCGACAGCGCTTGCACGCGCGCGTCGATCGACCCGACGCTCGGGACGCGCCCGAGCGACTCGGCTGCGGCGCGCCTCACCTCCGGGCTCGGGTGCGAGAGACCGTTGACGAGCGGAGCGCACGCGATCGCGGCAGGGGCGGCGCCGAGAACCTCCGCCGCGAGCTCGGCGCGGTCGGGGTCGACGCTCTCGATCTCCGAGCTGAGCACGCTCGCAGCTTCGACGTCGACGACGGGCACCCGTGGAAGCCGACCGGTGCCCAGCACCAGCCGGCGCTCGTCCACCGCGCGCCGAAGCGCCGCGACATACGCGCTGCGCGCGCTCGAGACGACGAGCACGAGCATGACGAGCGAGAGCGCGGCCACGAGCGCGGCGAGCCAGCGCTCGTCGAGGTGCGGCGGCACGAGCGCGAGGAGGATCGCAGCGACTGCATACCCCAGAGGCGCGAGCACTCCCCGGATCGCCGCGCGCGTCTCGGCCCGGCGCGCATGGGCGATCGGGCTCTGCATCTGCTCCTGGGAATTCGACCAGAGCGTCTGCTTGAGAACACGCGCGATGGCGCGCAGCGCGACCGCGGGGCCCAGGCCAGGCACCACGGTGGCGACGATCGCCGCCAGGCACGTGGCGAGCGGCGTCACGGCCAGCGAGCGTGTGGCCCCGAGCCCGCCGAGAACGCGCGACGCCGGGCCCGCGAGGAGCAGTACGCCCACGAGGCTGGTGATCGCGTAGTAGCGTCCGAAGAAGGAAGCGATCGCGGCAGCGTCCTGCATCTCCTCGCGCGCTGCGGACATGACGTGGAAGTCCATGACCTCTTCGACGATCAACGCGAGCAGCGAGAGCGCGGTCATCACGCGGAGGAGCGGTACGCGCGCGACGAAGCGCAGGGTCCGTAGAAGCGAGCCGCCACGCGCGGCCGCACCACGAACCGGCGCGTGCTCACGCGCTTCGAGATCGCGCGCGGTCATGAGCCGCACACAGCCCGCCGCGAGCGCGAGCGCGATGGGTGCCGCGACGAGCAGAGCGGGCGCGCCGAACGCGGCCGTGAGCGGCGCGACGAAGAAGCCGGCGAGCGCCCAAGCCACGCCACTCCCGATGCCAGCGCCCGGCAAGAGGCGCCGCGCCGTCCTCGCGTCCGTCGCGCCCGTGACCACCGCCCACACCTGGATCACGAGGACCCCGGACAGCGCCTCGATGACCACGTTCGTAGCGAAGGCGCGCGGCACGCTCGTGCGAGCGACGAGGACGCGAAGGGCCAACAGCGCGAGCGCGGCGAGCGCGAGCGCGAGCGCGGCGAGGCGAGGCGTCGAGAGACGCCGCGCGAGCGACACAAAGCCCGCAGACAGCAGCGCGAGCGCGACGGAGGACGCCGCGAACGCCCATGGGATCGCGGCGCGCTCGCAGACCGCGAGGAAGATGCCGCTCTGCGCGGACTTCATCATCGCGAGCGCCGCCGAGAGGCAGAGCACGAGCGTGAGCATCCGGAGCGCACGGCCGCCCTGCCCTTCCGGCAGATCGAGCCACCGCGCGACCGCGCGCGCGATCACGCCCCGTCCTCGGCGCGGGGGTGCGACCGCGCGAGCCGCGGACCGGGAGTACGCGCGGTCTGCAGCGCTCCGCTCACGAGGCACGGGCGCTCCGTGGTCTCCTCAGTCATGCCAGAAGGCCGGCGGCGGGTGCGACGCCCACTCCGGTCGATCGACGCTCGGTGCACGGACCCCGCAGCCTCGGTTCTCCGCGATCGGCCCATCGGGCACGAGGAACCCATCGGGAATGCCGGGCATGCCCGAGACGCCGACCGGACCGACACAGCCCTGCTCGATCCACGCCCGCACGAGGGCGAGCTCATCGTCGGGGATCGACGGCAGTCCCATCGGCATGCCGGGCCGCTCGCTCGCGAAGTGCGGGCGCTCGTGGTCGTGCAGGGGTCGGACGCGATCGCGAACCTCTTCGTCGTGGCGCAGGAGCATCACCGAGAGCAACGGAGGCACCCCCCCCGCCTCGCGTGGCTCGAGCACGGAGCAGCGCTCGCCGGCGATCGCGCCCGGAGAGACCGGACCGACGCCGCGGGGCTCGAGCAGCGGATCCTCGCATGGCATCCCCGCGACCAACGCCTCGTAGGTCCTCATGCGCAGGCCCGCGGCGGGCCACCCGAAGCCCCCAACGTGGCCGGGGCCCGGATCACGCTCGTGGTCGTTCATGTGGCAGTGGACACAGATCCGACCGAGAACCCTCACCTACACTTCCTCCCACCCCACCGTTCGGTCGAGCGCCGGGGGCAGGGGGTGGGCGCTCGGCGGAGGGGTCGGCTCGAGCTCCGGATCGACGTGCCAGAGCCAGTCACGCAGGAGCGTCGCCTCGCGCGCGGAGAGATGCAGGTTCGGCATCGCGGTGCTCGGGTGGAGCGACTGAGGATCGAGGCTCCACTGCAGCGCGATGTCGGGGTGCATCCGCTCGCGCGTGAAGCGGAGGTTGGGAGCCATGCGCGCCGGCGCGACAGCAGCCACGAGCTCGTCCACCGTGCGACCGAGCGGCACTTTGC
>JBKDQC010000254.1:0-12421 GCA_046342295.1 Deltaproteobacteria bacterium | reverse complement strand
AGCTCGAGCCGCACGCTCTTGGACGAGATCACGAGCCGCATCACGAGCTCGTCGCTCTGGGGCGCACCGACGACGACCGCCTCGGCCTCTCGCACGACGCGCACGAGCTTCGTCTTCTTCGCCTCCCGCTCGCGCTCGAGCCGCCACGCCCAGTGCCGGAGCGTGCGCCACGGCCCCAGCCCCGCACGCTCGGCGTACTCGCGGCACGTCATGCCGCTCGCACGCCACGCCGCGCTTCACCCAGGTCTTCCGATCGGCCATGCCCTCGACGCTGACAGAGGCCGATCACCACGCCACCACGGTGCTCAAGCAGCGGATACCGCGACATGATCACGTCATGTTGCGGCCCGCGTGCTTGCTACTCGCTGCGCGGCTTGCACCGCCTCGCGAGCTTTCGACGCCCCGCTCGGGCCAGCGGGATCTCTCCCTCCGCCTGGGGCCTGCTACCCGCTGCACCGACGCTTGCCGGGGCGGGACTTGCACCCGCTGGAGAGGCGCAGCGAGCAGACCGGCGCCCAACGGCTCGGCTTCGGTCTGCGTCACGACGCACCACCCCCCGAGCTTGGCCATGTAGAGGCAGCAGCGGATCACTGGGTGACGAGGTGCTTGTGGAAGATGGCGCGGTACTTCGCCGGAATCTCCTGCGCGCGGTAGCTCGCCATGTCGATACAGGCGACGACGATCCTCCCGCGCACCGCCCGACGCCCACCGACTGCGCCCTCGTAGACGAAGGTCGCCGAGGTTCGACCGAGGCGGGCGACATCGACGGTGATCTCGAGCTCGTCCCCGAATCGCACCGGCGACTCGAAGTCCGACTCGGCGTGCACAGCGGGCCAGCCGACGCCTTCGTCGAGGCATGCGCGGTACGGAATGCCCTCGCTCTCGAAGAAGTCCTCGAACGCGACGTGGAAGAAATGGAAGAAGCGTGGATAGTAGACGATGCGCGCGTGATCCTCGTCCGAGAAGCGCACCTTGATCGAGGTCCGAAACGTCATGGGCAAGACCATGGCGCGTCGGAGCGTGCGAGGCCCGTGGACCTCAGCGCTGGAGCCGCGCGAGCTGTCGGCTCATCGCCACCAGCGCGCCCGACTCGTCGAAGATTTCGCCGTCCTCCTCGAGATACCCATCGATCAGGGCGCGGGTCCGGAAGACCGCGCGAAGCCAGCCTGGTCGGGGCCGACGCCGCACGTGGACCGTCAGCTCGAGCGTAGGGACCCACCGCGCCGAGGCGGCCTCGAGGTTGAGCACCGGGGGCGGGAAGGCGTCCGCGAAGAAGAGCAGCGACGTGCTGTCGGGCGGCCGGCCATCCCTCAGCCGGGCCCAGCCGCAGAGCACGGCAAGATCGCTCTTGCGGTCCCCGGCCCAGGAAACCGCGCCGGGGTCCATCCTCATGTCGACGCGATCGGCGATCGAGAGGTCGCTGGTCGGCCCAGCGCGCCCTGCTTCGCAGCGCTCGGGAGGTGGGATCAGCGGCGGCACCACGCGGTCGAGGGTGGGTCCGGTCGCGGCATCGAGACTGCCGAAGGTCGACATCGCTCGGAGCACGTCCGCACCCGACTGGATCAAGCGCGCGACCGCCGTCCCGTGGCCGCGTCCGCGGCGGACGACCTCGATCTCGATACGGGCAGATCCGGGCATCGCCACCCGAAGAAAGTGGATCGAGGTCGAGAACGGATCGGGCATCCCCAGAGCACGCGACATCGCACGCACCACCAGGGTGCCCAGATAGCCTCCGTTGGGTGCCGAACCGACGCTCCAGCCCGCCGAGATCGACGTGTCTCCGGCCCAACGCCCCTCCGCGGTCGGATGCAGCGTCGAAGCCGTGTCTCGGTCGAGCTCGTAGGACATCTCTGTCATACCTGTGACCTCCTCGGACTCACCCGCGACGTTGACCGTTCGTCACACGGCGAATACCATTGGGCCCCGCGTCGTTCACTGCGACGCCCCAGGTTTCGTCGGCTCCGACATTGCCGCTCCGTGAACACATGGCTTCGCGGGGCGCAGACTTCCGCCTCGTGACCGCGTCTGCGGGCCCGGGGCGCGCACCGCGAGGGCGCCTCATGATGGCGCACCGAGCGGCCGGCGAGCATCGCATGCGCTGCTCGCGACGCAAACGAGCCGACACTTCGATCGAATCGAAGAGGAGTTGGATGCAAGCGCGCAAGGAAGACGGTCGGTCGAAGAAGACCACCAAGGCGACGCCCCAGAAGCCCACGAAGACCACGGCCCGCACGAGCGCTCGGCTCGAAGCTGTGAAGTCGGTCAAGGCTCCGGTCGCGGCGAAGACCTCCGGGACCAACGGACACGAGTCGAAGGGAAGCGTCGGCGACAAGAGCCCGCCCCCGAAGAGCCTGCAGAAGGTATCTGGGAAGGCGGGCAAGGGGATGGGAGACTCCGCGGCCAAGCCGGCGCCGGCCAAGCCTGGCGCGGCCAAGACCGCGACGGCCAAGACCGCGACCGCGGGGCCGAGCCCCGAGGCATCCGAGGCGGCGAAGTCCGAGTCGTCGAGGACCAACTCCGCGTTCGCGCGCCCCTCTCCGTGGAGCGCCCCCGTCCTGCCCCCCGTCAAGGTCGAGGCTGCGAAGGTCGAGACCAAGCCAGACGAGGAGGGTGAGTTCCAGGTCGGGGAGACCCTGGTCTACCCGGCGCAAGGAGTCGTCGAGGTCACCCGGATCGAGGTGCTCGACATCGGCGGGCGGCGGCAGCGCTTCTACGTGCTCCGCAAGCCAGAGACCGAGCAGATCATCCGCGTGCCCGTGAGCAACGCTGCACAGCTCCGGCGCCCCATCACCGAGGCCCAGGTCCGCGAGATCTTCCGCATCCTGAAGGTCACGGACGTGCCGCTCGACACGCAGACCTGGAACCGTAGGTACCGGGGCTTCGTGGAGAAGCTCGGCACCGGCAGCATCTTCGCGGTCGCCGAGGTCCTTCGGGATCTGTCGCGGGTGAAGATCGTGAAGGACGGCCTGTCGTTCAGCGAGCGGGGGATGCTCGAGCGAGCGCGCGGGCTGATCGTGAAGGAGATCGCCGTGGCGCGGGCGAAGCCCGAGGATGTCGTGCGGCAGCAGATCGAGGCCATCTTCGCCTGAGTGTGCGGCCCCCCGCCGCGCACGGGTCGTACCTCGATCTCGGCGAGCCCACGGCGACGTCGTCGCCCCCCGCCCGGCGCCTCTGCCGGAGCCAACCAGACACAGCGGCTGACGCAGCCCGACGACCCGCGAGCCCCAGCTCGCGACGAGGGCGCCGGTCGCCAGCGAGGAACCAGCATGGCGAGCAAGAGCACGATCGTGGTGAGCGTGGACGTGGGCGAGACCCGCGTCGCGCTCATCGAGAACGGGATCCTTTCGGAGATCTTCGTCGAGCGCGAGCGAGACCGCAGTCCGGTCGGGAACATCTACCTCGGGAAGGTCACGCGCGTCCTTCCGGGGATGCAGGCCGCCTTCGTCGACATCGGGCTCGACCGAGCGGCCTTCCTTCACGTCGAAGATGTCATCCCTCAGGAAGATTTCGACAAGCTGCTCTCCGGCGAGGACGAGGGCGGCGAGGAGGAGGAGGCCATAGAGGGCAAGGAAGACCGCGACCGGGATGCCAACCGCCTCTCTCGAAAGACGCCCATCCGCGATGTGCTGAAAGAGGGGCAGCCGATCGTCGTCCAGGTCTCCAAGGGCCCGATCAGCACGAAGGGAGCGCGCGTGACGAGCCACGTGTCGCTCCCGGGGCGCTTCGTCGTCTACATGCCGACCGTCGATCACCTCGGCATCAGCAAGCGCATCGGGAACGACAAGGAGCGCAAGAGGCTGCGCGAAGCCGTGGAGGCGATGAAGCCTGCGCAAGGAGGCTTGATCGTCCGGACGGTGGCGCAGGGGCTCACGAAGGGAACGCTCAAGGCCGACATCGGCTACCTGGTCAAGACCTGGGAGACGGTCGCCGAGCGCCAGAAGAGCACGAAGCGGGCGCCGCAGCTCCTCTACGCGGAGCTCGACATCGTGCTCCGGACGGCACGTGACCTCCTCACGGAGGACGTCGCCAAGATCGTCATCGACGACCCCGCCGAGCACGTGCGCCTCAAGCAGTTCGTCGAGAGCTTCATGCCGGAGCGCGCAGGCGACGTCGAGCTCTACGATGGCTCCGATCCCATCTTCGACGAGTTCGGGCTCGAGGACGAGATCGCGCGCTCGCTCTCGCGCAAGGTGCCGCTGCCGAGCGGCGGCTACCTTATCATCGACCAAGCGGAGGCCCTGACGGCGATCGACGTCAACACGGGCCGTTTCACCGGCAAGGGCAAGGACGTCGAGGAGACGATCTTCCAGACGAACCTCGAGGCGGCCAAGGAGATCAGCTACCAGCTGCGGTTCCGCAACATCGGTGGCCTCATCGTCCTCGACTTCATCGACATGGAACGCTCCAACCACCGGGAGAAGGTCTACAAGGCGCTCGTCAACCATCTCAAGGGCGACAAGTCCAAGACCACCGTGGTTCGGATCTCCGAGCTCGGCCTCGTCGAGATGACACGCAAGCGAACGCGAGAGTCGCTCGGGCGAACGCTCTACGAACCATGTTTCTACTGCGACGGGACGGGGCACCTCCAGAGCAAGGCGACGATCTGCCACGAGATCCTGAGGCAAATCCGGCGTGAGAAGGACTCGCTGCCCGGCTTCAAGGTGGTGGTGAACGCCCACCCCGCGGTCATCGACACGCTGCAGCGAGAGGAGAAAGACGCGCTCATGCGCGCGAGCGCTCGGTACGCGCGCCAGATCGTGCTCACCCCCCGCAAGGACTATCATCTGGAGCAGTTCGACCTCGGTGGCGGCTGAGGGCGCATGGCGAATGCGGGCGCGGCGCCTCGCTCGCCCGAGGGATCCAGGCTCGACTCCCGCCCTTGAGCGGTGAGGCGGGTTCGCAGTACAAGGGATCGGCCATGTCGAACCAGAGCCATCGGCGGGACGAGCGGGTCACCATCAACAAGGAGTTCGAGTCCTTCGACGCGTTCATCCAGGAGTACGTGACCAACATCTCCCGCACCGGCGTGTTCGTGAAGTCGAAGCAGCCCTTGCCGATCGGCACGCGCGTGAACCTGAAGTTCACCGGGATCATGGATGACATCGAGACGATCGAGGGCATCGGAGAGGTGGTCCGTGTGCAGCAGGATCCTCCGGGGATGGGCGTGGTCTTTCGCGAGCTCTCGGCGTACTCGCAGTCGCTGCTCGAGCGGCTCCTCACGGCACCCACCAGTCCGAAGGCGAGCGACTGAGCGGCTGCGGGAGTACGCGTGACGCTGACCAAGCCCGTTCACGAGCTGTCCGATGTCGAGCTCGACGCCGAGCTCGAGCGTCGGCGGAGGGCCCGCGGAGGCCAGCCTCCGGCCGAGCTTTCGCCGAGAGTCCAGCGCGCGCTCGACGCCCTCGAGAGGGACCGCGAGCTGCTGCAGGCGTACGCGAACCTGGAGCTGCCGCGCGGCGCGAGCTGGGGCGACATCGAGACACGCTACCGCGAGCTTCTCGCGCGCTTTCACCCCGACAAGCATCGCGCAGACGCGGAGCGCTACCGCGCTGCGCTCGACGTCGTCGCGGGGCTGACGCGCGCGTATCGGGTGCTGTACGAGCGCGTGAAGAAGTAGCGCGCGCTGGCAGCGGCGCCCGGCGTGTCATGCTTGGCGTCATGTCTGAGGTCGGACGCCTCCCCATCTTGCTCGCATCGGGTGTTCTCGGCCTGGCTCTCGTAGGTTGCGCGCCGCCCCCGCCCGACGGCGTGGGCCAGGCGCTGTGGGATCTGTGCCGAGACGACCTGCGCCTCGGTGCCCGCGATTGTCAGCTGATCGCAGGTTTTCGGCTGCCCGACGCGCTTCCGCCTGCGCGTGGGAACCGCTACGCGGACGACGAACGGGCGGCTCGGCTGGGTCGCGCCATCTTCTTCGACGACGGCTTCGCCACCATCGCGGGCGTGAGCTGCGCGACCTGCCACCAGCCGGACCGTGCTTTCGGCGACGGGCGGCCCGTGTCCGAGGTCATCGACGGCATGCCTGGGACCCGCAACAGCCCAAGCCTGCTCGTGGCGGCGCGTCTCGAAGGTTTCTTCCTGTGGGACGGTCGCGCCGACAGCCTGTGGTCGCAGCCGCTCGGGGCCTTCGAGAACCCCATCGAGATGGGCACCACGAGGTTGGCGATCGCGCATCGGATCGCGGACGAGGCTGCCTACCGCGGGCCCTACGAGGAGATCATCGGCCCGCTCCCTGCGATCGACGACGTCGCGCGGTTCCCGGCGAGCGGGATGCCGGGGGACCCCGCGTGGGAGGCGATGGCGCCGGAGGACCGCGACGCGGTCAACCGCGTCGCAGCCAATGTCGGCAAGGCCCTCGAGGCCTACCTGCGCCGCATCACCAGCGGCCCCGCACCGCTCGACCGCTATCTCGACGGAGATCGGGACGCGCTCAGCCCCGAGGCGCGTCGCGGCCTGGCCCGCTTCGTCGAGTCGGGGTGCGCGGGGTGTCACTACGGCCCGATGCTCACCGACGACGACTTCCACGGCAGGAGGGAAGGCACGGATCGAGGCCGCGCACAGGGCATCGAGGCGCTGCTCGCCAGCACGTTCAACTCCGAAGGCTCGTACTTCGACCGCGACGCCGGTGAGGCGCTCGAGCTCCCGCTCGGCCCCGAGGCGCGGGACGAGCACGAGTTCCGCACCCCATCGCTGCGCAACGTGACGCTCACAGCGCCCTACGAGCACGACGGGTCCCGCACGCTCGATCAGATCCTCTCGACGCGCGGCCTCTTCTACATGGAAGGCGACGAGCGGGCGATGGCCGCGTTCCTCGCGTCGCTCGAAGGCGAGCCGCCCCCGAGCGAGTGGGCCCGAGCGCGTTGACCCGTGCCTCTTTCTGGCGCGAGGTCGCGGGTGGCCTCTACGATCGACATCGAAGGAGCACCCATGAGCACTTCGCCCGTCCGCAAGACCACCCGCTACGTCGTGAAGGCACGCGGTCAGGCCGTGGATGACGACTTCCGGCTGATCGGCGAGCGTGTGCTCGACGCCTCGGCGACCGGCTGTCTGCTCGCCTGCGATCGCCGTGTCGAGCGCGGTCAGACACTGCTGCTCTCGTTTCAGGTCCCGTCCTCGGGTCTGTGGTTCGATGTCGAGGCGGAGGTCGTCCGCGTCGTGCAGGGACAGCGCGAGGGGGACCCCGGCTACTGCGCCGGCCTTGCTTTCCGCGGCTTCGAGCGAGACGCGCGTCTGGCGCTCGGAGTGGACCTTCGCGAGCACGCGCCCGTCGGTGCACAGCGCTCGCCGAAGGAGCGGCTTCGCATGCTCGCGCTCGCATCCCTCTGAAGCTGCGTGCGTGCCCGTCAGACGGGCACGTCGAAGTCGCGCAGCGCCGCGTTCAGTGAGGTCTTGCGGTCCGTGCTCTCGGTGCGCTGACCCAGGATCAACGCGCACGGCACGCCGAACTCGCCCGCCGGGAAGCGCTTGGTGCGCGTGCCCGGGATGACCACGGATCGCGCCGGCACACGTCCCCGGTGCTCGACCACGCTCGGGCCGGAGACGTCGATGATCGCGGTCGAGGAGGTGAGCACGACGTTGGCCCCGAGCACGGCCTCGCGCTCGACGTGCACGCCCTCGACGACGATCGCCCGCGAGCCGAGGAAGCAGCCGTCCTCGATGATCACAGGTGAAGCCTGCGCTGGCTCGAGCACCCCGCCCACACCGACACCGCCCGAGAGGTGCACGTCTCGGCCGATCTGCGCGCAGGAGCCGACCGTCGCCCACGTGTCGATCATCGTGCCCGAGCCAACGTAGGCTCCGATGTTCACGTAACCGGGCATCAGCACCACGCCCCGCTCGAGGTGGCTGCCGTACCGCGCCACGCCGGGCGGGACGACGCGCACGCCGGCCGCGTCGAGGTTGCGCTTGAGCGGGATCTTGTCGTGGAACTCGAACGGTCCGAGCTCGACCTTCTCCATGGAGCGGACGGCGAAGTAGAGCAGGATCGCGCGCTTGACCCAGGCGTTCGTCTGCCAGGACCCATCCGGGGTCTTGCTCGCGACGCGGAGGGTGCCGGCGTCGAGCTGGGCGATCGTGTCGAGGACGGCGTTGCGGTGTTCGTCGTTCGCGAGGAGCGCGCGATCGGCGAAGGCGGCGTCGATGAGCTCGGGGTTCGACATGCGCGCAGACGCTAGTCGCGCTCCGCATCGATTGCCAGCGTCGCGGCGTTTCCGTTCAGCCCTGCGGGGCGGCCGGCTCGGTGCGCAGAAGGTCGCGGAACTGCAGGTTCATGCCGTAGAGCGGACCGACGCCGGCGAGCGCGATGGTGACGGCCTGCACGAGGTAGAGGAGCAGGATGTAGACGGCGCCCTGATCTCCCACGACGCTGTCGGCGAAGAAGAGCCGGAGCGCCACCGAGACCGCGAGCTGGAAGTTCCCGAACATCCCCGGGCCCGCCGGCAGAAGGACGCCGATGGCGAGGATCCCCATCACGGCCACCGCCTGACCGAAGCTGAGGTCGAGCCCGCAGCCGATGGCGAGCACCCACATCCCGAGCGCGTTGAGCGTCCAGTAGAGGAGCGTCTCGCCGACGAAGCCGAGCACGAGCCTCGCGTGCGCGATCGAGCGGATGCCCTCCGCGATCCCGCCGACCTTCTCCGCCACCTTGTCCGCGACCCGAGCGGAGAGGAGCCCGAACGTCGCGCGGATCAGGACCATCGCGAGCTTCTTCTGCCAGAGGAAGAGCGCGAGGCCCGACAACGCTGCGGAGAAGACGCCGACCGCGAGCCAGCCGTAATAGGGCAGGCTGGCGACGATCGGGTCTTCGGACGGAAGCTTCGGGAGGAAGGCGAGCGCCCAGACCACACAGAGGCTGGTGACGAGGCCATCGAGCACCCGCTCGACCGCGACGGTGCCGAGCCCCACCGACACCGGGATCCCATGCCGCATCTTCGACAGCGCTGGCCGTGCCAGCTCTCCGAGCCGCAGGGGCAAGGCGAAGATCGCGAAGAATCCAATCCAGTTGAGCAACACGCTCTCGGCGAACGGAACGTCCTTGATCGGGGCAGCGAGGAAACGCCATCGGCTCGCGCGGAAGAAGTGCGTCGCGAGCAGGATGATCACGTAGAGCCCGACGAGCTCCCAGCGAACGCCTGCGAAGGCCTCGGCCGGGGGCAAGAGGGGCACACCGCCGCGCGAGGCGAGCCAGGCGAACAGCGCGCCGAGCACGAGGGAGATCGCGAGCTTGGGCGCGAGGGAGCGGACGAGACCGGCCGGCTCGTTCTCTCCCCGGCGAGGGCCGCGGGCGGACGTCCCGGAAGCTGAAGTCATGACGCGGGGCTATACCACGCGCTCCGAACCCCGCCCGTGCGACGGTGACGCCATGCGCCCCACGTTCCTCGTGATTTCCGCGCTCTCGATGACAGGCGCCTGCGTCGGCAGCGGCCCGCAGGTCTCTCCTCGACATCCGGCGCACGCATCGGCCGCGAGCACGCCGCTCCCCAGCGTCGCCGACGCGCTCGTGCGGGAGGACACCGTCGAGCCCGCACCGAGCGAGCATGCCCATGCTCACCACCACCATGGGCACACGCCGAGCGAGGCCTCGGGTGACTGAGCGCGCGCCGCACGTTTGCACCTCGCGGCCGTCGCCGCGGCGGCTCGTCTCGAGACGCGTCTGCCCCAGAGCGGCGCTCTCGCTCTCGTTCTCGCTCTCGCTCGCGGCGTGCTACGCCGCGCCGCTCAGCCGGCCGGTACAGGTCCTCCTCGACGCCCACAGCGTCGGCGGCGAGTCGGTGCGGGTGTCGCTGGCGCGCGAACCGGACGACGACGCGCGACCGGAGGTGAGCCTCGAGACCCTCCTCGCGCAGCCGCTCGATGGCTCGCGCGCCGTACGGGTCGCGCTCCTGGCGAGCCCGGAGATCCAGGCCGACCTCGAGACGCTCGGCGTGGCGCGCTCCGAGCTCCTGGCGGCGAGCCTACTGCCCAACCCCGAGCTCGACCTCGAGCTGCGTCCCGGACGCACCACGGGAGGCGACGAGCTCGAGGCGCACGTGATCGTCGACCTCGTCGAGATCGCGACGATGCCGCTTCGGCGCGCGGCCGCCGAGGCGCGGCTGACCTCTGCGGAGGTGCGTGCGGCCGACGCCGTGCTCCGACGAACGTACGAGGTGCGGGTGGCGACCATCCGCGCGCAGGCCGCCCGCGCGCGCTACGAGCGCTTGGCAGGCATCGTGGATACGGCGCGCGGGGCCTACGAGACCGCCCGCGCGCTCGGCGACGCGGGCAACGTGCCCGCGCTCGAAGTCCTGACGCAGCGGGCGCTCTACGAGGAGCTGAGGCTCGTGCGGGCCGAGGCCGAGACGTCCGCGCTCGAGGCCGAAGAAGATCTCGTGCTGCGCCTCGGCCTCCATGGCGCGGCGGCGAGGCTCCACCTCGCGGCGCTGCCGGTCGAGGTTCCCGACGAGGTGCACGACGAGGCGCGCCTCGAGCCGATCGCGATCGAGCAGAGCCTCGCGCTCTCCGCCGTCCGAGCCGCGCTCGAGGCGATCGCGCGCGACCACGATGTCGCGCGCGCTGACGGCCTCCTGCCGCACGTGCACCTCGGCCTCTCGGCCAGCTATGCCGAGCAGACGGCCGCGTTCGGACCCGCGCTCTCGATGACCCTGCCGTTGCTGGATCAAGGTCAGGGGCGGGCGGACTCCATCGAGGCGGAGCTGCACGTGCTCGAGCAGCGGCATGCCCAGATTGCCGTCGCGGTGCGGTCGGGCGTGCGCAGAGCGCGCAACCGCGTGCTCGTCTCGCGACGGCGGCTCGCGTTCCTTCTCGAGACCCTCGCCCCCGTCCGCGCCGAGCTCGTCGAGGAGACCCTGCGCCAGTACAACGCCATGAGCGCAACGCCGTTCGCGGTGCTCGAGGCCAGGCGCGCCGAGCTCGGCAACGAACTCTCCATCCTCGACGCCGCGCGAGACTACTGGCTCGCTCGAGCGGCGCTCGATCAGATCCTGGCCGGTGGCGACGCAGGCCTGTCCGCTCCCGGAGGCGAGTGATGGATCGACGTCGATTCCTCGTGGGCAGCTCCGCGCTGCTCGGTGTGCCCGCCGTGTCGAGCCTCGCCTCGGCCGGCGGAGCCCAGGACAGCGTCGCCGACCCTGCGCTCCGTGACCCGAACGACACGGCCCATCGGGAGGCTCCGCCCGACGCGGCCCAGAGAGTGACCTCCGACGCGAGCCGGCTCGTCATACCGAACGGCGAGATTCTCCCGCACCGCGTGGTGAACGGGGTGAAGGTGTTCCACCTCGTCGCGGAGGAGTTCGACCACGAGATCGCGCCTGGTCTCATCATCCGGGCCTGGGGCTTCAATGGACGCACGCCAGGCCCGGTGATCGAGGCGACCGAGGGGGATCGCGTACGAATCTACGTGACCAATCGCCTCCCGGAGCCGACGGCCACGCACTGGCATGGGCTCTTCGTGCCGAGCGGGATGGACGGAGTCTCGGGGCTCTCGCAGCCGCCGATCCCGACGGGCCGCACCTTCCGTTACGAGCTCGAGATGCGCCGGGCGGGCACCTTCATGTACCACTCGCACTACGACGAGATGACACAGATCGCCTTGGGCGCCGTCGGGATGTTCATCGTCCATCCACGGCGCGCCAGCGGGCCGCGCGTCGATCGCGACTTCGTGCTCATGCTGCACGAGTGGTCCATCCACCCCGGTACGCGTCGCCCCGATGCGCTCGCGATGAATGATTTCAACGTGCTGACCCTGAATGGCAAAGCCTATCCGGCGACCGCGCCGCTCATCGCGCGGCGCGGCGAGCGTGTCCGCATCCGCTTCGGCAACCTCGGCCCGATGGACCACCACCCGATTCATCTGCACGGGTACGCGTTCGAGATCACCGCGACCGACGGTGGTCCCGTGCCGCCGGGCGCACGCTGGCGAGAGACCACGGTGCTCGTGCCGGTTGGCAGCACGCGGGACGTGGAGTTCGTGGCGAACGAAGTCGGCGACTGGGCCCTGCACTGCCACATGACCCACCACGTGATGAACCAGATGGGTCACGAGCAACCGACGATGATCGGCGCGGACACGCGCGCGGCGGACGCGATCGTCGCGCGCACGGTGCCTGGCTACATGTCGATGGGCCAAGCGGGCATGGGCGCGATGGGCGCGATGGACATGCCGCTTCCGCGCAACGCGATCAGCATGCGCAGCGCGCCGGGACCCCACGGCACGATCGACATGGGCGGCATGTTCACGGTCCTCAAGGTCCGCGACGACCTGCGAGGCTACGACGACCCTGGCTGGTTCGAGCCGCCGCCGGGCACCCTCGCGCGCCTCGCGACCGGCGAGGAGCTGCGGGAAGACGGGATCGACGCCGACGGCTGATCGTGCCCCGGGCTCTCAGAGCATGAGTCACTTGGATTGACTCATGCTCTGACGTTTCTT
>JBKDQC010000253.1:0-4164 GCA_046342295.1 Deltaproteobacteria bacterium | reverse complement strand
CCCGCCGATTCGAGCCCGTGGCACCCGCATCGTTCCATCCGAGTGCCACGTGCTCTCAGAACCAACCGGCGGCGGTGAGCCCGATCCTGTCCTCTCCGAGCATCGGCGCCGGGATCACGGCGATCGGCGCGCGCAGCTCGGGCCGAGCGCCTCCTTGGTAGTGGAGGAGCCACGGGAGGATGTAGCCGCTGACCCAACCGACGGCGGCTCCGGTGAGCACGTCGGTCAGGTATTCGTGATCGCTCATCACGCGCAGGAAGCCCACCGCAGTCGCGAGAAGCGTGGCGCTGACGCACGCGGTTCCGTCCCAACCGACATCGCCGAACACCGGCATCGAGGAGTGGTGAAGGCACGTGAGCGCAGCGCCCGTGAACGCGTTGACCGTATGGTTCGAGAAGAAGGACTGCGTCGCGAGGCGCGAGTCGCAGTGGGGAGATGTGTCGCCCGCCTCGCAGGCGGTGTCGAGCGGACGTTGCCGGCGCGCGAGGAGGGAGGTCACGCGCCAGACGACGAGCGAGATGACGTACGCCTCGACGCTGATGAGGCCCATCTGAAAGGCCGCGTCCCAGTTGCCATCGCCGATCCCGAGCGCGAAGAAGGCATCGACCACGACAGGCAGCGCCATGTTGACCCACATCAGCACGTCGGCCGCGATGCGGGCGTTGTCTCGCTCGGCGAAGGTGTCGAGCCGGAGCCCACCACGCACGGCGTCGTCGAAGAGCAGGCCGCCGCGCCAGTTGGGGGTGAACGACGAATTCGGCAGGAGCTCGGAAGCCACGAGCAACGCGCCGAGGCCGACCGTCAGCGCAGCCTCGTCGAACGAATAGCGCGGCCACTCGGCGCGCCAGGGCAGTCGGTGCGGCGTGGCGTCGGGGAGCAAGGGCTCGTCGATGGCGTCCGAGAGCGCCGCGACGACATCTTCGCTGCGCGCGTCCTCGACGACCTCGGGTCGCTCTTCCCGACCCAGTTCGTCCCCGCGGTAGGCCGTCGCTGGCGCGCTCGAGCCGCTGTCGCGGCTCTGGGCTTCCCCGGTCGTCTCCGACGCGCCGCCTGCATCCTCCTGACCCACCGTCACGTCGCTGGACGCCGTGGGGCTCGACTGGGCCGCCAGGGACATCGGCGCCGCGAGCGCGACCCACACGAGGGCGAAGCCGAAGAGCGCACGGAGCATACGATCGCGTTGTAATCCCACGCCCCTCGACGAGACAAGACGAACCCCTCACGATCCGGCGGCGTGCCGACGCGCTTCGATCACCCGTTCCGACGCATCGCGAGATCCCTCTCGGGCCTCGAGCTGATGCGCGCCTCGACGGACGAGGTCTGGGAGAGCTCCGCAGAGCTCGTCCGCGACAAGGACGCCGGGCGCCGCTTCCTCGACTTCTACGGCGACGAAGGTCTGCGCCTCGCGCTCGAACGCTACGGGATCTTCGGGGCCCTCGCGCGACGCGGATATCCCGAGGTCTCGGTCGTCACGCGGATCGAGGACGACCGACACCTGCTCTTCGTCGAGGCCCCCGTCCACGAACGAAGCGAGCGCCTGGTCGAGCTTGTGCTCCGCAGGGACACGCTCGTCCCGCATCGCTCGCCCGGGTTGCCTCCGCTCCGCGAGCACTACCGGGTCCTCACGATCGACTGGTTGCTCCTGCGGCACCCGCGCGCGGTCTTCTCGCGCGAGCGCCCTCGCCTGCCGGGGCAGGACGCGCCTGGCCTCGGCATCGGCTGGCGCGTGCTCTCGATGCTCGCCCGCGTGGTGTGGCGGCTCGAGCTCGACGCGATGGTCACCACCGCCGAGTATCTCCACAACGCGGAGCACTACGCGCGTGAGATCCCCTGCTTCGATCCGGTGCACCGCGGCCGGCTGCAGGCCGTGCTCAATCTCCTGCGCGTCGAGCACGGCCTGAGCACCGCGCAGGCGAGCTGGGCGCTCGAGTGGGGCCTCGTACGCACGCGCTCCGACGACGCGGTGTGGCGCTGGCACGGGGAGCTGATGGTCGCGACCGAGGAGCGCTCTCTCCGCGGCTACCTCGACTCCGCTGGCCACGCGCAGGTCGCCGAGGACGCGCGTCGCGCACACCGCTTGTGGCTCGACCGCGCAGCCTTCGAAGCGCGCTGGGCCGCCGAGGCGCGCGCGCTCGAGGGCGGAGCGCCCGCCTGAAGCCGCAGCGAGGGATCACTTTTCTTGGCAGCGAACCGCGGTCGCATTACTCCCGAGGCGTGGACCTGCTGACGCGACCGTCCCTCGTCCTCGCGCTCTCGGCGAGCCTCCTGGGCTGTGAGGCCTGCGGAGCCGGGCCTGCGATCGCGCCTCCCGAAGGTCCCTCCGCAGTGCGACCGCAGGCCGAGCCGCCGCCTCCACCCGAGGCCGAGGCCACCGTCGAGGCCGCGGCCACCGCCGAGCCCGCGCCGCCACCGACGCTCCCGATCGAGCCTGCCCCGGCGCTGACGGTGACGACCCGCGTCGAGGGCGCGGACGTCCTCGTCACGCTGAGCAACGAGTCGAGCGGTCCGGTGTCGTTCGCGTCCGAGCTGATCCTCGAATCGCAGGCCTCGGGCGCCTGGGAGCCGGTGCATGCGCGGGGCCGCTTCGTCGCGCGGCTCGACGCCGAGCACGCGCTCCCGCCCTGTGCCGCGCTGGTCGCGGGCGCGAGCCTCGAGCTGACGTATCCTGGCCTCGTCGGTACCGAGCCCGAGGATCGAGCCGAGGCGCAGGGAGCTCATCGCTTCGTCGTCACCAGCTGCTCCGGCACGGGCCGCAACGAGGCGGCCGCGTTCACGGTGTCGCGGTAGCCGCGGGGGCCGGCGCGGCCTCGGCAGGCGCGGCCTCGGCAGGCGCGGCCTCGATCGGCGCGGCCTCGGCAGGCGCGGCCCCAATCGGCGCGGCTTCGGCAGGCGCGGCCTCGGCAGGCGCGGCCTCGGCAGGCGCGGCCTCGGTCGGCGCGGCCTCGGCAGGCGCGGCCCCGATCGGCGCGGCTTCGGCAGGCGCGGCCTCGGCAGCCACGGCGGGCGCGGGTGCGGGGGTGGTGGCCGCACTCCCCGGCCCACCCGCCTCGCGGCGCTGTTGCTCGACGCGCTGCTGCTCTTCGATCCGTCCGAGCTCGGGCACGAGTGCGCGTACGCCGCGCTCGAGAAAGAAGCTCGAGCCGATCATCAGCGCGAAGGGCACGCTGATCGTGAGGAGCGCCGTCAGCGCGCCGACCCCCGAGCCCATGCGGGTCGTCGCCCGCATCGTGCTGAGGAGCAGGACGAACGGCACGAGGGAGAGCATCGTCGCGAGGAGCATCCCTGCGCCCGCCGGGAGCACGACCGGCAGCGCGTACTGTGCGAGCAGGAAGAACGAGAGCAGCCAACCCCGGTAGAGCATGGCGCGCATCGGCGCGTCCGGATGCCCCTTCTCGGCGAAGGCGTTCGAGAGGCTGACGAAAGGGATGGTCAGCGCGAGCCACTGCCCGAGGCCCACGACGAGCCCGAGCCCCACGGCCCGCGCGACATCGGCGGCGAGCTCGGCGTCCGTCGGCGCGCCGACGATGTCGATCCCGAGGCCCGGCCCGAAGAGCACCTTCGCGGTGTAGGGCACGACGCCCGCGAGGCTCGCGAGCGGCACGAAGCTGATCACGAAGAACGCCAACGCGCGGGCCGTCCCGTCCTTGCGAAACGACGGCGCGGTGACGACGGGCGAGCCCGCATCGCCGAGGGTCCCGAAGAACCGCGAGATCAGGCCGCGGCTCGGATCTTCCCACGGCACGGGCGGGGGAGCCTGGCGGGCCACGCACGCATGACACCGACGCAGCGCGCCATGCCAGCAGGAGAGGCACGAGAACGAACCGCACCGCGGGCAGACCACCAGCGCGGGCCGATCGGCGTGCTCCGCGCAGGTCGAGCCCTCGGGCGGGCTCTCGATCGGCGGCTCGTCTCGCTCGTCGGGCTCCATCGGGTGGCGAAGGGAGCACGCGCGGGCCCGTTCAGCAAGTCAGGCGCACCACGCGCAGAGCCCGTACGAAGCGAAGGGCCCGTACGAAGCCTAGAGCCCGTAGCGGATCCGAACCACCGACTGCACGGGCGCATCGGCCGTGACCTGCAGCGCCGCCTCGGAGAAGCCGGGCGCGGACAGTCCACCGCCGACGTTGCGCGAGAAACCGTAGCCTTCGGTGGGCACGCCGAAGACCC
>JBKDQC010000252.1:0-4100 GCA_046342295.1 Deltaproteobacteria bacterium | reverse complement strand
CGGGCACCCGAGGCCCTTCTCAGCCCGACGCCGCCCCCGCGTGACCTCGACGAGCGCCTCCGAGACCCTCGATCGCGTGGCTCGTGCAGAAGCGGACGTTCCGATCACGCAACCCAGGGGCCGTTTGTCCGGGCTACGGTCTCGGCCTTCTTCGGCGTCATCTGCGTGACGACCCACGAGGCCTGCTCCGCGGCGCGCTGGGTCCAGAAGCCCTCGACGATGCCGAGTCTCAGGTCGAGCGCGGCAAGCGCATGCGCCGTCGGGTCCGCGCGATCCTTGTAGAGCCACCTCTCCACGACGACCTCACCGCACGCCGTCATGTACGTCTGTGCGCTCCGAAGGACGCGCCGGTGGACGCGACCTTCGATCTCGATCGCGTCCGCCTCGACGTCGGAGGCTGCCATGACGTCGGCCATGATCTCGCGCTCTGCCTCGAGCAGGCGCTCGTGCAGAGCCTTCTCGAAGTCGCAGAAGTCGCGCGGCCCGGTCTTGCCTGCCATGGCGTGATCTTCGAGGAAGCGGCGCACGCCGTCGAGCACCCGCTGGTGGAAGGCGGTCCGCGCCTCCGAGGCGCTGACGCGACGAGAGATTTCGGCGGGAACGGCAGAACGAAGCGCGCGGGTCACGGTCATACAGGCCTCAACCCATCAGATCGCACCGAAATTCCCGATGTTCGAACGTCAGGATGAGATCTCCACCGTGACGTCAGCGTCAGATCGTCGTGAGCAGGAGCGGGTCGACGGCGGCCCGCGCGGCAGGACGCGCCGCGGCCGGCATGGGCCCGAGCCGTTCGAGCTCGCGCAGCTCCACCCCCACGATCCGCCGCACCTCGATGGGGCCGTGCGGCGTGTCGATGCGCGGGATGACGGGATCCGGCACGACCACGATGCTGTCGACCGACGTGTTCGGCATCATCGCGTGGTACTGCGGGGGAAACGGAATGCGCGTGATCGGGGCGTGGCACGGCATCACGTCGCCCACCATGAGCTCGTTCCCGCTGGAGAGCACGTAGCGCGCGAGGTGGCGCAGGAGCGACACCGCCCACACGTCCGGATGCTGCGCGCCGGCGACGGCGATCGAGAACTCGTAGCCGATGCCCTCGCGGAAGGGCTCGGGAGAGAGCTGGTGGCTCATGCCGTAGGTCAGCGCGTAGCCGTACGGCCGAGGAACGGTCACGGGAACCGAGGCCACGCTCCAAACCGGCGGGCCGCCGTTCGCGAAGCTCATGATGCGCGCGGGATCGATCGCGTGCATCACCTCTCCCGCGCGCCCGAGGACGCGGTCCATCACGTCGACGACGTCGCTCCGGACGGGGCGCAGGTCAGCCCCCGTCAGCTCGAACTCTTGCGTGACGGTCACCGAACCGTCTGGATGGAACGTTTCGCGGCGGAGCATGGGTCGACCTCGGAGGAGAGCGGAAGGAGGGGGCCGCCGGGCCCCAGGGCGCCCGCCTGCCCCGTCGTACGTCCAAGGTCCTCTCGACCTTCCCTCCGGAGCTCGAGCGCCGTCCGCGGAACGCGGGATGCTTGCTCGCGGGCATGGCCATCCGCATCGAAGAGCTCCACCCCTCGCTCGTCCACTTCCCGATCGCGCTCCTGCCGGTCGCCGTCGGCGCCGATGCGATCGCGCTCGTCACCGGCAGCCGTGATCTCCGCGCCGTGGGTCGTCTCGGCATCGTGCTCGCCGCGGCCGGCGCGGGCATCGCCGGGATCACCGGCCTCATCGCGCAGGAGGAGGTCGAGCTCGACGAGGCCTCCCGCCCCATCCTGCAGACGCACCGCACGCTCAACGTGGCCGCGCTCGGCGTCGTGACCGCGATGGCCATCGCGCGCGTCGCGATGACGCGACCGTCGATCGGCTACCTCGCCGCCGGGCTCGCCGCGTTCTCCACGGTCGCGTTCAGCGCCTACCTCGGCAGCAAGCTGGTCTACGACCACGGCGTGGCGGTGGAGGACGCGGGCGGCACGAAGGCGGCGCCCACGGTGGTCCCGCCGCGCGCGAGCCCGCTCGCGCGCGTGGCGCGCGACCTGGCGAACGGCGTGGCGCACGCGGCGCGCGACATGGCGCAGGGTGTGCTCGTCCCGGCGCTGCGGCACACGGACGGCGCGGGCGCGGGGGGGCTTTCATACGCTGACGCGCGATGCGTCACGCCTGGACCTCCTTCGCTGGGCTCCTGACCGCCACTCTCGTCGCCTGCGGTGGTCCGCCGGCGCGCACGCCGGAGGGAGGCCCCGCGACGCTGCCGCCCGCGAAGCGGGACGGCACGGCGGAGCCGGCGCCTCGCGTGAAGCGCCCCGATG
The DNA here is from genome assembly GCA_046342295.1 of Deltaproteobacteria bacterium. Classification (GTDB taxonomy): domain Bacteria; phylum Myxococcota_A; class Polyangia; order Polyangiales; family Sandaracinaceae; genus JAFLCL01. The sequence goes on along the minus strand of JBKDQC010000252.1, from coordinate 1,800 downwards.
AGCTCGCCGCGTGGCTGCACGCCGACGATCCGGACGCGATCGTGGAGCTCGCCGGCGCGCGCCCGCTCCTCCAGCTGGGGACCGCGGACGAGGAGATCGGCCGCTGGCTCTCCGTCGTGGACCTGACGAAGCCCGTCGACCTCGTCGTCACGACCACGCCGCCGAAGAAGGCCAAGAAGAAGCGCGCCGCCGACGCCGAGGAGAAGGAGGGTACGCCCAAGCTCGGGATCGACGCGATCGCGCGCTTCCGCGTCAAGGACGTGGCCAAGGCGATCGACGCTCTCCGGAAGGACTTCGACGTGACCGCGGACGGGACGCGCATCCGCGCCGTCCAGAAGAAGAAGGACAAGCCCAAGGAGGTCGACGCGGAGGACGAGGCTCACACGCTGAAGAAGGACGAGGCGGACGACGAGCCGCTCACCGTGCTCTGCGACTTCGGCGGGGCGAAGTCCGGTCTCGCGCGCGAGGCGCTACACGTTCGCGGCTCGATCGCGACCATCGACAAGCTGTTCGACAAGACCGCCGAAGAGCACGAGGCAACGCGGGGAATCGCGAAGGTCGTCGGTCGTGTGACCGCGGTGGTGCTCGTCGCCTACCTCGGACCGCTCTCGGAGTACGCCTCGCCCGCGACGCTCGAGAAGGCGTGTGGCCTCAGCTTGAAGATCGTCGGGCTCGTGCCGTCATGTGAGAGGGGCACCCGGAACGTCCCCGCGTCCAGGCGCTTGTAGAAGACGCACAGGCCCGTGCCATCGAAGTAGAAGACCTTCATGGCGTGACGACGCTTGCCGAAGAACACGAGGATCGCGCCGCTACGTGGCCGAGCCTCAGGCGACGACGAAACCTGGGCTGGGGGAGAGGAGCCACCGTCCGTCCCGGAGGACCGCGACGGGCCAGTCGTGAGTGAACCCAGCCTCGTCTTCGAGGTACAGAACGACGGGCTCATCACCAGGCAGCGATGGCTCGATGTTGGGCTCGTGGAGCCTCTCCATCCGGTCGATCAGCGCCGTAACCTCCAGAACGGCATCCTTCCGCGACCCGTGCGAGGCGGCGAGAACCCGATCGTCATGGACCTCAACGGGATCGCCACCGTGGCCCAAGACTCCAAGCGGAGCTTCCCATTGGAGGATCCGCAGCAGCTCCTCGCCCGAGAGGCGTTCCACCCCGTCCACGAACGAGAGGAGGTAGCCCTCTGTTTCCGGGTTGGGCATCCGCTCCACCCAGTCCTTCACCGCCACGAACGGGGTGCCTTCGGTGTAGAACGCTTGTGGAGGGAGGAACGAGTCGTCAAGAACCTCTTCGAAGGCTGGCATCGCGACCGCGAACGAACCTAAACGGCGCAACGTCACCCAGCCGACGGTCGCGCAGCCTTCTACGCCACACTCCAAACATCGCTCACCCTGCATCAACCGCCATGGCTGGTTGAGCCGGTCTGCTCTTGCGCAGAACGCACCGAGCGTGAGCCAGAAGGTCTCGTCTGGGTTCATGAATCTCATCGCCGAACCAGATTGGACGGGCGCCCGTGAGGCGGCAACGGCTACTCGCGTTCGTCGAGACGATCGTGTCGCGCCTGCGCGAGGGCGGCGTGCCCTCGGAGCACGCGTACCGCGTGAGCGTCGTCGAGAACGACGAGGTGAACGCGTTCGCGTTGCCCGGGGGGCAGATCGTCGTGTGGACGGGCCTCCTCCGCGAGGCCGAGAGCGCGGAGCAGGTGGCCGGCGTGCTCGCCCACGAGCTCGCGCACGTCGAGCGACGCCACGGCCTGCGCAACGTCGCGCACCGCGCGGGGATCGCGCTCGGCCT
>JBKDQC010000251.1:0-11035 GCA_046342295.1 Deltaproteobacteria bacterium | reverse complement strand
CCATCCGAGTGCCACGTGCTCTCAGGGCGGCGCCGGTGCCTGCGGTGCCGGTGCCTGCGGTGCCGGTGCTCGTGGCGAAGGCTCGACGCGCGTGATCGGGTCGTGCTCGCTCTTGCCCGCCTCGCCCTCCGCGTTCGAGGTGGGCGCCTCGCTCGCCGGTGGCTCGGGCGCATCCGCGTAGTCCGAGCGGGCGCTGACGAGGCGACTCTCCACATACCGCCGCATGTAGGGGAGGGCCTGGTCGTACTCCCCTTCCGCGTCGAGCGATCGCGAGAGGAAATAGAACGCCTCGGGGTGTCGCGTGACGTAGTCCTCCTCCGTGCGGACCAGATCCTCGAGTGTCTCGGCGGCCGCCCGGTATTGCGATGGCGAGCCCTGGCCGGCCTTGTAGAGAAGGAACCCGTAGAGGAAGCGCATGGAGGGGCCGCTGTGCAGTCTCAGGGGCGAGGGGATGTCCTCCATCGCCATCAGCGCGGCGCCGTAATTGCCTTGGTCCACCGAGGCTCGCACCCGGTCGAAGCCGTTCGTGAGCCGTCTCGCGCTCTCGCGGTCGAGCTCCGGCCCCGGGATCGGAGGCTCGACCCGGACCGGTGGCTCCCGCTCGCTCGACAGCAGATGCGTGAGCACCTCGAGCGCAATCGCCGTCTCCCGCGCGCGGCCCGCTTGCTGCGATTGCTCGATGAATTCGGCGGCCTGGTCGTAGCGACCGTGCGCCACGAGCGACATCGCGAGCTCGGCCAGGTTGCGGGCGCGTTCGTCGCCCTCGCCGAAGCCCTCGAGCTGCCCGCCCAGACGCGCGAAGGGCCACTGGTGCGAGTAGATGGTCGAGAGATAGCCCTCGTAGCGCTCGAAGCCGATGAGGTCGCGAGGCGCGGCGAACTCGATGATCGCGTTGTCGTCGGTGTTGATCTCGACGGGCCGCCGCACGCAGTCGGCGGCGTCGCAGTCGCCCGTGTTGGTCGAGCCCCAGTTGGGCTCCCACACGGCCTCCGCGCCCGTACCGCGCCGGCGCGTCTCGATCTGCGAGTACGTGAGCACCTCGTCGCGCGTGGCGAGCAAGACGCGCGCGAACACGTCGAAGGGCGCGTGGATGTCCGCGCGCTCGAGCTGCGCGGCGACGGTCATGCGTCCTTCGACCTCGAGGCCCCAGCTCGCGCGCAGGCGCTCGAGGTCGAGCGGCAGCGGCGCATCCGAGCCGAGCACGACCGTGTCGGAGCTGTGATCGTCGGCGGCGAGCACGACGACGTGCTGGTACACCTGCGCGAAGGTGCGGAAGATGATCTTGATGTTCTCGGGGCTCATCTCGTACAGCTGTACCCACTGGCAGTAGATGCCGCCGGGGCGCAGCCGCCGCTTCGCGATGCGGAAGTGGTCGATCGTGAAGAGGTCCGAGACCCCCGTGATCCAGGGGTTCGAGGGCTCGCTGATGATCACGTCGTATTGGCGATCGGTCGCCGCGAGGTAGTTGCGGCCGTCGTCGTTGATGATCGAGAGGCGGTCCATGCGGACGTACGGGAACGCGTCGAGCTGGTACTCGAGGAGGTTCACGTCCTGAAAGAAACGCGCCGCCTCCGGGATCGCGCGCTCCAGCTCGATCACGTCGATGCTCCGCACGGGGAACGAGAGGGTCGAGCCGACCGTGACGCCCGAGCCGAAGCCGATGATCGCGACGTCGAGGTCCGTCGGACCGTCCTGGTGGAAGAGGAGGGGATAGGCCGCGACGGTGACCTGCGGCGGCATGTCGTCGCCGTTCGAGGCGTCGACCTTGCCGTTGTTCTTGAGCGCGAAGTGGTGTCCCCAGCGCTCGACCGTGACCGTGGTCGAGAGACCGTCGTGGTAGTACACGAGGTCGGGCTGACCCCAGCTCGTCGGGTCGAGCATGCCTTCCGCGAGCGAGACGCGGAACACTCCGAGTGTCATCTGCGTCTGGTTCCATCGGATGTCGGGGCGCGAGGAGCCGAGCCAGAGCAGCGCAAGCATCGCGGGGATCGCCGGCGCGAGCACGTACACGGTCACCGCATGCCACATCGGCAGCTCGCCCCGGCGCTCGCCGCGCTGCGTCCTTGCCTCGCCCGCGCTGGGCTCCTCGGGCTCGGCTGCGCCGGCGATGAGCATCGCGAGCGCGAGCAGCATGTTGAGCACGATGCCCACGTGCAGCGTCCGCTCCATGCCGATGAGCGGCATGAGCACGAAGCCCGGCAGCCACGAGCCCACGATCGAGCCGACCGTGTTGCCCGAGTACACGACCGCCACGTCCTGCGCGATCGCGCCGCCGCCCGCCGTCCAGACGCGGATCGTGAGCGGGAACATCGCGCCCATGCCCAGCGTCGCCGGCAGCGTGCAGAGCATGGCCGTGAGGAACATGAAGAACTGAACGGTCCCGACGTGCTGTGGGAGGTCCCCCACGCTGACCACGAGCTGCGCGAAGGCGTAGGGGATCTCGTCCTGCCAGAAGTACGAGACCACGGTCGCGACGCCGATGAAGAGCTGCACGACGGCCAGGAGCAGCACGGGAGACTTGCGGAGCGCGAGCGTGACGGCGAGGAAGATCGACACCACGACCACGACGGACGTGACGATCTTCGGCAGGTACCCGGTCGTGAAGTAGGTGACGTTCAAGAGGCCGACCACGGCGGGCACGAGCGCCATGAGGAGGCCCGGCCCCGTCGACTCGTCCGCGCGGCCTTCGAGCGTCTCGTTGATCGCCGCGCGTCGGCGCGCGTAGAGCCCTGCCCCCGCGAGGACGACGAGCGGCAACAGGCTCACGCCCACCCACGTCAGCAGCGCGCCGTGGTGCTGGCGATTGCCGATCTGCATCTCGAGCGCCCACGGGACGTTCGCGAGCAGCGTGAGGAGCGCCGCGGTCGCGCCGACACCGAGCAGCGGCCGGCTGTTCCGGCCGAGGAGCGAGCTCATCGCCGCGCTGCCGACCGCGATGCCGATGAGGAAGGTCTCGAGGATGAGCGCAAAGGAGTAGATCGAGCTGCCGATCGTCATCGCGAGCGCGCGCGACCAGACGACCTCGTAACAGAGGGCCGCCGCGCCCGAAAGCGCGAAGCAGTAGAACGCCACCTTGCGCGCGATGGGCGGCACCCACGGCTCCTGCTCGGCTCTCTCCGCCGCTGCCTCGGGCGCACTCGGCTCGACGGTGCCGGCCTCTGGCGCTTCTTCAGCCGCGGACTTGGCGCGCTTCCCCTTCTTGGGCTTCTTGCCTTCCGTCGCCTCGCGCTCCTCGATCGGCATCGCGGGCTCGTGAACCCCGTTCTCCCCCGCTCGGCTGCTCGGCGCCGCCGGTGTGCGCGCCGCCGACGCGTCGGTCGCCGTCGCGCGGACCATGCCGTAGAGCACGACGAGGAAACCCACGATGCCGACCGAGCGCAGGGTCCACGCGAACGAAGAACCCTCCTCCTGCACCGTGATCGAGCCCAGCAAGCAGGCGATTCCGACGAGCGCGCCGAGGACGATCACGGAGGTCGAGTACGGCGGGGCCTCGCTCTGCCGGGCGCGGGCGTCCGCTGGTCCGGGGAGCACCGAGATGGCGACGCCGCTACCCCACGCGCTGCCGATGAGCGGCTCACGCAGCGCGAAGATGATGAGCGCGAGCGAGAGATTCATCGCGCAGGCCACGACGTTCGTGGCCATCAGGCCCACCGCCGGCATCAGCACGAAGGCCGAGAGCAGCGGGCCGAGCGCCGCGCCGAAGGTGTTGAGGGCGTAGAGCGTTCCGACCTTGCTCGAGGCCGTGGCGGAATCGTCGCTCGTGCCCACGAAGTGGCGGACGAGCAGCGGGGTGGAGGCGCCCATCAGCGTCGTGGGCACGATGAGGATCGGCACGACACAGAGGAAGCGCGCGATCATGAAGACGCCCGACTCGGAGCCGAACGACTGCCGCAGCGTCGCGTTGACCGTGGCGAGCCAGCCATCGGAGGCGACGAGGAAAGGAATGAGCAGCGACCAGACCGCCACGCCCAGCTCGGCGAACGCGTAGGCGAAGATCGGGTGCTTGATCCGGTTCGCGTAGCGGCCCGCGATCCAGTTGCCGAGGCCCAGACCGGCCATGAACACCGTGAGCACCGTGCTGATGGCGACCGACGTCGCTCCAAACACGTGGTGCAGGTGGCGGGTCCAGATGGTCTGGAAGATCAGCGACGACGCGCCCGACAGGAAGAAGGCGACGTACGGGGCGAAGCGCATCCACTGGCGCACGTTGTTCTCCGAGGCGAAAAGACGCGCGACTATAGACCAAGGACGCCTGGGCGCCCGTTCCGGCCCCGCCGACGCTGCTCGACGCAAACGCCCGCGCGCCGCAAGCTCTGCTGGCGATGCGCGGAGCGGCAGGCCACGTCTTCTCGTTCGCGCTGTCCGCCGCGGTGGCGCTGGGGGCCGTCCTCTCGTCGCTCGTCGCATCTCCGCTCGCGGCGCAGGACGCCGACCGTCGCGCCCGCGCGGCGGACTTCGTTGTGCTCGGAGAGCGCTTTGCGCAGGCCGGAGACCGCGTGAGCGCGCGGGCCTACTTCCGCGACGCGATCAGCGCCGATCCCTCGTACGCGCCCGCGTACGTCGCGCTCGGCGAGCTCGAGCTCGCGCGCGCCGCCTACCGCGACGCGGTGGCGACGTTCCGCGTGGGCATCCTCCGCGCCCACGCCGAGGCGCGGTTGTGGGTGGGTCTCGCCCGCGCGCTCGACGCGCTCGAGGCCCCCTCCGACGCCGACGCGGCGCTCGCCCAGGCGGACGCGCAGTTGCGCGGAGACCCGGACCTCCTTGCCTTCTGAGTCGCGCGCGCCGAGCGCCGCGGTCGGTGGTCGCGCGCCCTCTCGATCACGCGACGGCTCGCGGTCCGCGCGGTGCGCGAGGGAGACGCGGAACGCGCGGCCGCGCTGCGGGCGCGGGCTCGCGCGCTCGCCGTCCTCGTCGGGGGGCTCGACCCCGTCGGCGCGCCCTCCGCCGCGGCCTCGCTCGTGCGTCAATCGCGGGCGGGGGAGGGGCCGGGCGGCCCCTCGAACTGACTCAGCGTCCGAGCGACGCGAGCGCTTCGCTCGGCCTCAGCTCCGCCAGCCAGGGACCTCGACGCGTCGGCTCCGCCACGCGCCTGCGCAGCTCGACGAGGAAGTCCCGGCGCGAGACCTCTCGGCCCCCGAAGCGCGCCAGGTGCGCCGTCTTGACCTGACAGTCGACGAGACCGATGCCCCAGCGTTCGAGGTGCGCGAGCAGCGTGACGAACGCCACCTTGGAGGCGTCCGGTGCCGCCGCGAACATCGACTCGCCGAAGAAGCAACTGCCGAGGGACACCCCGTACAGGCCTCCGACGAGGGCCCCGCCGCGCCACGCCTCGACGCTGTGCGCGTAGCCGAGCCGGTGCAGCTCCAGATAGCCCTCGATGAGATCCTCCTGGATCCAGGTGCCGTCCTGGCCTGGTCGCGGCGCGAGGCCGCACGCGCGGATCACCGCCTCGAACGCCGTGTCGAAACGGACCTCGAAGCCATCGCGGCGCAGCACCTTGCCGAGCGACCGGCCCACGTGGACCTCGCGCGGGCGCAGGACGAACCGCGGGTCGGGAGAGAACCAGAGCAGCGGCATCCCCTCGGTGGGCCAGGGGAAGATCCCCTGCGAGTACGCGAGCAGCAGTCGCTCGGGCTTGAAGTCACCGCCGACCGCGACCACACCCTCGCGGCTCGCGCCCTCCGCAGGGGGGAAGGCGAGCTTGTCCGTCAGAAGATAGACGGGCATCGCTCGCATTCCGTAGCGCACCGCCGTCTCACGCGTCGGCGACGGTTCCCGAGACCACGCGCGGGACGATGACCCTCTTGCCATCTTGCTCTGCGACCTCGAACACGACGTGACCGCCCTTCTTGAGACCACCGAACAGGATGAGGTCCGCGAGCGGCTTCTTGAGGTTGCTCTCGACGGTGCGGCCCATCGGACGCGCGCCGAACTGAGCGTCGTAGCCGTGATCGGCCAGCCACTCGCGCGTCTCGCCCGTGATCTCGATCGTCACGTTGCGCTCCGCGAGCTGCTCACCGAGGAGGCGCACCTCCTTTTAGACGAACTTGCGGATGACCTCGCGATCGAGGCCCTAGAAGAGCACGATCGCGTCGAGGCGGTTCCGGAACTCCGGTGAGAAGAGCTTCTCGATGGCCGTCATGGCGCGGCTCGTGTCTGCGCCCTTCTCGCCGCCGCCGAAGCCCACCTGGCGCGTGGCCATCTCGCGCGCGCCAGCGTTCGTCGTCATCACGACGACCACGTTGCGGAAGTCCGCTTTGCGGCCGTTGTTGTCGGTGAGCGACGCGTGGTCCATGACCTGGAGGAGCACGTTGAAGAGATCCGGGTGGGCCTTCTCGATCTCGTCGAGCAGCAGCACCGAGTGCGGGTTCTTGCGCACCGCGTCGGTGAGCAGACCGCCCTGGTCGAAGCCCACGTAGCCCGGCGGCGCGCCGATGAGGCGGGAGACCGTGTGGCGCTCCTGGTATTCGCTCATGTCGAAGCGGATCAGCTCGACGCCGAGAGATTTCGCGAGCTGGCGGGCGAGCTCGGTCTTGCCGACGCCGGTCGGTCCACTGAAGAGGAAGTTGCCGATGGGCTTCTCGCCGGTCCGCAGGCCCGCGCGCGAGAGCTTGATGGCCGCGCACATCCGCGCGATCGCGTCGTCCTGCCCGTAGATCAAGGTCTTGAGCTCGGACTCGAGGTCGCGGAGCTTCTCCTCCTCGGCCGCCGACACGCTCTTCTCGGGGATCTTCGCCATGAGGGCGACGACGCGCTCGATGTCGCGCAACTCCACCTTGTGGGTCGGCTCGTTGCGCATGCGGTCGAACGCACCCGCCTCGTCGATCACGTCGATCGCCTTGTCCGGCAGGTGACGCTCGTTCACGTGCTTGGCCGACAGCTTCACGGCAGCCTCGATCGTGCCCTCGCCGTACTTGACGTCGTGGTGCTCCTCGTAGCGGGAGCGCAGGCCCTCGAGGATCAGGATCGCGTCCTCGACGCTCGGCTCGCCCACGTCGATTTTCTGGAAGCGGCGGCCGAGCGCGCGGTCACGCTCGAAGCTGCCCTTGTACTCTTGGTGGGTCGTCGAGCCGATGCAGCGCAGCTTCCCCGACGCGAGGGCGGGCTTGAGGATGTTCGAGGCGTCCATCGAGCCGCCGCTCACCGCGCCCGCACCGACGATGGTGTGGATCTCGTCGATGAACAGGATCGCGTCGTCATGCTCGAGCAGGCGCTTGATGACGCCTTTGAGCCGCTCCTCGAACTGGCCACGGAACTTCGTGCCTGCCAGGAGCGCGCCCATGTCGAGCGAGTAGACCGTGGCCTTCTTGAGGACCTCGGGGACCTTCCCCTCGTGAATCTTCAGCGCGAGGCCCTCGGCGATCGCCGTCTTTCCGACGCCCGGATCGCCGACGAGGATCGGGTTGTTCTTCCGACGGCGACAAAGCACCTGGATCGTGCGCTCGACCTCGCGGTCCCGGCCGATCAGCGGGTCGATGTCGCCCTCCGCCGCGGCCTCGTTGAGGTTTTGCGTGTAGGCCTCGAGCGGGTCGGGGGGGCCGCCTTCGTCGCCGTCGTCGTCACTGTCGCCCGCGCTGGCGTCGCCGTCCGGCCCCTCCTCCGACGGCTCCGCCCGCCGACGGCGCGCGGCCTGCGCGCTCCGGGTGTCCTCGTCGCCGCCGTCGCTGCCCACGCCGTGGCTCACGTAGCGCTTGAGGTCGAAGCGCGACACCCCGGACTGCTGCAGCAAGTAGGCAGCGTGTGACTCGGGCTCGTTGAAGATCTGGATGAGCACGTTTCCACCGTCCACGTTCTTCATCTCCGAGGAGATCGCGTGGATCGCGGCGCGCTGGAGCACGCGTTGGACGGCGAGGGTCTCCTGAGGCTCGTAGTCTTCGTCGACGTCGTCAGGGAGCGGGTCGATCGAGCTGTCGAAGAAGCGCTCGAGGTCCGCGCGCAGCTTCTTGCGATTCGCGCGGCAGGCATCGAGCGCCTTGGCAGCCTTGGGGTCGTCGAGCAGCGCGTAGAGCAGATGCTCGAGCGTGACGAGCTCGTGCCGGCGTCGGCGCACGTCCTCGTACGCGCGGCGGAAGGAAGCCTGGAGCTCGGGCGCAAAGGTCGGGGTGGCCATCAGTCCTCTTGGTGATCGTCCGGTTCCATCGTGAGGCGCAGCGGATATTCCCGCTCACGCGCGAGCTTCTCGACGATGGAGATCTTCGTCTCGGCGACCTCGCGCGTGAACACGCCCGCGACTCCGACGCCGGTCTGGTGCACGTGCAGCATGATCTCGGTCGCCTTGGCCTCGCTGTGGTGGAACACTCCCACGAGCACGTCGACGACGAACTCGCGCGTGGTGTAGTCGTCGTTGTGGAGGAGCACGCGGTACATCCGCGGGCGCTTCAGCTTCGTCTTGGGTTTCTGCTCGGTGACGACACCCGAGTCATTGTCGAACTTCTCCGCCACGCGTGGGCCTCCAGCGATGGGCCTCCACCCATCGAGTGCGAGGATAGCGCAAACTTTCGGCGTATCGGCCTGCACACATGGGTCGGGCACCCCGCCCGAACGCCTCGGTCGTCCCCGGCGGTCCCGCAGCTGGGTTCGAGGTCGGTCTCGCAGCGAGACCGGCTGCGTGCGCCGCGCCCCGCGTTCGAAGCGGGCCTCCCCGGCGATCTGCCCTCTCCGCTCGTCATTCGAGTGGACGCGCCCGTCGCCCGGGTCGCCCGGCCTCGATGCGGTGCGCGAGCCCGTCGAGGCCCAGGCTGCCGAAGGTGGGCTCGATCTCCACCTCGCTCCCGTCGTGTCGTCGCAGGACCAGGATCAGACGCTCGTGGTCGATCTCGACGCGCTGGAGCTCCTCCCAACGGACGCATGTGGTCTCACCGTCGGCGCGCGGGATCGAGAGGCCCTCGTCGCCCAGCTCGATCGCGCGGCCGGCGAGCCTGCTCTCGTGAGCGTCCGCCTCCGCCACGCGTCGCGCCCAGAAGCGGACCGCGACGAAGCTCGCGAGGGCGATGCCGTAGGCCCACCACGTGTGGGCGAGACCTGCCAGGAGCGCCGCGCCGACGACCGTGGCGCCGATCGCGACGCGACGCGTGCCAGCGACGTCGCGGCTCGCGTGGTCGAACGGGAGGCGAACCGGGGCCTCGCGCCTCTCGGCGTCGAGCTCGCGGTCAGCCGACGACGACACGCGCGAAATAGCTCCCGTTGGTGTCGTTCCAGACGGTCACGGGCGAGGCGTCCACCTCGACGACGCGCGCGAGGTCGCCGGCCGCCAGCGCGGGGCTCACACCGGTCGGCATGAACGACAGGTAGACGAACACGGTCGTGGGCACGCGGCCGAGGCTGTGCTCGAGCTGGATCTGCCCGCGCGGCGGGTAGGGGAGCCACCGCACCACGCCCGCGCAGTCGGCCCAGGGCGCGCTCTGCCACGTGCCCGACTCGGGATCGATCCCGGCCATCGCGAGCTCCGGCGAGGCGGCCGTGAAGACCACGACGCCCCCGGGCGCCGGCCGCCCGCAAGCGCCGAGCGCGATTCCGCTGGCGCCCACGGTGCCGAGCCACGCGAAGCGCCGACGCGAGAGCGCAGAGAGCGGTCGAGACGACATGGACGTCGCGAGGGTAGCGCGCCTCGCCCGGGCGGCCACGCCCTGCTGCTCGCTCCGGCAATCGCTGGGACGCGCGGGCAGTCCTCGGCACGAGGCCCCGCGGGTCTTGTGGGACGGCGGGGCCTCGTCGTTGCGGAACGATGTCGCCGCGAAGGCGCGGTCAGATCCCGCTCTGGCGCTCGATGCGGTAGTCGAACGAGCCGCGCGTGACCGCGCCGTCGTAGAAGCGGACCTCGTAGCTCATGCGGCGCATCCCCGAGGGCAACGACTGAACGGAGATCTCGACGTCTTCGGCCTCGCCATCGAACGTGTAGTTGCCGAACTCCGGGCCGGAACAACCGGTCACCGACACGGCGGCGTCGCCGTCGTAGACTCCGGTCGTGAAGGTGCGCCGCGTGCCCGGAGCGAAGGCGGGGCCGGCGAGGTCGCCCCAGATGTTGATCGCGCTCATCACCCACCAGCCATCCCCGGTGGAATCGAGGCGCACGAACGAGTAACTCGCGTCGTAGTAGTCCTCATCGACGCGGTTGGTCGCTGCGCCCGAGAAGCCCCGGATGTCCCCCATGTGGCCGCTCTGTGACCCGTTCTCCACCACGAGGACCCTCGGGCTGACGTAGGGCTCTTCGGTCGTCGAAGGTGGATCCCAGTCCGCGTCGGGAGGAGGAACGTCGGGAGCAGGAACGTCGGGAGCGTCGCGCCGCGCAACGTCGCGAGCGTCGCGACGCGTCGGTTCGGGTGGAAGGGGGGCTTCTTCGTGGAGGCAACCCGCCCCCAACCACACTGTCGCCAAGGCCACCGTCGAGATCGTCGTCCATCGAGACATGGGCTCCTCCTGGGGCATGCGAGAGCACACCCCATGCCCGCGAAAAGTCCGCCACTTCGCCGCACTCGCCTCGACGAGCTGGCGAGAATCGTCACCGAATGGCTTTTTTCGCTGCCCGCTGCGTCTTCGAGAGCTCCGTTGTCGACGAGGAAGGCCGCGTGGACGAGGCCGTAGGATCCGCGCATGTTCCTCTCCGCACGGATCCTCGGCCCTTGCACGAGAGGCCCACGAGCCGGTCCTGCCCGCAGTACGAGCACGCAAATCGAACCGCTCCGAGCGCGAGCACCCCACACCTGAGGTAGCCGCACTGCTTGTCCACCACGAAGCTCGGCATCGGCTCGCACTCTCGGCGCGTCGCCCCAGGAACGTCTCGAGGTGCTCACGCACGCGGCGGTACGGCGCCGTCGCCTGCGGATCGTGCGGAGAGGTGTTCGCGCGCGCGAGCCCTGCGGGTCCTGTGGGACGGCGGGGCCTCGTCGTTGCGGAACGATGTCGCCGCGAGGACGCGGTCAGATCCCGCTCTGGCGCTCGATGCGGTAGTCGAACGAGCCGCGCGTGACCGCGCCGTCGTAGAAGCGGACCTCGTAGCTCATGCGGCGCATCCCCGAGGGCAACGACTGAACGGAGA
>JBKDQC010000250.1:0-3763 GCA_046342295.1 Deltaproteobacteria bacterium | reverse complement strand
CACGTACGCCGAGCCGCTGTACGTGCCAGCGACGCTGCGTTGGTTCGAGCCGACCACCGCCGTGTCGCCCGATACCGCCACCGACTGGCCAAACAGTAGGCCCCGCGCTGCGTCCGAAGCCGTGAGCTTCGCCTGTTCGGTCCAGGTCGTCCCGCTCCGCACGAACACGTACACCGAACCGTCGTTGACGCCGTCTGAGGGACCGGCGACCACCACCGTATCGCCCGACACCGCGACCGAGGAGCCGAAGCGGTAGGCCACCGCGTCCGAGGCCGTGAGCATCGCCTGTTCGGTCCAGGTCGTCCCGCTCCGCACGAACACGTAGACCGAACCTTCGTTGTCGCGTGCGGGAGCTCCGACCACCACCGTATCGCCCGACACCGCGACCGAGGCGCCAAACTCGTCACCGGGCGCCGCACCCGAGGCGATGAGCTTGGCTTGCTGGCTCCAGGCCGCACCGCTCCGCACGAATACGTACGTCGAGCCGCGGTACGTGCCAGCGACGTCGTCCCAGACCGCGCCCGCCACCGCCGTGTCGCCCGACACCGCGACCGAGAAGCCGAAGAGGGCGTCCGCCGACGCATCCGAACCCGTGAGCTTCGCCTGTTCGGTCCAGGTCGGATCGATGCCTGCGTCGGCGCTCGCGTCGCGCCCGCCTGCACCGGGTGTCCCGACACGGCAGGCCGGCATGAAGGCGCAGACCTCGGGCGGGACGTCGTCGGGCGAGTCCATCGGGCGGTCGGCGCAGATCATCGCGTCCGGAAGGAATGGGTCGGCGCTCGGATAGTCGAAGCGGTTCGGGAGCTCCGGCGGGCAGTCGAAGCCGCCGATCACGACGCCGTAGGCACAGTATCTCCCGACCCCCGCCTCGACGTAGGTGCCTTCACCCGGGCAGTCGTGGACAGCGGTGCTGGAGAAACAGCCCGCGACGAGCAGGCACGAGAGAACCGAGACGGGCACGAGGCGCATGGGAACCTCCGACACATCCCAGCATGCCGAAGTCGCGGTCGCGCGGACACAGGCCGGCGCCACAAACCGGTGCAGGAGTTTGCACCGTCGGGAGTCCGACGAACGCGCGGCGCGGAGCCTGCGGACCGCGCTGCGCCCGAGGCGAGCGGCATGCGTCGCGTTTCGCGCGCTCGCTGACGTATTCTCAGCGCCTTGTCAGAGCGAACGAACACCGACGCCGAGAGCCCGCACCCCGCGGGGAGCGCGCCGCCGGAGATCTCCCTCGTGGGGCAGACCCTCGAGGGCCGTTACCGCGTGACGCGCCGCCTCGCCGAGGGCGGCATGGGCGTCGTCTACGAGGCCGAGGACACCGTGCGGCAGCGTCGCGTCGCGGTGAAATCGCTCCACGCGCACCTCGCGAACGACGAGGACATCGAGGCGCGCTTCCGTCGCGAGGCGCACGCGATCGGTGCCATCGCGCACCCGAACGTGATCGAGGTCTACGACTCGGGCTCGCTACCCGGAGGCCGCCACTTCCTCGTCCTCGAGCTCCTCGAGGGCCGAGACCTCTCTCGCGCGCTGCGCGAGCGCGGACCGATGCCGGTCGGCGCCGTCGCGCGCATCCTCGCGGGGATCGCCGAGGGGCTCGCGGTCGCGCATGACCGCGGGATCGTGCACCGCGACCTCAAGCCCGAGAACGTATTTCTCCTCGACGAGACGGCAGGCCGGGAGCGCATCAAGGTGATGGACTTCGGCGTGGCTCGGTTCGCGGGCTCGCCCGTCGATGCACGCACGCGCACGGGGACGACCGTCGGCACTCCGAACTACATGGCGCCCGAGCAGGCGCAGGGGCGCAAGGAGATCGATCTGCGCGCCGACGTCTACGCGCTGGGGGTCTTGGGCTTCCGGATGCTGACGGGTCATCACCCCTTCGACGACGACAGCTACCCCATGCTCGTCGTGAAGATCTGCACCGAGCCGCCCCCGCCGATCTCGACGTGGCGGAGGGACGTGCCCGAGGAGCTCGAGATCTTGCTCGACCGGATGATGAGCAAGGCCGCAATCGATCGCCCCGGGACGATGCGGGACGTGCGCGAGTCGCTGCAGCCGTTCCTCGCGATGGATCGCGCGCCCGCGCTGACCGATGCCCCCCCGCCGTCGCGCGAGCTGCCCGCCGTGCTCGACAGCGCACCGCGCCCTGGCGCCCTCTCGGGACACGACAAGACCCAGCCCGCGACGACGCTCGAGTCCGCGCAGATGCGCAGGCCGAGCGCGCGCCCGGCTCAGCCGATCGAAGACGACGAGATCGATCCAGAGACGAGCGCCCTGGTCGCGGGCCGGAGCAAGAGCGCGATGCCCTTCGTGCTCGGCGGGATGGGCCTGCTGACCGCCGGCCTCTTCGCGTGGATGGTCCTCGGTCCCGAGGACGCACCGATCCCGGAGCCGGAGCCGGACGCCCTCGCGTTGCCCGAACCGCGCCCGCCGACGACGCACGCGATGAGGCCCGGCGGCGCCGCGGACGGCTGGGCCTTCCTCAACCCCCGACCGCGCGTCATGCCGGCGTGGAACGGCGTCTCGACGTCTGGGCCCGGCATCGTGGCGATGGTGGGCAACAACGGTCAGGCCGCGCACCTCGTCCGCGGCTTGCTCCTCACGTGGCGGACGGGCACCGACCGCAACCTGTATGGACTCGCGTGGACGAGCGCGGAGGACGCCATCGTCGTGGGTGAGGGCGGGACGATCCTGCGGCTCGACGAGCGAGGCGCCCGCGCGCTCGACGGGGGGACGTCTGCGACCCTGCGGGCCGTCGCCACGGTGTCGGCGACCGAGGAGATCGCCGTGGGGGACGACGGCGCGATCGTGCGGTTGCTCGGTGACCGTGTGCTCACCGTGCCCGTCGATGGACGCCCCGACCTGCTCGGGGTCGTCGCGCGCAACGGCGTCGCGACCGTCGTCGGGGAGGCGGGGACGGTGCTGCGGATCACGGACGGTCACCCCACGCGGCTCCCGCCGCCGACGAGCCAGACGCTGCGCGCCGTCGGCGGATGCGACGACGACCTCTACATCGCGGGTGACGAGGGCGTGCTCTTGCGCGAGATGCGCGACGGCTGGCGCCCCGTGCGCCTCGAGCCCGCGACACGCGCGATGTTCACGTCGATCAGCTGCGACCACGGGCGGAGCGTCGTGGTGGGGGCCGACGGGGAGGTACGACTCGTCTCGGGCTTGCGCAGCGTGAAGCTCGAGACCGCATTCGACGGCGTGCTCACGGGCGTCTCGGGCGCAGCGGACGAGGCCACGTGGATCGTCGGCACGAGCGGGCGGCTCGCGGTGGTCGCGAGCGATCACGTCGAGACGCGCGTCGCAGGCCCGGTCGCCTCGCTCCGCGACGTCGCCGACATCGGCGGCGCGCTCGTCGCGGTCGGCGACTGGGGAAAGCTCATCCGCGAGCACGAGGACGGGCTCGTGCTCGATCGCGCGCCCACGGAGGCCGGCCTGGGCTCGGTCGCGCGCCTGGGTGATGGCTCGCTCGTCGCGGTTGGCGACGGGGGCGCGATCGTGCGCCTCCGCTTCGACGGCGCAGAGGCCATGGCGTCGCCGTCGGAGTATGCGCTGCGGGGCGTCGTCGCTCGCGAAGGGACGCTCCTCGCGGTGGGCGCCGACGGTACGGTCGTCCGGGGTACGCCGAGCTCGCTCGTCGCGACGCGGATCGCCGACGTCGGAGATCTCGCAGCGGTCGCAGGAGAGCCGAGCGACGCGATCGCGGTCGGCGATGGCGGCGCCGTCGTTCGGCTGGGCGCGAACGGAGCGCGCGTGC
>JBKDQC010000249.1:0-4286 GCA_046342295.1 Deltaproteobacteria bacterium | reverse complement strand
CGACGAGCGCGCCCGTGCCGCCCTTGGCGAAGTGCCCTTGGCGAAGTGCTCGACACAGGATCGGCGAGACGCCGATCCATGTGTAGCCCTTTTTTCCGGCGGGTCTGATGCAGACCCGCTCCCCGCCCCGCAGAGCCGGCTCGGGGCCCCCCACCCAACTCCGCTCCGCGAAACAGAATCGCCGCGACGCGGACGATCCACTCTCTCGGCGATTCTGTTGGGTCGGTCGGGAACCGGGGGCCGGGAGGGTGGTCACAGCCAAGCCCCTCGCGTCCACGAGGGTAGGAACGCCCATGGCCTACGACCGCGTCGATGCACGAGAGCAGACCCGCAACGCCCTGGCCGCCCGCCTCGCCGACGTGCGCGTACAGCTCGGGAGCCGCCGGGCCCTGAAGGACGAGGAGGCGCGCCTCGTGAACGAGCTCGAGGCCCTCGCACGCGACGAGCAGGCGGCCTGGGAGCGAGAGGCCCGCGCCTCGGTGCGGCTGCCCGACGGGGCCAAGCTCTCGATCGCCAGCCCGTGCAGGGAGAAGTGGAACGCGATGGTGGGCGACGACCGCGTGCGCCACTGCAGCCGGTGCGACAAGGACGTGTACAACCTGAGCGGGATGACGGGGCCCGAGATCACGGCCCTGCTCGCGCGGCGCGGCGAGCGGCCCTGCGTGCGCTTCTTCAAGCGTCAGGACGGCACGATGCTCACCGCGGACTGCCCGGTGGGGAGGCCGAAGAAGATCGCGCTCCGCGTGATCACCGCGGCAGGCCTCGCGATCGGCGCCAGCGCCTCGGGCCTGGTCGCGGCGCTCGCAGGGCCGCGGCCGCGCTGCCCGGTCGCGCAGAACGAGGGGCGCCACGGGACGATGGGCGAGCCGATGCGGATCGGGCCGCCCTCCCCGCGCGTCCGTGGGAACGAACCGACGTCCTACGTGCGGCCCGACTACACGGAGCTCGCGGGAGGCGTCGGGGCGTTCGAGGAGCCCTTCGAGCCGGAGCCCTTGCCCCACCTGCCCGAGGTGCCCGAGCTCCGGAGCGAGTAGGGACATAGGCGACGCAGGCGGTCGCAGCGTGGCGCGCGGCGTGGCGGCCGACGACGATGCGGCGCGCGGAGCACGCTGCGCGGGCTTGAGGTCCGCACGCTCCTCGACGAGCAGGACGCGCCGACGGGGGAGACGCGCTCGTGTGGGCGGTTTCCGTCGCACGTGGAGGCGTTCGCGCCCACGCCCGGCGGCACGGTGTTCGCGGTGGACGACCGCGACGGCTACGTCATGCGCCTGTGCTCGGACCGTAGTCCGTACGAACGATACCCCGGATGGGAACGGGAGCCTCTCACGGTCCCGATGCATTCGTGAGGAGGGCTCTCATCGGGTGGTGCGGGGCGTCAACGAGCGCCGTCCGAGCGTCAACGAGCGCCGTCCGAGCGTCAACGAGCGCCGCCCGAGGGGGATCCCCCGAGCTCGAGCATGAGGAGGACGTTGGTGTACGTGAGCTCGAACTGGAGGGAGAAGCCCACCACATCGAACTCGCTCAGCGGGCGCCACGTCTCGAGCGAGCGCAGCGGCTCGCCGTGCGCGCGCAGCTCGCGCTCCATGTCGGACCAGGGCGCATAGCCGCGCTCGGCCAGGAGCTTCTCGTGGCCGTTCACGATCCCGTAGAGGAACTTGAAGCCGAGGTGGCTCATGCCGATGTCGTAGACGTCGGGGAACGCGAGGCAGAGCTTGCCGAGCGTGGTGCCCCAGTCCTTGCGGATCTCGCCGTGCTCGCCGCCGACGTAGCGCGATGGCTTCTCGAGGGCGTCATCCCCATCTCGAAGGGACTTGCTTCGAGCGACGACGCAGGTCACATCTCGCTGAGTGAACACTCAGCGAGATGGTGGGAAGCGTTCGTCGAAGGTCGCCGGGGCCTCGAAGCCCGCCGTCGCTGCAGGGGCAGCCGTCGGCCAGCGGGCACAACAGGCGCTGGCCCGGCGTGAGCAGCTGCTCGACGTCGCCGAGGCGCTCTTCGTGAAGCACGGGTACGGGGGCACAAGCACCAAGCGCATCGCGCAGGTGGCGGGGGTGGCCGAGGCGCTCGTGTTCCACCACTTCGGCAGCAAGGACGCGCTGCTCCTCGCGCTGTTCGCGCGTCGGGGCTCGTTCGCCGGGGAGGTCGCGTCGCTCGTGCTCGACCCCAGCCCACGCACGGCCCGCGAGCTGTTCGCCTCGATCGCCAGCGTCTACGCCAAGGTCTCACCTGCGGAGGCCGCGTTCGTCGCGTTCGCCAGCGCAGAGGCGCTCGTTCATCCCGAGCTCGCGCGCATGATCGGAGAAGGAACGTCGCAGATGACGGCCCACCTCCTGCGTGTGCTCGAGGCTCGCCGGGGCGCTGGCGAGCTCCGGGAGGCCGCGTCGCTCGAGGCGACCGTGCTGGGTTTCTTCGGCGGCTTCTCGTTCTTCTTCCAGCAGAACCGTGACATCTCGGAGCGGACGTGGCAGCAGCGAGCGGCCCGATTCGCGTCCGCGTGGGCCGAGCAGTGCTGGCGTGGGATCGCGAGCGAGAAGGCGCTCGGCGAGGTGAGCTCGTGACGGTCGATCGACGGCTCGCGCATGGCCTCCTCGTCGCGCTCGACGAGGTCTGCGCCGCAGGGCGCTCGAGCTCGCGAGGCGAAGCGCTCCTGGCGGTGACGGCCTCGAGCCTCGGCACGACCCTCGAGGCGGCCCGGCGTGAGCGCCCGTCGATCGAGGATGCGGTCTCGTCACCCCAAGCGAGGCGTGCGCTCGTGGACGCACTCGTGATCGGCGCTTGCATCGAGACGGAGGTCGACGCGCCCAAGGAGCGAGTGGTCACCTCCTACGCCTCGCGTCTCGGCGTGCGCTCTCCGTGGGTCGGCCTCTTGCCGGCGCTGCGTCGCCGACGTGTGCTCGCGATCAAGCAGGCGCTCGGTAGCCGATCCCCGGACGCACGACGCATCCTGGCGCGCACGTGGTCCGAGGGTGGCGTGGGCGGTCTCTTCGAGGCTGCGAGCTTCGTCCTGGGCCTGCACCGCGACGCAGCTCTCGCGGCGCGCTTCCGTGGTCTGTCCACGCTGCCGGAGGGCACCCTCGGCAGGGCGTTCTTCGATCACCTCGACGGTCGTGGTCTCACGTTTCCGGGCGAGAAGGGCGGCCTGCCGGAGCGAATGATTCACCACGACCTGATGCACGTGGTGAACGGCTACGGAACCGACCCCGCGGGCGAGTGCGAGCTCGCCGGCTTCTATGCGGGGCACGCGTCTCGCATCGGCGAGCCGGACTGGTTCACGTTCCTGGTCGTCGTGCTCGCGACGTTCCATCTCGACCTTCCGGTCAGCCCTTCGATCGTGACGCCCGCACGCGGTGCGTTCGATCCGTCGCGCGTGATGCCGGCGTTCCTCCGCGGCCGCAGGGTGACCACCGACGTGATGGGCGCGTGGGACTACTGGTCGCTCCTGCCGCTCCCGCTGCAAGAGAGCCGCGTCCGACTGGGCATTCACCCGGGAGAGTCCGCATGAGCCGCGTCGGATCCATGGTGTCCCTCGCCATCGCTATTCACCTCGCGCGGGCGCTCTCGGGCTGCGAAGGGCCAGTGGAACCGCCTCGTTGCGTTCCATCAGCATCGGAGTTCGAGACCGAGATCCGCCCACGCCTCGAGACGTACTGCGGGAACTGCCACGGGGAGAGCCCGAACTTCGGGGCGCCCGTGTCACTGCTCGACGTCGAGGAGCTGCTCGCGGAGGGTATGGACGGCCGTCGCCTGGTCGATGGCGTGGCAGCGCGCCTCGCGCTGGGGGACATGCCCCCGCCGGGTACGCCGCGACCTCCGCCAGGAGAGATGGAGGCCGTCGCACGCTGGGCGAGCTGCGGCGCGGCGGGCGCGACCACCCGCGAGGGACTGACGTCCTCCGCGCGGCCCTTCGTCTCGCCGGAGCGAGCGCCGGCCGGCACGACGACCCATGACCTGCTCGCCAACGGTCACGTCGTGACTCCAGACACCCGCGATGCCTACGTGTGCTTCGTCTCGGACCTCGACATCGCGAGCGATCGCTTCGTCCGTCGCTTCGAGATGGTGTTCGACGAGACTCGTGTGCTCCACCATCTGATCCTCTCGCGAGACACGATGCGGACCGTAGTCCGTACGAACGATACCCCGGATGGGAACGGGAGCCTCTCACGGTCCCGATGCATTCATGAGGGGGGCTCTCATCGGGTGGTGCGGGGCGTCAACGAGCGCCGTCCGAGCGTCAACGAGCGCCGCCCGAGGGGGATCCCCCGAGCTCGAGCATGAGGAGGACGTTG
>JBKDQC010000248.1:0-5903 GCA_046342295.1 Deltaproteobacteria bacterium | reverse complement strand
GATATCCTCGGCATCGCGGATCTCCGGCTGGAGGTTGGTTGGTGTCGCAACCCCAAGATCCCCGAAGATCCGCACTATTTCGAGGGCCTCATGCCTCAGGCGCTGGATCTGGCCCCAGCTGCACCCGAGTGAATCGGCGAGCCTCCCTCCCGCCGAGTCCAGCCCGTGGCACCCCAATCGATCCATCCGAGTGCCCCGTGCTCTCAGACTTCGAAGAAGGCCGCGCCGATGCGTTCGGCGCGCGCACGGACGTCGATCCAAACCGCGCGCGCACGGGGCTCGAGGCGGAGAGCCGTGAGCACCGGGCTGCGCTCGAGCCAGTGGAGATCGAAGAGGCCGTGCTCGTTCGCATGCTCGAGGAGCGTGAGCGCGAAGGATGTGTCGCCCGCCAGCGCACCGAAGTCGCACGCGAGCTGCGCGAAGAAGACGGTCCTTCGGCGGCTGGCGTGGGCCGCGAAGGCGCGATCGGCGAGAATCGAGCGGGCCGGTGCCCAGGAGTCCGCGTGCATGGGTCGGCGGGCGAGGCGCAAGAGAGCCTGCGCGAGCTCGGACTCGAAGACGGCCTTGGGGCTCGACGCGAACGACGCCTCGATCGAGGCGAGCCACGCGTCGTCACCGCGCCACGCCGCGAGGCGCACGAGGCCGAGCGCACGCCCCTGGAGATGTCCGTCGGACTGCTCGATCTGCTCGAGGACCGACAGGACACGGGCCCAATCGCCCTCGAGCGCGGCGGCGCGGGCCAGCTCCCAGCGGAGGTCGATCTCCGGGTCACGCGCGATCGCGGCTTCCACACGGGCGACGCCGTCCTCCACGAAGCCGGCCTCGAGCAGCATGCGCCCGAGCCACTCGTGGCCTTCCGCCCAGGCAGGCGCGAGCTGGAGCGCGCGCCGGAACGGGCGCGCGGCCTCCACCGGGTCCTCGCCATGCAGAGCGACATGACCGGCGGCGAGATGCGGCTCCGGGCGGTCGCCGGCCACCACGAGGGCGCGCGCGACCTCCTCGCGCACTCCGCCGAGATCGAACGGCTGCGAGGCGAAGAAGGCCCATCGAAGCCTGGCCATGGCGTGGCCAGCGAGCGCAACCGGGTGATCGGGCGCAAGCGCCAGCGCCCGCGCGAAGAGATCGACCGCACCGGCGTAATCGCGCGCGCTGAGGCTCCGGTACATGCGCCGCGCGCGGTGGCAGAGATCCTCGAATTCGGCAGCGAGATCGGGGCGCAGCGGCGCGACACCTTCGGCGAGCTCGCGCGGGGGCGCGAGGTCGAGCGCGAGCGCGAGCGAGTCCGCGACGAGCGCGGCCGCGCGCCCCGTCTGCCCGGAAGCCAGAGGAAAGCGCAGCTCGAAGAGGGGCGCCTCCTGGGGGTTGCGGAGCGCCTCGACCCTCGCGCGACCATCCCGCGTGGCGCGAACACGGAGCTCCACGTCCGCGCTCGAGACGTCGTGTACCGCCCGGGCGCGCTCGATGCGCGTGAGGCGCAGGAGCAGCTCGTCGCGCAGCGAGTCGCCGATCGCCGCCGCGCTTCCGCCGAAACGCTCGAAGGGCGCGACCGCGATGCGGAGCAGAGGCTCTTGCGCAACGGGCGGGGGCGCGACGCTCCACGCAGGGCGTCCGGACGCGACGGGCTCGAGCGCCTTCGCGAGCGCGAGGGCGCTCTCGAACCGATCCTCGGGGCGTCGCGCCATCGCGCGTAGGATCACCTCCGCGAGCGCGTCGGGGACCGGCGCCGACGCCCGAGGATCGGGAGGGTCGACGTCGAGCCTCGCGGCCATCACGAGCAGCGCCGAGTCCCCTTCGAAGGGGCAGCGTCCCGTGGCGAGCTCGAAGAGGGTCACCCCGAGCGCATAGAGATCCGCGGCGCTCGTGACCACCTCTCCGCGCACCTGCTCGGGCGCCATGTACGCGGGCGTGCCGGAAGTCTCGGCCTGCATGTCGTCGGTGGAAAACGCGATGCCGAAATCCGTGACCACGATCCGCCCATCGACGCCGATGAGGACGTTGTCCGGCTTGATGTCACGATGCACCACTCCGACCGCGTGCGCCGCCGCGAGCGCGTGCGCGATCTGCACGCCCACGTGGGCGACGACCGCGGCCTCGGGTGGCCCCATGCGAGAGAGCACGGCGGACAACGACTCGCCCGCGACGAGCTCCATCGTGACGAAGCGAACACCTTCGAGGTCGTGCAGCTCGTAGACCCGCGCGACCGACGGGTGTGTCACCCGCCGCGCGAGCCTGACCTCTCGACGCAAGCGGTCGAGCATGGCGCTCGACTGGCCTACCGACGCGTGGAGCATCTTGACCGCGATCACCTCGTCGAGCTCGAGGTCACGCGCGCGGTAGACCGCGCCCATGCCTCCGGCTCCGAGGAGATCGAAGAGGTGGTAGCGGTGACCGAGGACCCGGTTGACGAGCGCGGCGCCATCGGCAGGCGCGACGGGCACGCCGACGTCCGTCGCACGATCGAATGAGTTCAAGCGTTCTTCCTTCGTCGGGTGGTCCGTGACACGCCCGCGCGCTCGGGCGCGACCGGGATCTTCACCCTACCTCGACGGTGCGCCGCGGCGCAGCCTCACACGCGCGAATCCCGCGTTCATGTCAGTGGCAGTGCTCGTCCTCGAGACAACCTCCGCCCTCCGGCGCCCGCATGCGGCACGAGCCCGAAACGCACGCGAGCCCCCCGGTGCAGTCGGCGTCGGAGACGCAGCCCGCGGGCGCGCCCGAGCAAGAGCCCGCGATGCAGCGTGATCCCGCCAGACAGTCGGCGTCGGCCGCACATCCCACCTCACCGACACACGCGCCCTCGAGACATGCCTCCCCGGGCGCGCAGTCGCTGCTCGAACGGCAGCTCGGTCGCTCCGGCACGCAGGCCTCGGCGACACAGACTTCTCCCGGAGCACAGTCCTCATTCCGGAGACACGTGCCGGCCGGGGGCGGTTCACCCGTGCAGACTCCATCGAGGCAATCCTGCCAGGCTTCGCAGATGACTCCGGGAGCACACACGTACGGCTCCGCGGGGCGCTGTGCATAACCGCCGCACGCCGCCCCCACGCACGACGGAGCAGCGCCCGCGTCCGAGCAAGCGCCGCCATCGCAGCCGAGTCGGGCGAGGATGTTGCGCGGCGGAGCGTCGCAGGCGACCGACACGATCGAGCTCGCGAGGGCGAGCCCGACGACGAGCGCACGGGAACGGTCGAGTGCAGGGTGAGCGCGACGTGGGTGATTCGACATGACAGCCTCCGCTCGCTGCTCGAGCAACGGAGGTGCCACGGGCCGCGCATGCCGATTCGCCCTCTTTTCGAGGCGTTTCGTGTTGCCGAGGGGCGCCCGATGTTGGCTCCACAGGCCACTTGTCCGCCCGAGCGATCACCCGACCTCGGGCGAGACGACACCGAGCGCGGGATGGGCCGCGGCTCGGTGTCCTGTTTCCATGGGTCAGTCGGTCGCGAGGACGATCGACTCGAGCACGGTCGAGCCGCGCGAGGGCAGCTGGGTGGTCGTGAGGTCGATGACCACGTCTTCGTAGCGGTACGCGAGGGTCGCGGTGGCGTACGCCTGGGTGGCGCGGGGCTCGCCACCACGGAAGGTGGGCTCGCCGAAGGCCGTACGGAGCGCGGCGGCGGCGGTCTCGAAGCTCGCTGCGCTCGAGGAGCGTTCGGGCGCCTCCTGGTACGCGCTGACGGACACGAGGCGCTGGTCGCGCGAGCGGAAGACGAAGTCGACGCGGCCGAGCGCGCCGAGCATGCCGCCGGAGCTGCCGGCGACGCCGGTACACGCGAGCCAGAGCCCCTCGCGCTGGCTCTCGCACTCGCCCCCTCGGGCGCGCGCCCACGCCTCGACGTCGGCGGGGCCATCCTGCCCGAGGCGGAAGCCATGCGCGATTCGGGTCGGAGCCGGCACCTCACCACGACGCGCGAGCGCGCCGTCCCGCTGCGCTCGCTCGATCGCGAGGGGATCGGTCTCGATGGGACAGCCGCCGATCTGCATGAGGAGCGGCCTGCCCCACGGCATGTGGAGCGCGCCGATCCCGACGATGGAGACGGTCACGAAGCCGAGCGCAGCGAGGGTCGCGCGCAGGACCCCACGCCGCGATGAGAGGCGCCCGGTCGTCATTCGACGATGTCTCCGCGCGTGCCGTTGAGCACACCACCGAGGATCGCGATGTCCTCGCCCGCGACGCCGAGGCGCATCAGCGTGCCGGCCGCGATCGTCACGAAGCGGTCGAACACCGTGCCCGAGATGCCGAGGCCCGCGTGGGCCTCCGCCATGCTGCGGCACTGGTGACCCATCGAGTCTGCGGGCACTCCGGGGTACGCCTCGGGTCCACCCGCCGCATTGCCCAGTTGATTCACGAGGCAAGCCTTGATCTGAGCGACGGTGGGGCGGCCCCCGGTACCTGCGCCCGCGAAGAACGCCGCAATCTCCGCGTCCGCGACTTCATCCATCACGATGGCATCGACGGCCATGGCAATGCCCTCATGCCCGCCGAGGCGCATGTACAGCGTGCTCTCCTCGACGATGTCGCCGCGCGTCCCGACGAGCACGGAGCCGATCGTCGCGATGTCCTCGCTGGCGACGCCGAGGCGCATCAGCGTGCCGGCCGCGATCGTCACGAAGCGGTCGAAGACTTCGCCGGAGATGCCCAGCCCTTCGTGCGCGTCCGCCATGCTGCGGCACTGGTGCCCCATCGAGTCTGCGGGAACACCAGGGTACGCCTCGGGGCCACCGGCCGCATTGCCGACCTGGTTCACCAAACACGCCTTGATCTGATCGACCGTGGGCCGGCCCCCGGTACCGGCGCCCGCGAAGAAGGCGGCGATCTCGGCGTCCGCGACCTCGTCCGCGACGATCGCGTCGACCGCCGCAGCGATGCCGCTGCGCCCTCCGAGGCGCGTGTACAGCGTGCTGCCGCCGTCGGTGGGAGGGACCGCCGAGTCGGGGCGCGTCGTCGCGGCGTCGGGGCTCGGCGAAGGGGAATCACAACCCACCAGCGACAGCACGGCCAGAGCGGGGGCGAGGAGCAGCGTTCGTTTCATGAGGAAGAGGCCCTTTCGGTGAAGACTCCGGCGGTACGAGCCGAAGCCTGCACCGGATCGACACGTCCTCCTCAATGTCGAGCCGGGCCTCGGTCAGCACGCGGAGGGCGCCGCGCACATGCCGGTGCGTCTCGTCGCGGAGCCGGCGCCGAGCCCGCACCACGAAGGGAACGTGTCGGGAAGCCCAGCGCTGTAGGGAGTCTCACCGCGCCCGAGCCAGAAGGGGTGGTTGAGCCCGAACTGCACGATCGGGAGGAATGGGTCTGCCATCTCGAACGGTGGCAGCGCATGACCGCAGTTGTGCACGCACTCGATGATCGCGTGACCGTCGCGGGAGAGACTGCCGGTGAGGTTCCGCGAGACTCCCTCGAACGAGAAGGGACCGCAGGTGTCCGTCGGACCGCCCCAGATCACGAGGGCCGGGAGCCGGTGGCCGACGCTGCTCCAGCCGGGGAACGCACCTCCGGTGCCCCCGGAGACCGAGATGAACGAAGAGAGACGGTCCGCCCGCGCGTTCGCGAGGCGGTTGCTCCACAACGCCCCCGCGCTCACCCCGCCGGTGGCCACGCAGTCGGTGTTGACCGTCCACTGCGCGGCCACACAGGCCAGCATGTCGTCGAAGAACCGGACCTCTTCGTCGACCCGCCCTCCGCCTCCGGTCGAGGGCCACCGCAACGTGAGGTCGCCCTTGGCTTGCGGGAGCACGGCGATGAACCGCTCTCGGTCCGCGGCGTCCTGCAGAACGCCGCCGGGGAGGTAGACGTCCGCCACCGCGCCGAGCGGGTGCCCGAGGAACGACACCGGGAGACGCTCGCCCACGCGCGCGTCCGGCGGGACGACGAGGATGAAGTTGCGGCTCGCGCCCGAGGTCGT
>JBKDQC010000247.1:0-6339 GCA_046342295.1 Deltaproteobacteria bacterium | reverse complement strand
ATCGCGGCGATCGCCACGGCTGCCTGCGCGCGCGGGCGCAGCTCTCGGAGACCCGCGAGCACGAGCGCGAGCAGGGCTCCGGGCACGGCGAGAGTGTAGCGAGACCAGTACGCCGCGGGCGTCGCGAGGGTCGCGGCGACGACGAGCCCAATCGGCAGCACGATCGGCCTCAGCGCCGCGCGGAGCGTGGGCCGCCGCAGCGTCGCGAGCGCGATCACGAGTGCGGCGGGGAGCAGACCGAACGTGAAGAGAGGCCCGAAGCCGCCGATGCGCATGTCGAAGACCCACCGCTCGGGCTGCGCCGTCCACGACGACGCGAGGCGAGCGAGCCAGCCCATCGAACGGTAGGGCTCGGGCAGGTTGCTCGCCGTGAGCTCGGCCATGCCGACCTTGCCGGCGAAGCGGATCGGACCGAGCGAGAGCTCGACCGGCCAGATGGGGTTCGCGTGCTCGCGGAGGTTCTCGAGGTACTTCCAGCCGCCGATCGAGAGCGCGAGGAGACAGCCGAGCACGGCGCGCCCGAGCCGCTGCTCCCGCGCGCAGCGCAGCAGCAGCGTCGCGAGCGCAACCGCCACGAGCGGGGGCGCCGAGGGCTTGCTTCCGAGGAGCAGACCGGCCGCGAGGCCCGCGACGAGCTCGGCACGCCCGCGGAGCGGGGCGGTGACGAGCACGAAGGTCGCGAGGCAGAGCGCGCCGACCGCGAGGTCGATGTAGGCCGTCGCGAGCTGGAGCATCACGATCGGCAGCGCGAGCCACAGGAACGCGCCTGCGAGCGCATGCTCACGCTCCACGCCCGCGCGACGCGCGAGCGCGGCGATCGCGCTCACGCCCACCGCGGTGAAGGGGAGCTGGCCAAGCTCGACCCACGTCTCGTCGCGCAGACCGAGGCGCCACGCGACGAAGAAGACGTCAACGAGGCGCGGGTAGGCGTTGACGTAGACGACGCTCGTCGGCACCTCCCGCAGGGTGCGGCTCTGCAAGGCGTCGTGCACGATCGGGAGGTGGTAGCCGAGCGCGTCCCAGGCCCACGGCTCGAGCAGGCCTGCCGCGAGCGTCGCGAGCCCCACGCTGGCCGCGCCGGTCGCCGCGGTCGCGCACAGCACGGACGAGGCACCGACGCCCCGCGCGGTCTGCCAGAGCACCGCTGCGTCGCCGAGCACGGTCGAGCGCGCCCGAGGCCCGAGCGCGAAGGCCACGGAGGCGGAGACGAGGACGCTCGAGACCGACCACGCGAGGGGCGTGATCGCGTCCATCGCGGAGAGCCCATAGACGAGCCCGATGGACAGCGCGGGGACCAGCACCGCGGCCACGACCGCGCGCTCGCTGCCCCTCGCTTCCGGCACGAGGGCCGCCGCGAGAACGATCGCGGCGACCGTCAGCGCGCCGAACGAGAGCAGCAGCACGGCGCGGGCTCGGCCGCTCAGCGCGTCAGCCAGCGCCCGTCTCGCACCGTGAGGAGCGAGTACGGGAAGACCCACTGAAGCCCGACGAAGGCGAAGAGCGCGTATCCGACCCCGTAGAAGAAGTC
This sequence comes from Deltaproteobacteria bacterium, assembly GCA_046342295.1. GTDB lineage: Bacteria > Myxococcota_A > Polyangia > Polyangiales > Sandaracinaceae > JAFLCL01. Next base: position 4,811 of record JBKDQC010000247.1, on the reverse strand, counting down.
CGCGGCACGGTGGCTGCGCAGGGTGTAGAGCGTCTGCACGACCGCGGAGAGCAGCACCGCCGCGACGACGCTCCAGAGGCTCGCGGGCTCCCGCGCGAGCCGCATCGCGACGAGCGCCAGGCCCGCCCAGGCCATGGGGTACTGCACGAGCTCGAGCACGATCTCGAGGCTGGGCCACCATTGGTCACGGGGCCGCCAGCGCGTGAACAGGACGGGCAGCATCACCAGGTCCTCGCGGATGTTGCCCCGCTCCCAGCGAACCAGCATCCGCGCCATGCGCCGCAGATCCGTGGGCATGAGCGTCTCGACGACTGCGGTCCGCTGGTAGACCGACCGGTAGCCCTGCCGAAGGAGCCAGGTGGTCAACGCACGGTCTTCGGCGATCGTGCACGGGCTGCCGAGGAACGTCTGAGAAGACCACCGCTCGAGGACCTCGCGCACCGCGGAGAGGCGGTACGCGCTCAGCGCGCCCGGCGTGCAGAGGACCGCGCCGAAGCGCGACTGCGCCGCACGCGCGAGATCGAAGGTGATGAAGAAGCGGGCCGAGAGCAGGCGCGTGAGCAGGTTGGCCTCGCGGTTGAGGACCAGCACGCGCCCAGCCACCGCCGCGATCTCCGGGTCGGCCACGATCGGCGCGACGATGGCCCGCAGCGCGTGACGGTCGAGCTTCGAGTCGGAGTCGACCGTCACGACCACCTCGCCGCTCGCCCGCAGGAAGCCCGCCCGCAGCGCCTCTCGCTTTCCCTGGTTCCGAGCCTGCCGGATCGGCACGATCCGGTCTGGCGCTTCCTCGGCCATCGCCACGATGTGCTCCCAGGTGTCGTCCCGGGAGCCGTCGTCGATCGCGAGGATCTCGAGCTTGTCCGCTGGATAGTCGGCCCCGAGCGCCGAGCGCAAGGCCACGCGCACCGAGGCCCCCTCGTTGTAGGCTGGAACGATGAAGGTCAGGCGCGGCAGCGCGTCCTCCCGGGGGGGCGCGACGGGGCGGGACCGAAACGCGTGCCACAGGGTGGCCAGGAAGTAGCCCGTCGCCACCACACCGAACGCGGTCAGAACGACCACGATCGCAGCGGGCTCCCCCGGCTGCGCGAGGAGGCCCGAGACGCCATGCCCCACGACGGCGAGGAAGGTGCCGAGCACCGCGATCGAGAGCGCAGCGCGCCAGGCGATCGCGGCGCGGCTGAGCGGGGCCTCGACACGCACGGACGGCGGCGCGCTCCGGACGATGCGGCGCTTGTGCGAGCCCGTGGGGTCCGCCGGCGGTTCCTCGCTCCGGGGTGCCCCGGACCGGGCTCTTTCGGCGGCGGAGAGGGTCGATGGATGTGGCGGCTCGGCGGGCGAGGAGGCTGTTCGCATGGCTCGGGCGTGGAGCGTGAGGGGGCGGGGGTGTAGCAGCCCGCCGCGCGACGCGCCCGTGACGGGACGGGGGCGGGCGCCTCGGCATTCACCGCCCGGCCCGAAGCCCATTCACCGCCCGGCCTGAAGCCCATTCACGGCCCTGCCCGAACCCCGTCGAGCGAAGCGCCTCCCTCGACGCTGACGTCGATCCCCTCCCCCTCCAGCGCATCGTCGGCCGCGATCGCCCAGGCGACCGGGACGGCGTCCTGCCGGAGCTCGAGCTCGAGCACCCCGCCGTCCTCGGGGCGCGGCTCGACGCGGAGCGACCAGCGCCGTCCCCGCTCGACCGCGGGGACGAAGAGGCGACGGATCTCCGTGGGGCCCCGCGAGAACACGACCGCGTCGGGAGCGATCCGAAGGCGCAATGGGGGCTCGGCCCCGTCGGCCCATGCCACCTCGAGGGCCCCGGACGCTGGGATGCGCGCCTCGACGACGAGCTCGAAGGGCGCCCGGTAGCGCGCTGGGATGTGCCCGCCGTGGGCATCGACGGTGCGCAGCCCAGGAGGCCCGAGCGCCAGCGCGCCCGCGTCGACGCCAGGTCCGCGGGCGCGCACGACGCGTCCCGACCCGCGGTCGAGGAGCTCGGGCCACGCGATCGCCTCGCCTCTCGCGAAGGTCCCGAGCCAGTCGTGCTCGACCTCCACGTGGAGCTGAGAGCGGTACTGGGCGATCGCGCGACGCGCCTGCGCTCCGCCGTCATCGACCACCAGGCGCTCGCTCGCGCGGTAGCGTTCGAGCGGCGGCGGAAGCGGCGGATAGGGTGTCCCGAGCCGACCCGAGATCGGGTCACAGGGCTCGCGCGCCCGGTCACCGTTGGGCCAGCAGCCCCCGACGTGCACGAGACAGCGATGCACGCGGGGCAAGGCGTCGAGGCGGGCCGCTTCGAGGGCACGGCGCAGGAGCGTGTACGTGCTCGCGTGGTCCGGGTGCTCGTCGATCGGGTGCGCGACGTAGACGTCGCTCGGCCAGTCACGCTCGAGGAGCGCCGCGAGATCCCCGACCGCGTTCTCGACCGTGTACACGCCGGGAGCGCCGCGGAGCTGCGCGTGCACGTCCAGGGCGCCCTCCCCGCGCGAGGCGTAGGTCGTCGCGCCACGGACACAGGTCCCGTCGACCGCGCGACGCTCGCGCTCGGGAAGAGGCTCGGCAGACAGCGCGTCGAGGGCGCCATCGGGATAGCCGAGGAACCGGATGTGATCTTCGGGCAGCCCCAACTCCGCCATCGCGGCGACGGTCTCGCGCTGTCGCAGGTGGCCGTCCCGCCCGCATCCGAGGTCCCCGTTCGTCATGACCATCACGCGCACGTCTCGGCGCTCGCGCAGTGCGCGACGAATAGGCTCCGCACCGAAGAGCGCCTCGTCGTCCGGATGCGGCGCGAGCACCCAGAGCGCCGCCGGGGGGCCAGCCCGGGTGACCGAAGGGTCCGACGCGCCGCACCCCGCGGAGGCGCCCGACCCGAGAACGCCCGACGCGAGAACGAAGACGAGCGCTGTGAAGACACCGCGACCCATGACGCCATCACCACAAGAGCGCTGAACGATGCGATTCCGCAGCGAGAACCAACGACGTCTAGCCGAGGCCGAGCGCCTCGGCGAGCCCGCGCCGACCCACGGTACACCGCGCGGAGGACCGTGCAGGGCACGCCAGAGGCGCGCCGGAAGTCGGTAGGAGCGGTAGCACGGCTGTGTGCACGTGGCGTCCCTGTTCTTGGCATCTTGGGGCTCGACGAGCGTCTCCCTTTGTCGGTACGACTGCCGAGGCAGGCACCCTGCCTGCGTCGAACGGAGGAGCACACGATGAACCACGACCTGAAGAAGAGCCTTGTGTTGGCGGCAGCAGCGGCGCTGGGTCTGTCCGCCACCGCATGCGGCGGAGGCGGCAGCGAGGCGTCGGGCTCGGGGACGACGCCCGAGTCGAGCACGGGCCAGGCCTCGTGCAGCAGCGGGCACGAGCACTCGGGCGGCCAAGCGTCCTGCAGCGCCGCGGCGCCTGCGTCGGAGACGACCGAGGGAACGAGCGGGGGACAAGCGTCGTGTGGCGCCGCAGGCCAGGCGTCGTGCGGGGCCTCGGGCGCAACCGGCGGCTCCTCGGGCGGCGGCTCCTCGGGCGGCGGCTCCTCGGGCTGAGCGCTTGACGGGGAGGGGCCGCTCGGCCCCTCCCGCGAGCTCAGTTGCCCACCGCCCTCTGGGCGAGCCCTCGGGATGAACGCGCTGTGTTCGGGGGGTACTTTCCCATCAGCTCGCCTTCGCCTTCCGCTTGTCGGCGTGTTGCAGAAGGTAGGCCTCGATGAACTCGTCGAGGTTGCCGTCGAGAATGGCGTTGATGTTCGAATCCTTGAGCTCGGTCCGCTCATCCTTCACGAGCTGGTACGGCTGCATGGTGTACGTGCGGACCTGGGAACCGAAGGCGTTGAGCATCTTGTCGACGCCGTAGTTCTCCTCGAAGGCCGCCTCGCGCTTCTGTCGCTCGAGCTCGTAGAGCTTGCCGCGCAGCATCTTCATCGCGCTCGCCCGGTTCTTGTGCTGGCTGCGCTCCTGCTGGCAAGCGACGATCACGCCGCTCGGGAGGTGCGTGATCCGGATCGCGGATTCCGTCTTGTTGACGTGCTGGCCGCCCTTGCCGCCCGCGCGGAACGTATCGACCTTCAAGTCTTCGGGCTTGATCACGATGTCGCCGACGTCGTCGTCGAGGTCGGGGACGACCTCCACCGCAGCGAAGGCAGTCTGGCGGCGCGCATTGGCATCGAAGGGCGAGATGCGGATGAGGCGGTGCACGCCGTTCTCCGCGCGCAGGTAGCCGTACGCATACGGGCCCCGCACGGCAATGGTCGCGCTCTTGAGACCGCCGTCCCCGTCGATGCTGTCGACGATCTCGACTTTGAAGCCCTTCTTCTCCGACCAGCGCAGGTACATGCGCTGGAGGATCCCCGCCCAGTCCTCGGCGTCGAGACCGCCCGCACCCGAGTTGATGGAGAGGATGGCGTCGCTGCGGTCCTCCGGACCCGCGAGCATCCGCTGCAGCTCCATCTGCTTCACGGCGCGCTCGAGCTCGGGGATCTGCGAAAAGACTTCCTCGAGCATCGACTCGTCGCCCTCGGCCATGTCGATGAGCTCGAGCAGGTCCTTGCTCTCGCGGCGCGCCTTGTCGTAGGCCCCCACCGTGGCCTCGAGCCCGGCTTTCTCCAGGGAGACTCTCTGCGCGTTCTCGCCGTCGTCCCAGAAGCCGGGCTGGAGCGTGCGGTCGGTCAGGCGATCGATCTGGAGACGAAGACCGTCGACGTCAAAGAGACCTCCCCAGCGCCTCGAGGCGCTGAGCAAGCTCGGACAGACCCGTCCTCGCTTCGCTGGTGGGCCTCGTCATGAGGGGCTCCTCGGTCACGCGGGTGCAACGCTGCGTGGGTCGGGGGAGGTACG
>JBKDQC010000246.1:0-24974 GCA_046342295.1 Deltaproteobacteria bacterium | reverse complement strand
TCGTCCACGGGTGCAGAGCGCGTCCGGCTTCAGCAGCGCACCGCGGCCGAGTTGCCCCAGATGAACAAGGCGGCGTGACGCGGTGCGATCTGCACCCGATTCACTCGGCGAGAGGGAGGGGCTGCGGCCAGACCCTCCGGCAAGAAACGTCAGAGCAGGAGTCAATCCAAGTGACTCATGCTCTGAGCTGAGGGCCTGCGTACGAACGACCTGTCCGTTTCGCCGCCGGGACATCCCCCGAGCACCGCTGACCCAGTGTCGGCCAATCGCCACGACGTACGGAGGAATCACTGTCTCGTGACGTCTGTGTCGCGCACTCGTTCGCGCTCGGAGTTGCCTCGTCGCGCGCACAGCGCGAGCGCAACGAGGGCCAGCGCGAGTCCCGCAGGGGTCGGATCCGAGCCGTGGCCCGCCCGGCACCCTGAGCTCGCAGGCGTCCTGCGCCGGCGAGAGCCACTGTCGGGCGCGCCGTCGCTTGCATCCTCAGGGAGGGCAACGGCCGCGTCGGGTGTTCCTGCGTCGGGCAGTGCCACCGCGGGAGCGGGCGGCGCCTCGACACACTCCCCCGCCTCGCATCGCTGGCCTGCCGGACAGACTGCCCCGACGCATGCGTCGCGGCACGCTCCCGCCTCGCAGGTCTCCCCTGCATCGCAGCTCACACCGGCGCACCCTTCGGGCACGCACGCGCCGCCCGGGTCACACTCGTTTCCGGCACCGCACGCCCGACAGGCGCAGGGCTCGACGCAGACGCCCCGCTCGCAGACGCCGTCGGGGCACGCGACGCCTTCGCAGAGGTCGATGCAGCGGCCGGCGACGCAGCTGCCTTGTCCAGGGCAGACCACGCCGGCACAGGCGTCGTCGCAGACGCCGCCGAGACAACGCTCGCCGACTGGGCAGTCCACGGCCACACAGGCGGTCTCGATACAGACACCTGCGTCGCTGCAGGTCTCGCCGTCCCGACAACCACCCTCGAAACACGGCGGTACGCAACGGCCTGCGGTACAGACCTCGAGCCCCGGACACAGCCCCTCCCCCTCGTCGACCTCTCCGTCGCAGTCGGAGTCGGCGCCATCGCAGCGCTCCTCACGTGGAGTGTTGACGCGCCTGCACGACAGAGCCCCACCCGGCCCGCACTCGGTCCGGCCAGCGGCGCAGATGCCTTGTTCGCCATCGACCACACAGGGCTCGCCGCCACCCGCGCACTCGAGGCCAGTGAAGAGAAACACGTAGTCGTTGTAGTCGCCGTCGTTGTTCCAACTCGACGAAGAAGTGTCGCCGTCCTCGAAGGCGAGATACCAGGCATTGGGGGTCACGGACGACGCGTAGGACACACTCAGCACCCACGGGCCCGGCGTTCCTGCGCAAGGGCCGGAGTCGCAGACGGTGTTCCAACGCGCTTCGCTGAAGTGCGGCGGAGAGCGGAGAAGAGCGAAACCGATCAATCCCCCCAGATACCTCGGGTCTTCCCGGATGCTCGTGCCCGAGATGACCGTGCCCACGGGTGAGCCCGCGGGGACGATCGGGACGATGTCGCGTAGACGCGGCGCCGTTCGCGCGTCGGGGATCACGTTGTACCATCCGACTCCGAGCGAAGAGCCGCTCTGCTTGAGCACGAAGGTGGCGCTGAAGTCGCACAGCGGGGAGAAGGTGTCCGGGGTCCTCGCTGCATCGGAGATCCAGTCGATCGACTCGCCGCGCGACGAGAACAGGGAGTGGAGCTGCACTTCTCCGCCCATCGAGTCACGCGGGACGACGAGCCCGTCGGGCAAGACGACCTGCGCGGAGGTCACGCTCGTCGTCCACGTGGCGACAACGGCGAGGGATACCAAGAGCGCGTGCGTCGGCAGCGCCCGGGAAGACAGGCTCGGAGGGAACATGAATGCCCCCAACGCAACACTCGTTCCACCACGATTCCGTCGAGGAAGCTTGGGTTCGGGATGTCCCGGGTGGGGCCAGCGCGGGAGGTGAGGACCACGCGCCCCGGGCATGTGGGGCCCTACGACCTCACGGGCTTCCAGGCCGCTCAGGTTTCCGCAAGGAGTGTTCGATACACGCACCGCATGCCCACACGACTCCTGCTCTTGTCGACTCTTCTCGCTGCCTGCGGCTCCGCTCCGGCACCGGATGCTTTTTTGGGGGGTGAGGACGCCGCGCAACCGCCCGCCGATGCCCCGGGCTCCGAGGACGCCGGTGTGTCCGATGCGTCCGCCGACGCGGCAACGCCGGGCTGCGTCGAGCGCAACAGCTCGGCCGAGATCGCCGCCCGGGGCGGTTTCGTCGAGGTGTGTGCGCCGGCGGATCAGCCGCGCGCGGTCTGCGGAGACGGAAGCCCGTACCGCTTCTCGTACCGACGTGCCGAGGGCGCCAGCGCTGGACTGCTCGTGTACTTCCGAGGTGGCGGAAGCTGCGCCGACTACGTGTCCTGCTGGGGAACGGACGGGATGGGCGGCACTGGCCGACGCGTCTCGACCCTCGAGAACGAGCGCAGTGCGCCGGAGGTGATCCCGAGCCTCGGCCGCTCGATGGGCTTCTTCGACCAGGTCGATCCCACCGCGCTCTTCGCGGACTTCGACATCGTGTACGCGAGCTATTGCTCGGGAGACGGCGGCTTGCAGTCGACCGAGGAGACCTTCGCGCGTCCACCGGAGGCCGACCCGAGCGCGCCCGCGTCGATCACGACGTATTTCCGAGGCGTCGACAACCGGCGCGTCGTCGTCGCCGCCGCGGCCGCGCTCTTCCCGAGCCCCGCGCGTCTCGTGGTGGCGGGCTCGAGCGCAGGCTCCTTCGCGGCCATGGGCGCGGTGCCCGAGCTCGTCGGGGCGTTCGCCGCCGTCGAGGACGTGACCTACTACGGCGAAGGTGGGATCGGTGTCGGCCGGAGCTCGTTCGACGCGCTGGTCGATGAGACCATCTCGGCCCACGACGGCGAGGGCGGACGCCCTCTCGTGCGCTTCGTGCATTTCTCCTTCGACGCGGACGAGACGCAGCGCCGATACGCGCCGCCGCCCTTCACCGAGGACCCGGCGGCCTTCCGCGCCGAGCTGCTCCGTGTCGTCGCAGCGCGCGAGGCCGCACACCCCAGGAACTACCGCTCGCTCGTGTGGAGCGGGACGTGTCACACCGTCGGCAACAGCGTGGCGCTCTACCAGGCCTTCGAGAACGTCGGGGGGCGCTGGGCGCCGGTGATGCCCGCGGTTCGCCCGAACCCCGAGCTCGTGGAGGGCGACGTGTCGCTCGTGGACGCGATCCGCGAGCTCACGCGCGGCAGCGGGCCGCTGACCCTCGACTCGGTCACCCCGGGCGAGGTCGGAACCGGCTGCGGCCTGCCCGGCCGCTGAACGGCGTCGCGGTCAGTCGTGCCCGAGCAGCGCGCGTCCACGCGCTGCGACCGGCGAGGCGCCCGCATACACGAGCTGGCCGCGCAGCCAGGTGCTCGTGATGCGCCCTCGGAGCGTGCGCCCGAGGTAGGGCGACACCTTGTGGCGGAAGAGCAGGTCCCGCTCCGCGACTGGAAAGGCCGCGTCAGGATCGAAGGCGCAGAGGTCCGCGTCGAGACCTCTCGCGATCTGGCCCTTGCGAGAGCCGAGCCCGGCGAGGCGCGCCGGTTCCTCGCTCATGCGCCGCGCCACCTCGACGAGCGTGAGCGCGCGGCGGCTCGCCTCGGTCCACACCGACGAGAGACCGAGCGAGAGCGAGGCGATGCCGCCCCAGGCGCCGCAGAAATCGCCGCCTCTCCCATCCGCCGTGAGGGGCTTCTTGAGGTGCGGGGTGCACGGGGAGTGGTCCGAGGTCACGAGGTCGATCACGCCCTCGTGCACCCCCTGCCAGAGGAGCTCGCGGTTGGCGGCCTCGCGGATCGGCGGTGCGCACTTGTACTGCGTCGCTCCGCGCGGGATCTCCTCCGCCGTGAGGCAGAGATAGTGCGGGCAGGTCTCCACCGTGAAGGGCAGCCCTTCGTCCTTGGCCGCGCGGATCATCGGGAGCGCGGTCCCCGAGCTGAGGTGCACGACGTGCACGCGACAGCGCGTCTCGCGACAGAGGCGGATCATGAGCGCGATCGCCTCGTCCTCGAACGCGTGCGGTCGTGAGGCGAGATAGCTCGCGTACTCCGCCGGATCACCGGAATCGCAGGCGGGCACGGCCAGCCCCGCGCGCGTCGTGGCGAGCTCGAGCTCGGCGTGCACGAGGAGCGGGATCCCGGCGTCGCGCAGGACCGGCATGGCCGCGCGGAGGTCTTGCTCCCGCGAAGCCGGGAAGTCGTCGATGCCGGAGTGACACAGGAAGCACTTGGCGCCGAGCATCCCGCGCGAGGCCATCTTCGCGAGCTCTCCCCGCGTCGCCGGGCTCGAGTTGCCGGGGACCACGCCGCCCCAGAAGCCCACGTCGACCGCGAGGAGATCCTTGACCGCCGCGAGCTTCTCCTCGAACGCGGCGAGGGAGGTCGTGACGGGAACGCAGTTGAGGGGCATGTCCACGAGGGTCGTCACGCCGCCCGATGCCGCCGCGGCGGTCGCCGTCTCGAAGCCCTCCCACTCCGTGCGCCCCGGCTCGTTCATGTGCACGTGTGCATCGACGAGGCCCGGCAGGAGCACGCCGGAGACCTCGATCACGGGAAGCGGCGAGGACGCCTCGATCGCGCCCGGCGGGAGCACGTCGGCGATGCGCCCGTCCTCGACGACGACGAGGGCGGGCACGAGCGCGCGGTCGACGAGCGCGCGGTCGCATCGGAGGGCGAAGCGCGAGGGCGCCGGGTGGGTGAGTGGCGGGTGGGTGGTCATGAGGTTAGGGCCCGTGCAGAAACAACCTGATCGGATCGGCATCGCGGCGCCCCGCCAGTGCTGACCGAGCGACGAGGACTACTGGGGGTATTTCGAGGAGAGCGGGCGGCTCTGGCGGGGATGCCCCGGCGGCGAAACGGATAGGTTATTTCTGCGCGGGCCCCTAGAGCCGCGCTCCCTGGTCGATCCAGCGCTGGAGCGTCTCGCGCTCGCCGTCGGTCATCTCCGTCTTGTTCGCGAGCGGCATCGTCCGGGCCTCGCACGCGCGGAGGCGGATGCGGGGCGCGTAGGCGACGATCGCGGCCGGTGTCTCGAACACCACGCCGTTCGGCGGACTGTGGAAGACGTCGTCCGTCGGGCTCGCGCTGTGACACTGCCAGCAGCGTCGGGCGATGATGTCGTTGGCTTGCGCAAACGTGACGGCGGGGCCGCTCACCTCGGGGCGCGGGGCGGGCCACGTGATGAACACCACCATCGCGAGGGCGAGCGCCGCCGGTGCGAACGCCCACCACGCCGTCTGCTTGCGCTCGATCGTGATCATCAGGTGCCGCACCGAGGCGCCGATCACCGTGAGCCCGCACAGGATCGCCCAGTTCATGGGGTGATCGAAGGCGAAGCTGAAGTGGTTCGAGATCATCGTGAAGAGCACGGGGATCGTCACGTAGCTGTTGTGGAGCGAGCGCTGCTTGGCCGCGGCGCCCTCGGCCCAGTCCGGCTCCTCCCCGGCGAGGCGCTTCGCGATCATCCGGCGCTGCGCCGGGAGGATCCGCATCCACACGTTGCAGATCATGATCGTGCCGATCAGCGCGCCCGTGTGGATGAACGCCGCGCGACCTGGAAAGACCGAGCAGTATCCGTAGATCGCACCGACCAGACCGAGCACCGAGACGGCGAGCGCGAGCGTCGGCAGCCTCTTGCCGACGAGCTTCCAGAGCAGGTCGTAGGCGACCCACGCCACGAGCAGCGAGCCGAGCGAGATCGCATACGCGAGGTGCGGGTGCGTCAGCGGGATCCGCGTGGGCCCCATCAGCGCGAGGCCGCCGCCGGTCCAGTACACGAGGAGCAGCAAGAGCAAGCCGCTCACGTACGTGAGGAGCGCCTCGTATTTGAACCAGTGCAGGTTGGGCGGCAGCTTCGTGGGCTTCTGCTTCTCGACCCGGTAGAAGAAGCCGCCGTGGACCATGTAGGTCTCGCCGTCGACCGCGGGGTTGTCCTTCGCGCGCTCCGGAGAGAGCGGCTCGAAGCTGAAATCGAGCCACACGAAGTAGAAGGATGTGCCGATCCACATGATGCCGGCGATCAGGTGGAAGAGGCGCAGACCGTAGGAGAGCCACTCGGCGAGCACGGCCCCATCGTAGCGCGAGCTGCGGCGGTCTTGCGTCCCCCTGCGCGGTCAGTTCGCGAGCGAAACGACCTCGCCGGCGGCGTCTTCGATCGCCGACGCGAGCGCTCCGAGATCAGGGACGGCGCCGCGGTCGGCGTCGAGGCCGACGTGGAGCGCGCCGTCGTAGCTGAGGAGCGCGATGCCCACGGATTGGCGTGCGAAGAGAGGGACCAGCGGATAGAGGCGCTCGAGCTTCGCCGGGCCGAGATAGAGCGGCACGGGCGGTCCCGGCACGTTCGTGACCACGACGTGAAAGGGCAGGAGGTGCTGCGCGACGCGGAACAGGAGGCCCATCAGGCTGCGGGGCCCGAGGTCGGCGAGCTCCTCAACGAGCTCCGCCGCCTCGACCTCGTGGGAGTCGCGCTTGAGGGCCGCGGTGTGCGCGGCGATGCGTGCGATGCGCTGCCTTGGGTCAGCCTCGTCGATCGGCAGCTGCGCCAGCAGCATCGCGACGCGGTTGCCCGCCGCAGGGCCGTTGCCGCGAGCACGCAGGCTGACGGGGACGAGGGCGCGGAGAGCTCCGACCTCGCCAGGGTCGATGGCCCGGGCCTCGAGGAAGCGGCGCAAGGCTCCCGTGACCACCGCGAGGGCCACGTCGTTCAGGGTGCAGCCGAGCGCGCGGCGCGCGCGCTTGAGACCCTCGAGCGAGAGCGTCACGCCCGCGAACACGCGGTGAGGCCCGATGCGGTCGGGGTTGAGCGGCGTCGGCCGGCGCTCGCCGAGCGAGCCGAGCGCGATCTTCACGACCTCGACACCGCCGGCGATCGCGTCGCGCACCTGGCCACGACCCGTGGTCGTGAGCTCGAGCAGGCGTGTGGGCAGCGCGGTCAGGTCTTGGACGCGGGCCGTGAGGAGCGCCGCGAGGTCTCGGCGCGAGGACCAGTGCACCCGCGGCGTCGTCGCGCCCGTGGGTGGGAGCGCGTCGGGCGTCAGTGAGAAGAGGCTCGCGAGCAGGCCCATGCCCGCGACGCCGTCGAGCATCGCGTGGTGCGCCTTGGCGATCACCGCGAAGCGTCGGTGCTCGAGGCCTTCGACGAGCCACAGCTCCCAGAGCGGACGTTCGCGATCGAGGCGCTGCGAAAAGACGCGACCCGCGAGCGCGTGGAGCTGCTCGACGCGCCCGGGCCTCGGGACCGCCGTATGCCGGACGTGGTAGTCGAGGTCGAAGTCCGGGTCCGAGGCCCAGATCTCGCCGAGCAGTGGAAAGCGTCGCACGCGCTCCCGGAAGCGCGGAAGCGAGCGGAGGCTCGCCGCGATGGCCGCGCGGAGCGTGGCGATGTCGAGCGCGCCGTCTTCTGCGAGCACGGAGCCGCCCTCGAAGATCGCGACCGCACCGACGTGCATGTGGAGCGGACCGGACTCGATCGCGAGGAACGCGTGATCGAGCGAGCTCAGCCGGTCGATCGGCGCAGGAGTCACCACGCTCCTGTGCGCACCGCGACCTCGATCACAACGCCCACGGGCCGAGATCAGACCGCCCGGGGACGAGCACCTCGAGAAGCCCCTCGGCGATGGAGACCTCGTGACAATCCTCGCCGCTCCCGTCTGCGAAGAGGACGTTGACGAAGTCGATCGAGCGCTCGAGCGCGACCATCGGGTGGTGCCACACCCCGGGGGCGTACGTGATCGCGCGGGGCCCCTCGACGACGAAGGCGGCGAGCGTCGAGAGGTCGGGTGCGTCGTGGCCTGGCGACCCGCGCGCGACGATCACGAGGAAGCGCGCGGGCTCGAGCGGCGCGAACATCTGCGTCGAGCGCGGGTGTCGTTCGAGGCGCAGCACCGGCAAGCGCGCGCCCCCCGACCACGGGTGGCATCGAAAGAGCGAGGCCGTGCATCGCGCCTCGGCACCCCGCGTCGACTCGAGGATGGCGAGCGCGTCCCACGCCTCGGCCGTGCCGTGGTTGGCGCGGCGTGCGCGTGCCGGGGCACCGGCGGTGATCAGCGCACCGAAGGGCGCGTAGCGCTCGGAGTCGATGGCAGAGGCGACGAAGGTTCGCATGTGGAAACTCTGTCTCCGCGTCACCGCGCGGGCACGTTGATGCGAGAAGACCGATTGGTACAATCCCTTGGCCCAATGCACTTCCGAAGCAGTACCGGAGCCGTGCTGTTCGCCTCCATGACGGTCGCCCTCGGCGGGTGTGAGGGAAGCGCCCGGGCGGGTGCCGACGCGCCATCCCACACGGTCGACGCGCAGGCCGATCTTCGCCTCGACGCTGGGGTTCGACTCGATGCTCCGACACCGGACAACGACGCCGGGCCCCTGTCGCCGACGTGCTTCGAGCCTCCCTTCGGCACCAGCCGGAGCGGGCTCACCATCGACGAGGCCGCGGCCGGCAGGGGCTGTTCGACCGCGATCGTGCGGCCTCTCTCGGAGCAGCTCATCGCGGAGCTCGAATGCCTCGCGTCCGGTACGATGGCCGATCTCGAGGGCATTCCGGGCCTCGCGCTCTCCTCGACGGCCCTGCCGTGGCTGCAGACCCCGGCGGCCGCGGCGCTCGCGGAGGCCATCGCCGACGGGCCCGGCACGCTGACCGTGAACAGCACCTTGCGCACGCTTCCCCAGCAGTTTCTTCTCTACCGCTGGTACCGAGCAGGGCTCTGCGGGATCACGCTCGCCTCGGCCCCTGGCACGAGCCCGCACGAGTCGGGGCTGGCGATCGACACGAGCGCGTACGCGGTCTGGCGCTCGGCGCTCGAGGCCCACGGCTGGCGCTGGCACGGCGCAGGAGACCTCGTGCACTTCGACTACGTGTCGGGTGGGGTGTCGCTGCCGGGGCTGTCGGTCCAGGCGTTCCAGCGGCTCTGGAACCGCAACCACCCGGAGGATCCCATCGCCGAGGATGGCGACTACGGCCCCGAGACCGAGTCGCGCCTGCGCATGGCCCCCGCCGAGGGCTTCCCGATCGGCGCGCTCTGCCGCGGAGCGGAGCCGGGCTTCGCGGTGCGCTGGGAGCTCGGGCCGGAGGGCTACACGTTGCGCGCGGAGCCGCCCATGGACGCCGAGCGGGTCGCGTACCGCATCGATGGTCGCGAGGTCGGGGAGGCGAGCCGCGCGGAAGGTTTCGCGCGCCTCGTCGGGGGCTGCAGCGACGGCGCGGGCCACCGTGTCGATGCGGTCGCGTACGACGCTGCGGGCACCGAGCTCGCCGCCCGCACGGCCTACATCGAGGCGAGCGCGGGCGATGCGATGTACGTGCAGCCCCGCTCGGGCGACACGTTCGAGATCGGGCTCGAGCGGCCGGGCGAGGCCGTCGTCGCGATCGAGGTCGACGTCGATGGCTTCGCCCTCGCCGACGAGGTGAGCGGAGAGACCCGGAGCGCGCGTCGCGCGGTCACGCGAACGTTCATGACGCTCGGGGTCCGGCGGGTCGTGCTGCGCGCCTACGGCGATGCGGCCGCGCCCCTCTTCGTGCGCGAGGCGGACGTCGCGCTCGTCTCGACGCCGTGAGGCGCGTGCGGGCCTTCCCATCCCGCACGCGGGATCTCGCGCCGAGGCTGTTCACAAGAGGATGTCGCAGTCGAGATCACCGATGCCGCCGGCGTTGTCATCCTCGTCACACTCGAGCACGACGCTGCCGCCCGCGCCGTCGTCGTCGACGTAGGCGACGAACGCATACGGTGGCTCGCCTGCGAGCGAGACGTCGGCGAGCTCCACGACCTCGCTCTGGCCTGGAAGGAGCGGCCTCGTGGTTCGCCCGACGCCCAGGAGCGCGCCGCGCATCGAAGCGCTGCCCGCGTAGAACGCGACGGGCACGCTCGAAGGCGCGCCGAGATTTCCCTCGTTCGAGACGCGCGCGCGGAGCCTCACGCTCGCCGGGCAGCCGTCGAGCAACACCTCGAGCGCGATCACGCGGAGATCGGGCGCGTTGTAGACACCCTCGCCCTGCACGTTCTGTCGGTAGTTGTTGAGGCCTGGTGTGCTCCAGTTGTCGACCTCCACCGTCGGCACCGAGCCGTTCGAGAGCAGGTCGGTGACGTGGTACGTGTGCTGCCCCCACACGCGCCGCGTCCGCATCCACGGGTCGCGCCTGTGGCCGTACACGAAGACCCCGCGCCGCGCTCCATCCCACGACGGGTCGCCGGTCCGACACTGCGTGCGCAGCGAGGCCGTACGGTCGTTGGCCACGATCACGATCTCGGAGGTGCCGTCGGCGTCCACGTCGGCCACCAGCGGGTACTCGTGGATCGTCGCGCTCGTCGACGGAATCTGGAGCAGCACCTCCCCGTCGCTGCCGCGGTACACGCGCATGTTGCACTCATCGCCGTAGACCACCTCGGCCGCGCCGTCGCCCTCGAAGTCGAAGACGCTCGAGCCCGTCGCGTTCGAGGACACGTCTTGGGTCGTGCGCGACCAGAGCACGCCGTCAGGCTCCTCGCGGTCGTAGACGCTGTAGCTCGCTGCGCCCGCGACGCCGATCTCGGGTCGCCCGTCACCGTCGAAGTCTGCGACCGTCGGCGGGCCTCCGCGCCCTCCGCCGGGCTGCGCGATCGGGCCCCACTCGATGGCGCCCGTGAGCCCATCGAGGAAGTAGATCGAGCCGGAGGCGACGAGCACGACTTCCGGCGGCACGTCTTCATCGAGCTGCGCGATCGCGGGGTAGCCATCCGGTGCCATCGAAGTCCAGAACGCGGTGCCGTCGCGCCGGTACGCGCGCCGGCCCGTCACGATCTCGGGCACCCGATCGCCATCGAGATCCGCGACCGCCGCGATGCCGCCGACGTAGCCGCTGTTCGTGCCCTCGGCGCCGCCGCCGTCGCGCTGCCAGAGACGCACGCCCGTGCGTCCGTTCACGACGACGGCACCGAAGATCACCTCCGGTGTCCCGTCGGCGTCGAGGTCGGCGATGGTCGGGGCACCATTCTGGAACGAGACCTCGAGCGGTGTGGTGCCGTCCTCTTGCGTCGCGCGCCAGAGCACGGTTCCGTCGTGGTCGAAGGCGACCGGGCGGTCCCCGAGCGTGGGTCGGAGCACGGCGACGATCTCGGCGCGGCCGTCTCCGTCGAGATCCGCCGCGGCGATGCCCGTACGTCCGTTCACGCGCTCGGAGGTGGAGGTGACCGACCAGAGCGGCGTGCCGTCACCTCCGTACGCGCGGAGCACCCCGTGTTGCCAGTCGTCGTCACACGCGAAGCTCGCGATGACCTCCGAACGCCCGTCGCCCGTGAGGTCGACGACGACGGGCGCGCTGATGCCGTGCATGCACTCGGGCGCATCGGTCGCCGTCTCGGCGCTCCACTCGACGCGTGCCTCGAAGGGGCCGAAGACCGGATCGATCGCGCAGGTCACCGGCTCGAACTGTGGCAAGCAGCGACCGAGCAGCGGCTCGCAGAACGCTCCGATGGGGCAGTCGAACGAGTCGACGCAAGGAACGCCCAGGTCGGTGCACGCGCCCGAGACGCAAGCTTGCTCGGCGCCGCAGCAGGTCGACAAGTCCGCGCCGCAGCGCACACCGCCCGCGCACGCAGGTAGACACGCGCCGAGCGCGCACTCCTCACCGACGTCACAGCATGAGGGCGGCGAGCCGCACACGGTCATGCTCTCGCACGGGCGCGCTGCGTCGGAGCCGGCGTCGTCACGGGCCGCGTCGACCGTGGTCCTGGACGCATCGACCGAGCCCGTGTCCTGGACCGCCACGCACACGCGATCGACGCAGCGCGCTCCGCTGCTGCAGTCGGCCGACGTGTTGCAGCCAGTCGGAAGCGGCCCGCCACAATCGCAGCCGGCGAGGACCAAGACTGCCAGCGCGGCGGAGAAGAGCGAGGTCCACCGGATGAGCCCAGGAGCACGAGCGCGCATGTCCGGAGGATAGAACAGCGCGTGGCCCGGGGCGCTCCCGATGCGTGGGTCATCGAGACCGTGATCCGTTCGAACGACGGCTGCACCGTCTTCGAAAGGTCGGGCGAGCAGGCTCGCTCCGGCGGAGCAGGCCCGCTCCGCCGCACCCGCTCCCCACGCACGAGGTGCGTGGGTGGCGTCAGAGCCGGGAGGTCTCCTCGAGCTCGCGCCCGCTCGTTTCGGGAAGCCATCGCGCGATGAGCACGAGCGCGAGGACCGGGCCGATCGCCGTGAGCGCGACCGAGGGGCCCCACCCGTGGCGTTCGGCCACGGCGCCGACGGCCAGCGGTGAGAGCACGTAGCCGATGCGACCGAGCAGGTTGTTCGACCACGCGAACGCGTCGCCGCGCAGATCCGTCGGGAAGAGCTCTGTGTTGAACGCGTTCAATACCGGCAGGGTCGCCGCGCATCCGAAGACCGCGAGGATGGCCGAGACGACGAGCTGCGGAGTCTCGGTCGTGGTGTAAGCCCCGACGCAGCCGAGCGCCGTCGCGGCGAAGACCAGGGTGGCGATGGGCTTGCGACCGAAGCGATCGAAGAGCTTGCCGACCGCGAACACGGCGGGCATCGAGAGGACCGCCGCGGCGCTGATGATGGCGCCGACCTCGGCCTCGCTGCGGTGCAGCTCGCCGACCGCGCGTGACTTGAAGAACGTGATCGCGGTCTGCGTGCAGAGGTAGGTGAGGCCCCAGATGAGCGCGAGCTGCAGCACGCGGCGGCGGTAGGGAGTCGCGAAGATGCGAAAGAGCTCCGTCGGCCTGCGCTCGCTCGACGGCAGCGCCTCGAAGCGCGCGGTCTCGCGGATGTTGCGCCGTGCGAGCGCGAGCAGGGCGAGCGGCACCGTGCCGACGAAGTAGACCGTGCGCCAGCCCCAGGGCGCGTGGAGCAGGAGCGGGACGAGCCCCGCGCAGAGCACGGCCCCGAGGCTCGAGAAGGCGTTGATGAGCCCGATCACCCAGCCGCGCTCGCTCGCCGGGAATTCCTCGGCGGCGTACACGGTCGACACGACCCACTCCCCGATGAGGAAGATGCGCGATAGCAATTGCAGCAGGGCGAACGAGCGCGCCTCGGGCGCCAGCCCCGAGAGGAACGAGGTCACCGCGTAGCCGACGATGGTCAGCTGGAGCAACGGCCGGCGACCCACGCGGTCCGCTTGTCTCACGAGGAGGTAGGCGAGGACCGTCCCGACGTTCACGAAGGCGACGAGCGCGCCCACGTGCCAGTCGGTGAGCTCGAAGTCGCGCTGCACGGACGGCAAGAGCTGCGCGAGCGCCATCTGGTCGAAGCCCTCGAAGAAGGTCGCGACGCCGAGGAAGAAGAGCAGCTTGCGGCGGTAGGGCCGGCCGTCGTCGAGGGGGGACACCGCACTGACGATACAGCGCCCGGCGAGATCCAGGGTCGTGACGCAGCGCGGGCCGACGCCGTGGTAGATCGACCGCGTGGCGCAGCCTCCCGTCCCGGTCGATCCGGTGCTCATGCTCGGGCGCCGTGGCGTGCACGACGTCGCGGTGCGGCGCGCGCTGCTCGAGGTGGATCGCGCCCTCTTCACCCACGACGCGTCAGCGGCCGCCGAGGATCGTCCGATCACCGACGACGAGGGGCACAGCGTGATGGCTCCGGGAGCCCTGGCGGTGCTGCTCGAGGCGCTCGCGCTCGCGTCGGGCCACCGCGTGCTCGTGCTGGGATCCGCGGGCGGATACAGCGCGGCCGTGGTCGCGCGCATCGCGGCCTCGGTCGACGTCGTCGAGCCCAGCGAGGCCTGGGCGAGCGCCGCGCTCGAGAACCTCACCCGCGCTGGAGCGCGCCGCGTCCGCGTGCTCGTCGGCGACCTCGCTGCCGGAGGACCCTCGGGCGAGCTGTACGACCGCGTCCTCGTCGCGGGCGTCGTGGCCGAGCCGCCCGTACAGCTCGTCACCCAGCTCGCGCCGCGCGGCCTCATCGTCGCGGCGGTCGGCGACCGTATCCACCCTGACGTGGTGCGCATCACGAGAGGCGATGGGGACACGGCGCCCGTGGCCTCGACGCTCGGCAAGGTGGAGCTGGCGAGTCGGCTCGGCGACGTGCTGGTCGAGCTCCGCATGGCCTCGCGCGCGAGCGTCGAGGCAGCCGCGGGCCGCGGCCGCGAGCTCGGCAAGCGACTCGGCGAGGTCCTGAGCAGCGAGGGCTCGCTGCGAGAGCACGACCTCGCGCTCGCGCTCGCTGCGCAGCGAGGCTTGGCGGCGGGCTCGGCCGAGCGACTCCTCGTGGACGTGGACCCGGCCGTCAGCCGCGTCGTGTCGCGCGCCTTCCTCGAGCGTCATCGGGTGCTCCCGCTTCGGCGGATCGGCGAGCGAATCCTCGTCGCGACCTCCGATCCGGACGCACACGTCCTCGACCTCCAGAAGGCACTCGGCGCTCCGACCGAGCTCGTGCTCGTGTCTCCAACCGATTACCGGCGCCTCTGGGCCGCGCTCGACCTTCGCCACGTGGGCGAGCGGCCGCGCCCGTTCACGTCCGCGGCGCCGGTGGAGACCGATCTGCTCGCGCGACACGACCTCGACGCGCGCTGTGTCGCGCTCTTCGAGACGCTCCTGCTCGACGCCGTCGGAGAGCGCGCGAGCGATGTGCACCTCGAGCGCTACGGCGATCGCGTGCGCGTGCGCCTCCGGGTCGACGGTGAGCTCCGCGACATCTCCCGGATGCAGTGGACCCCCGACGATCTCGTCGGTGTCGTGAACGTCATCAAGGTCGCCGCCGGCCTCGACATCGCGGAGCGTCGCTTGCCGCAGGGCGGTCGCATCCGTCGGCACGCAGGCGCGCAGATCTTCGACCTCCGCGTGCAGACCCAGCCCTCGCTGCACGGCGAGCACATCGTCGTTCGCCTGCTGCCGCAGGAGCAGCGCCTGCTCACGGTCGAGGATCTCGGCTTCGCGCCGGACGTCGCGGCCTCCTACCGCCGCATGCTCGACAGCCCCGCGGGGCTCGTCCTGGTCGTCGGGCCGACCGGCTCGGGCAAGACCACGACGCTCTATGCGGGCTTGCAGATCCTCGCCCGCGACGCGACACGGAAGGTCCTCACGATCGAGGATCCCATCGAGTACTCCATCGATCTCGTGCAACAGTCACAGGCGCGAGGGGAGATCGGGTTCTCGTTCGCGTCGGCCATGCGCGCGTTCGTGCGCGAGGATCCGGACGTGATCCTCGTCGGGGAGATCCGAGACGCCGAGACAGCGCTCGAGGCGATCCGCGCCTCGCAGACGGGCCATGTCGTGCTCTCGACGCTTCACTGCAACGACGCCACCGACGCCGTGCAGCGGCTGCTCGATCTCGGGATGCATCCGAACTCGATCGCGAGCGAGCTGCTCGCGGTGTTCGCGCAGCGGCTGGCGCGGCGCATCTGCCCGGCGTGCCGCCGAGAGGCGGTGCCGGAGAAGGAGATCCTCGCCGAGCTCTTCCCGCGTGGCGCGCCCGCCGGATTCGCCTGCTTCGTCGGGGCGGGCTGCGACCGCTGCGGCGGGCACGGCACGCTCGGCCGCATCGCGGTGGTCGAGCACCTCCGCACCGGTGCGGCCGTGCGCCGCGCCATCGCGCGCCGCGAGCCGCTCGACGACCTGCGCAAGCTCGCGATGGGCCAAGGGCTCTCCACGCTGCGCGTGGCGGCGCTCGATCTCGTGCGCCGTGGCGTCATCGCGCTCCGAGAGATCCCGTGGATCCTCTCCGCCGCGCGCATGGCCGAGGAGCCCGAGCCCTGAGGCGGGCGCGGCGGCGGCCGCGAAACAGCCTCGGGGTGGAGGCGGCCTCCGCTCCGGCCGCGCGAGCGTCCGGAGCGAGGCGCTTCCCGGGCGCGATCGATCAGAGCTGCTTGTTCGCGTGGTCCCAGTTCACGAGGTTCCACCAAGCCTCGATGTACTTGGCGCGCGCGTTGCGGTAGTCGATGTAGTACGCGTGCTCCCAGACGTCGCAGGTGAGGATCGGGGACTTGCCCGCCGTGAGTGGGCAGCCCGCGTCGTGCGAGTCGAGCACCTCGAGGGTGTCGCCGTTCTTCACGAGCCACGCCCAGCCGGAGCCGAAGTGCCCGGCCGCCACCGCGCTGAACTTCTCCTTGAACGCTGCAAAGCTCCCGAAGCTCTTCTGAATGGCGTCGGCGACCGCGCCCGTGGGCTCGCCCCCGCCGCCCGGGCGCATCGAGTGCCAGTAGAACGTGTGGTTCCAGACCTGCGCGGCGTTGTTGAACACCTTGCCCGACGAGGTGCGCACGAGGTCTTCGATCGACTTGCCCGCGAGGGAGGTGTCGTCCTTCGCGAAGTTGTTGAGGTTGTTGACGTAGGCCGCGTGGTGCTTGCCATGGTGGAACTCGAGGGTCTCGGCCGAGAGGTGCGGCGCGAGCGCGTCCTTCGCGTAGGGGAGCTCGGGGAGCGTGAACGACATGGGACCTCGTGAGGCGTGTTCGCCGTCGGGTGGCTGGGTCGGTTGGCGTGGAGCGAGCGTGCGCCCGCGGGAGCCGCGAGCCTAGGGACCCCGCGCCCGGGGGACAAGGCCTTCACAGGTTGACCTGGACTGTCGGCGCGCCGGATCATGTCCGCGCGCGACGCTGGCGCAGATCATGATTTCGAGGCATGTAGATCACGTGACTACTTTACAGCTCGGCCCGGCGCCCGGCCCCGAGGCGATGGGCCGCAAGCTCCGCGAGCTGCGCCAGGGCCGCGAGCTGCCGCAGGCCGAGGTGGCCGCCAAGCTCGGCGTCTCCCCCGCCTACCTGTCGCTCATCGAGACGGGCAAGCGTCCGCTGCAGTTGCCTCTGCTCGTTCAGGCCCTCGCCCTCTTCGGGGTCGAGCTCGACGACTTCATGCAGAGCCTGGGTGAGGTGCACATCGACGAGGGGCTGGCGCGCCTGCTCGACGAGCCGCTCCTGCGTACGCTCGCGCTCTCCCGCGAAGACCTCGCTCGCCTCGGCGCCGAGCCGCGCGTCGCGAACACGATCACGGCGTTGTTCAACCTCTACAAGAACACCCGCTCGCAGCTCGAGCACCTCCTGACCGACATGGCGCGCAAGGAGAGAGAAGGGCAGGGCAGTGGGGCGCTCGCGTTCGACTACACGCCGTTCGACGAGGTCACGGATTTTCTCGAGCGCCGGCGCAACTGGTTCGACGTCCTCGAGCAGCGCGCGGACGCGCTCCGCGACGAGCACCGGCTCGGAGAGCGGCCGAGCGAGGAGGGGCTCGTCGCCATGCTCGGCCGCCTGGGAGTCGAGGTGCGCGCGCTCGACGCCGAGGAGCCCGAGGCGGGCAGCGTCATCCGTCGGCTCGATCCGCGCGGAGGGTCGCTGACGCTCAGCCGCGACCTCCCCGAGCACCGCCGCATGTTCCAGCTCGCGCACGCCGTGGGCCTGCGCCTGCTCGACGAGGAGAAGCTGCACGAGCCGATCGTCCTGAGCGCCGAGGCGCGCCATGCCGAGACGCCCCGCCTGCTCAAGATCCACCTCGCGAGCTACCTCGCCGGCGCGCTGCTCCTCCCGTACGGACCGTTCTTCCGCGAGGTGCAGCGCACGCGCTACGACGTCGAGCACCTCGCGAGGATCTTCGACGCCAGCTACGAGACCGTCGCCCATCGCCTCTGCAACCTCAGCGACCCGCGCCGCAGCGGTGTGCCGTTCCACTTCCAGCGGGTCGATGTCGCGGGGAACATCAGCAAGCGCTACGCCGCCACCGGGCTGCGCTTTCCCCACGGAACGGGCAGCTGTCCCAAGTGGGTCGTTCACACCGCCTTCCTCACGCCGCACGCGATCCACCGGCAGTACTCGATCTTCCCCGATGGTCGCACCTACTTCTGCTTCGCGAAGGTGATCGCCGAGCCGCACGCGGGCTCGCTCGCCCGTGGCACCGTCTACGCCATCGGCCTCGGGACGCATGCCTCGGACGCCAAGCACCTCGCGTACGCCGACGACATGCCGTTCGTCGATCCGAACAAGATGGCCGTGCCCGTCGGCACCAGCTGTCGCTTCTGCGAGCGCACGGACTGCAACCAGCGTGCGTCGCCGTCGTACAAGTTCGCGTTCCGTGTCGACGAGTACCTGAAGAAGGACAACTTCTTCAGCCCCCTCGTCGATGGGGACTCGATCGAGCCGGTGCCCGTCTCGATCTCGAAGAAGAGACGCAGCTGAACTGGAAAGGGGCGCCGGCTGGCCTCGGCACGGAGCCCTCGTCATGCTCGGCCGCTCGCCATGACCTTTCTCTGGTTCGTCTTGCTCGTGGGCGTGCTCATCTTCGTGCACGAGCTCGGGCATTTCGTCTGGGCGAAGGTCTTCGGGGTCAAGGTGCTGCGATTCTCGCTCGGCTTCGGGCCGCGGATCTTCGGCCTGACGCGCGGCGAGACCGAGTATGTGATCGCGGCCATCCCGCTCGGCGGCTACGTGCGTATGCTCGGCGAGCATCCCGGCGACGAAGTCGCGAAGAAGGACGAGGGGCGCTCCTTCGCGGAGCAGCCCATGTGGCGTCGCGTCGTCATCGTCCTCGCGGGGCCGGCGATGAACCTCGCGTTCCCGCTCTTGCTCTATTTCGTCGTGTTCCTCGGGGAGCGCGACATGTCGCCTCCGGTGATCGGGACCGTCCTGCCGGGGGCGCCTGCGGACGGGCACCTTCTGCCCGGCGATCGCGTGCTGGCGGTCGACGGCGCCGAGGTGCACACCTTCTACGAGCTCATGCAGCGGGTCGAGGGCTCGACCGGGCAGCCGCTCGAGCTGACGCTCGAGCGGAGACGCCAGCAGGTCGAAGCGGTCGTGACCCCCGTGCGCTCCAGAGAGACGCGCGCCCTCGGCATCACGCGCGAGGTGGGGCGCATCGGCGTCTCGACGCGCAGCCCCCTCGCCGTGATCGGCATCATCTCGCCGGCGAGCCCGGCGGCCTCGGCGCGCCTCCGTAGCTTCGACCGCGTCATCGCCGCGGGGGGACGTCCGATCGAGCGCTTCTCCGACCTGGTCGAGGTGCTCGAGCCGAACCGCGGCGGGACGCTTCCCATCACGTATCTCCGGCCACGGCGCATCGAGGGTGGGCTCGCCGACGTGCTCGAGCTCTCGTTCTACGAGCCGCACGTGGCGACGCTCACCCCCGAGCCCGGGCCAGGCAGCGGCGTGGTGCGCGCGGGCATCGAGTCCTCCGATCTCTACGTGTCGCAGGTCCGCGCCGGCTCGCCGGAGGCAGCCATCGGGCTTCGGCCCGGCGACCGCTTGCTCGAGCTCGATGGCGAGCCCATCCGCCTCTTCGCGAGCTTCGTCGAGGCGCTCCAGAGCAGCGAGCGCACGGAGCACGAGATCACGTTTCGGCGTGCCGATCAGGTGATCACGCGCAGCTTGGTGCTCTCGCGAGAGCAGGGAGAGACCGAGTTCGGAGAGCGCTTCGATCGCTACGCGATCGGCATCTCACATTGGGCTCCGACGACGGTCGAGGCCCCGGTGCCCAACCCATCGCCGCTCTCGTATGCGGCAGAGGAGTCGTTCGCGGCGACCTGGGACATGATCACGCTCACGGTGACGTCGGTCGTGCGCCTCGTGCAGGGGCGATTGTCGGTGCGGAGCCTGGGCGGGCCACTGTCGATCCTCGAAGGGACGCAGACGGCTGCGAGCGGCGGGCCGCTCGACTACCTCGCGTTCATGGCCTTCATCTCGATCAATCTCGGCCTGCTCAACCTCCTGCCCATCCCCCTGCTCGATGGCGGACACCTGCTCTTCTTCCTGATCGAGGGGGTCTCGCGCCGTCCGCTCGCGGCGCGCGCGAGGGAGGTGGCCAGCCTCGTCGGCTTCGGGCTCCTGGTGCTCCTCATGGTGCTCGCGTTCAAGAATGACCTCGAGCGCCGATGGCCCGACATCGTCGAGACCCTCGAGGCAGACTGAGCTGAGGATCCCGCGAAGCGGGGACCCCGTCCGCGCCGGCGGCCGCGGCGATCTTCGCGCGGCTCTCGCGCCGACCCTCCATCGGGGGTAGTCCTCGGCCCCGATGCAAGGTCGCACCTCCCGATCGTCCGATCTTCCCGCCAAGACTGGCCGCGAGCTCGCCGCGCGCGTTCTCTTCCGCGTGCTCGACGAGGACGCATGGGCCTCTCCCGCGCTCGATGGCGAGCTCTCGCGGGCGCGGCTGAGCCCGGGTGAGAGCGGCCGCGCGACAGATCTCGTGTACGGAGTGTTGCGCGTGCTGCCCGCGCTCGAGGCCGAGATCGATCGTCACCGCCCACGGCGCGATCCGATCGAGCCCTTCACCCGCGCGTGTCTGCTCACGGCGAGCTACGAGCTGCTCCACACGGTCGAGAAGCCCTGGGCCATCCTCGACGAGACGGTGGGTCTCGTTCGCCGTACCCGCGCCGAGGGCCTCTCGCGCTTCGCGAACGCCGTCCTTCGCAAGATCGCGAACGCGCGGCCCGCCTCTCCGGCGCGCCCGAGGGCGCTCGTGCTCCCGGCATGGCTCGAGGCGCTCCTCGTGAGCGACCTCGGCCCCGAGCGGGCGCGCGCGTTCGCCGCAGAGCGGCCCATGCCTCCGCCGACGACGCTGCGCGCGCGCGTGCCCCGCGACCTCCTCGTCGCCGCGATCCGGGAAGTCCGCCCCGAGGCCGAGCTCACGCTCGGGGCGATGAGCGCGCACGCGATCCTTGCGCGAGGCGTCGGCGACCCGAGAAGGCTCCCGCGCTACGATCGCGGCGATCTGACGATGATGGACGAGGCGAGCCAGCTCGTGGCGCAGGCGGTCGGCGCGCGGCCGGGCGAGCGCGTGCTCGACGCGTGCGCCGGCCGCGGAGGAAAGACCCTCGCGCTCCTCGACGACATGGATGGTCGCGGGGCGCTCGTCGCGGGCGGCGACCACCCCGAGAAGCTCCTCCGTTTGGACGACGAGCTTCGTCGCCTCGGGCGCTCTCCGGAGAGCGTGGAGAAACGCGCAGTCGACCTCGCCGTAGGCCTCGGCGGGATCGCGGAGGCGAGCTTCGATCGCGTCCTCGTCGATGCACCATGCACGGGGCTCGGCACGGTGCACCGGCGCCCGGAGATCCTCCTCCGAGTCGGGCCTGACGACGTGCCTCGCATGCAGGCGCTGCAGCGCGCGATCGCGCGCAACGCCGCGCGC
This sequence comes from Deltaproteobacteria bacterium, assembly GCA_046342295.1. Taxonomy (GTDB): domain Bacteria; phylum Myxococcota_A; class Polyangia; order Polyangiales; family Sandaracinaceae; genus JAFLCL01. The sequence goes on along the minus strand of JBKDQC010000246.1, from coordinate 3,893 downwards.
CTCGTGCAGCCCGGAGGGCTCTTCGTCTACGCCGTGTGCTCGCCCACGCGGTCCGAGGGGATCGGCGTGGTGGAGCCTCTGGCTCGGGAGGTGGGCCTCGAGCTCTTGCGCGAACCGATCGGCACGATCTCGCCCGATGCGGACGGTGTGGTCCGGCTCGGGCCGTGGTGCGATCCTGCGGCGAGCTGCGATGCGTTCCAGATCGCTCGGTTTCGCAAGCGATGACCGCGCTCGGCGTGGGGTCACCCGTCTCGGAACGACGCACCGTCACGCCACGACGAGACGGTTGCCTCCGCGTCGTTTCGCCTCGAGCAGCGCCGCGTCCGCGGCGCCGAGGAGCGAGTCTGGACCGTGGCGACGCCCGGTGATCCCTGCCGAGACCGTCAGCGAGAGACGGTAGTGCTCGTACACGCAGGGATCGAAGCGCACGGCCTCGAGCAGGCTCTCGGTGATCGCGATCGCCTCGGGCAGCGGGAGCGTGAAGAGCACGGCCAGCTCGTCGCCGCCGAGGCGCGCTGCGAGACCGCGCGAGCCGAGCGTGCGCGCGACGGTGCGTCCGGCGTGCGCGATCGCGGCGGCTCCCGCGAGGTGGCCATGGGCATCGTTGACGCGCTTGAGGCTGTCGATGTCGAGCAGCGCGAGCGCGAGCGGGCTGTCGTCGGGGAGCCCGACCAGCCCGGCCAGCTCGTCCTCGAATTTCCGGCGTGAGCAGAGGCCGGTGAGATCATCCTTGTTCAAGCGCTCGACCACGATGCGGTCGAACTCGAGCTCGACCTCGCCGTGGAGCTCGATCCGGAGCAGCGTGTCTCCCACTCGGATCTCGTCCAGCGCCGAGACCACCTCGCTCGAGAGCGGCGCGAGCGTTCGCCCTGCGAGCGTGGTGTTGCCCTCGCCCAGATCGGTGATCCGCCAGCGATCCCTCCGCGAGGTGGGCGCGAGGTCCAGGTGCCGCATCCCGACGCGCGGGTCACGGAGACGCAGCTCCGCCCGCGGGCCGCGACCGATCTCGCAGCGACCGGACAGGCGGACGCGCTCTCCGACCTGAGGGCCCGCGAGGACCACGAGCACCGGGACCAGGGCCGGCGGCGCCGAGCTCGCTCCCAGCGCCGGAATGAGAGGGGACGTGTGCTGCTCGTCCGTCTCGGGCTTGCGCGCTCTTCGCACCCGCCCAGCGTAGCAAACCGGCTCGAAGCAGTGCGTCGCGGACTCGCGGGCCGCTTGGCCCCTCTCTTCGGAGGGCTCGGCGAGCGCGGAACGAACTTCGGCACGGGCGAGCCAGTGGCGCGCGTGCTAAGCCCAACGTCCTCGGACGAGCGGGGATGACGCGAACGACTTCCCTACCTTCTGGCGCGCGACTGACGGTGGATGTCTCCGGCACGGCCGACGACGAAGCGTCGACGGAACGAGCCATCGTTGCCGCGATGCGTGAGCTCGAAGCCTTCTCCCAGCGCACGGAAGAGGCGCCGCGCCCGCACCCAGTCATCATCGGAAAGAGCCCGCCGATGATGGCGCTCTTCAAGACGCTCGAGCGCATCCGGCACAGCGACGCGACGGTCCTGGTGCTCGGAGAGAACGGGACGGGCAAGGAGCTCGTGGCCAAGAGCATCCACCAGAGCTCGCGCCGCGCAGCCAAGGCGTTCGTCGCGACCAACTGCAGCGCCTTCAACGACAACCTCCTCGAGAGCGAGCTCTTCGGTCATCGCCGCGGGGCGTTCACGGGCGCGGTCTCCGACAAGCCCGGGCTCTTCGAGGTCGCCGACGGCGGCACGTTCTTCATGGACGAGGTCGGTGACATGTCGCCGTCGCTCCAGGTGAAGGTGCTCCGGGTCATCCAGGAAGGGACCTTCATGCCCGTCGGCGGCACGGAGACCAAGAAGGTCGACGTGCGCCTCGTCGCCGCGACCAACCGTGATCTCGGCGCGATGATGAAGCAGGGCACCTTCCGCGAGGACCTCTACTACCGCCTGCACGTGGTCCCGTTGCGGGTCCCCCCGCTGCGCGAGCGACGCGACGCCGACGGAACCCGAAGCGACGTCGAGGTGCTGGTCGAGCATTTCCTCAAGCGACTGGCCCGGCGGGACAAGCGGGAGAAGATGCTCACTCCGCGCGCGCTCGAGCGCCTCGTTGCGCACGAGTGGCCCGGCAACGTGCGCGAGCTCGAGAACGAGATGGAGCGCTTGTGGGTGCTCTCCGGCGATGACGCGATCATCGACGAGGACCTCCTCAGCGCCTCCATTGGTCGGCGCCGCGTGCTGGCGCGCTCCTCTACGGCTGCGCTCGCTCCGCCCGTCGCGGCTCCCACGGCCTCGGCCCCCACGGCCTCGGCCCCCACATCGCCGCAGGGTGTCCCACCCACGGCTGCGGCTCCGGCTGCTGCACACGTGAATGGCGGAACCAACGGCTCGAGCGGTCCCTCCACGCCCGACGGGCTCGTGCTCGACCCTGCGGCTTCGATGCCGGACGCGGTCGAGCGCCTCGAGCGCCGCATGATCGGCGACGAGCTCCTCAAGGCGCGCGGCAACAAGACCAAGGCGGCGGACGCTCTCGGAATCAGTCGCCGCAACCTCATCCGCAAAGTGCAAGCCTATGGCCTCGACGACGTCGGGCGCCGCCGGGGGGAGAGCTGATGCCTGCTCTGGTGCTCATTGCAGAGTCCGACCCGTTCAACCTCCGCCTCCTGCAGGAGATCTGCGAGGCCGCCGGTCACACGGTGCTGACGGCCATGGACGGCGGCGCGGCGCTCGAGACCGTGGCGCGCAAGCGACCCGATCTCGTGCTCGTGGACGTGGCGCTCCCGACGTCGGAGGACACCCTGGAGCTAGACATGCGGGGCCTGTTTGGGAATGGGACGTTCGTCGAGCCCCCCACGCCCGACCCCGATCGCCGCGGCCAGCCCGCGCGCGACGTCCTGCCGGACGCGCTCGACCAGGTCGGGGGGCTCGAGGTGCTGCGGCTCCTCAAGAGCGACCACAGCCTGTCCTCGATTCCCGTGCTCCTCACCGCCAACGATCGCGACGAGACCATCTGGCGGCGCGGCATGGAGCTCGGGGCGGAGGATTACCTCGCGCGCCCCTACCGCGTGTTCGAGATTCATCAGCGCGTCCGAAACACGCTGCGAAGGGCCTTGCTCGAGCGGATCCAGCAGAGCGATGCCGGAGGGCCTTTCGACGAAGCGATGCAGCGCGCGGGCAACGCTGCGCAGCTCCCGCTGACGCTCGAGTACGAGATGACGCGTGCGATCCGCTTCGAGCACGCGCTCGCGTGCGTCGCGGTGAGTTGCACGAACCTCGAGCACGTCCGCGACGCAGGCGGCGATGGCGCCGCCGAAGCCCTGATGGGCACGCTCATCAGCAACGTGCGTCAGTGCGTGCGCACGATCGACCACGTCTTCCGCCCTGGGGAGCGCGAGCTGGTGCTCGTGCTTCCCGAGACGAGCGCGAGCGAGGCGGAGGTCGTCGTGCACCGTCTCGAGCAGCGCGCGCGACAGGGAACGCTCGCGCCGTTCGCCCTGGGCGACGGCAGCGTCCGCGAGGCGAGCCTCGTCGTGGGCGTCGCCGGACGCGTCGAGGGCAGCCACGCCTGCGGCCTCGCCCTCCTGGCCGCCGCGCGCCGCGAACGCCGCAAGCTCGGCTGAGCTCGCCCGAGGGGCCGAGCGGCCCCGCGCTACGCTCGGCGGGGACGGTTCCTGGAGCTAGGTACCGGCCCCCTGGGAAGGGGCAATCAAGAACCTCATGTACCGCCGGATGGACCATGGGGGGATGAGGTGGATCAAGGAGCGCGCCGAAGCAGTGCTGCAGCTGCGGTGCATCGACGCCAACGGCGACTGGACTGCGTTCACGGACAAGGTCCACGCCGACGCCCGTCTGCGGTCGTCCACGGGTGCAGAGCGCGTC
>JBKDQC010000245.1:0-4336 GCA_046342295.1 Deltaproteobacteria bacterium | reverse complement strand
GGGTCGCCGGCGCGGAACTTCCGCAAGCCCGCGATCAAGAGCCCGAACTGCGTGCCCCAGTCGCCGATGGGGTTGTCGCCGATGACGTGGTGTCCGACGAAGCGGAGCATCGAGACCAGCGCGTGGCCGAGGATGGTCGAGCGCAGGTGTCCCACGTGCATCTGTTTGGCGATGTTGGGGCTCGAGAAGTCGACGACGATGCGCTCGCTTCTCTCGACGATCGGCACGCCGTCGCGCGGGTCGTAGAGATTCTTCGCGAGCTCGGCGCCGATCCATGCCTCGCTCAGGCGCAGGTTCACGAAGCCGGGGCCGGCGACCTCCGCGCCCGCGACGGCCGGGTGTCTGGCGAGCTCCGCAGCGATCTTCGCGGCGAGGTCGCGTGGGTTCTCCTTGCGTAGCTTCGCGAGCGCCATCGCACCGTTGACCTGGTAGTCCCCGTGCTTGGCATCCTGCGTGGGCTTGAGGATCGCCGGCGCCTCGACGCCGAGCGCTTCGGTGATCGCCTGCCTCGCGAGCTCGTCGAAGTACCGCTCGATTCTCATGGGCGACGCCTACCACGCACCTCCGGGACGCGCGACTCGCGCGGGACGCGCCCATCAGCGCTCAGCGTCCTCGGCGTGGCCCCGCAACACTTCGGTCGGTTCGGGGTCGCATCGAGCGATGTCAGGGCGCTCGAGGACTGCGGCCACCGTGAGCGCACGGGCCTTGCGCGCACGCTTGCCACCGAGCTCGACACCGATCGCGTCGAGACCCAGCTCGTTGGCGACCGCGAGGACCGTGCCGTGACCGCAGAAGGGGTCGAGCACGACGCGCGTGGGCGTGAAGGCGATCACTGCCTCGCACGCGGCGCGGCAGGCATGGAGGCCCATGCCGCGCGTCCACGTCGCCGGGCCTGCGTCGGGGATGACATCGGCGCCTGGCCTCGCGAGGTCGAGGCGCGCGCGGCGCGAGAAGCCGAGGAGGTGCGAGTACGCCGCGCGGCCATGCGTCACGGTACCCGCCGGTACGCGCAGCACGACGCGATGGAACACCGTCGCGAGCCCCGCGAGCCTCGCCGCGCGCGTGACGAGCGAGCCCTTGTCGATCCAGAGGCCGTCGTGTTTCACGTCGCTCTGGAAGAAGACCGCGAGCGCGTCGTCGTCGATGGCCTCGCAGCAGGCGCGGGCCGCGTCCACGAACCAGCGCTCCCACCCTCCGGGGCCGAGCGCCGGCAGCTCCGAGACGTCGGGGAGGGAGGTCACGATCGAGGCGCCGCGGAGCCTCCCCTGGGCGTTGGCGTGCGCGAGCCACGCGAGACCGTCGCCCTGGTGGACCTCGCGCGTGGGCCTCCGAGGATCGCTCATCGCCACGAACCAAAGCACGGGCCGCGCGGCCGCGTCACGCTATCTTCCGACGCATGCCCGGATCGAGCTTCGGTCAGGCGTTCCGCATCACCACCGCCGGCGAATCGCATGGCCCCGCGAACGTCGTGATCGTCGACGGCTGCCCCGCCGGCTTGCCGCTCGCTGCCGACGATCTCCTGGCCGACCTCGCGCGCCGGGCGACGGGAACCTCGCACCTCGTCTCGCAGCGCCGTGAGAGCGACGTCCCGGAGATCGTCTCCGGCGTCCACCGAGGGATCACGACGGGAACCTCGATCGCCATCGTCGTGCGCAACGATGACGCGCGGAGCAAAGACTACGACGCGATCGCGCCGCTCTACCGACCGGGGCATGCGGACTACACCTACGAGGCCAAGCACGGCGTGCGCGATCCGCGCGGCGGCGGTCGCGCGAGCGCGCGGGAGACGGTGGCGCGCGTGTGCGCGGGGGCGATCGCGAAGAAGCTCCTCCGCACGCTGCACGGCACCGAGGTGCTCGGTTACGTCGTTCAGGTCGGCGACGTGCGCGCGAGCATCGGCGCGCCCGAGACCGTGACCCGGTCGAAGATCGACACGCTCGAGGACGGTACGCCGAACGACGTGCGCTGCCCCGACCCGGTGGCCGCGCGGGAGATGCGCACGCTCATCGAGGCCGTCCGCAAGGATCGCGACTCGATCGGCGGCGTCGCGGAGGTCGTCGCGACGGGTGTTCCGCGCGGTCTCGGCGAGCCCGTCTTCGACAAGCTGAAGGCCGACCTCGCGAAGGCGCTGTTCTCGCTGCCCGCGGTGATGGGCGTCGAGGTGGGGAGCGGCTTCTCGTGTGCGACGATGCGCGGCAGCGAGCACAACGATGGGTTCGCACGAGACGACGAAGCCGGCCTCGACGTGCCGCCCGTCCTCAAGACCGGCACGAACCGTCACGGAGGGATGCTCGGCGGCATCTCGAGCGGGATGCCGATCGTGCTCCGGGCCGCGGTGAAGCCGGCATCGAGCATCCCGCGGGCGCAAGCGACGGTCGACCGGGACGGACACGACGCGACCGTGACGGTGACCGGCCGCCACGACCCTTGCCTCGTGCTGCGTTTCCCACCGATGGCCGAGGCGATGGTCGCGATCACACTCGCCGACCACCTGCTGCGCCAGCGGAGCGCGAGGCTCTGACCGTGGAGCGTCGGCGCCTCGCGGGCCTCGCCCGCGCCGCGCGCGCCGGAGTGGCGCTCGTCTGTCTCCTCGCCGTGTCGTGCGGCACCTCCCCGCGCGCTCCGGAGCGCGCCCTCGAGGATGCGCTCGGGCGGTCGCGCGACGCGCTCGCTCCCTGGCGAGGCCGCGAAGACGCGCTCCACGCAACGCAGATCGAGGATCCCTCCGGCCACGCCCTCGACCACGTGCGGACCGCGCTGGCGCGCGCGGCGCGCGGCGAGGGTGGCGCGCACGTCGGGGTGTACGGCGGCGGGCACACCGCCGCCGATCTCTACACGGGCGTCCTCCGCCACGCGCTCCAGGAAGGCTTCGGGGACCTGGGCCACGGCTTCGTGATGCCGGTGCCGCCCTTCGAGAGCTACTGGCAGGCAGGGGTGCGCGTGTTTCCGAGCGAGGGGTTCGCTGCGCGCGAGCCCTCGCTCAAGCACATGGAGCCGGACACGTACGGCCTCGCCGGCATGGCCTTCGACGCCGAAGGAGGCGCGATCGCCGAGCTCGCGACCGACCGAACGCACGCCTCGCGCGTCGAGCTCTTCTTCCTCGCCAGGCCGGGCGGCGGGACGGTGCGTGTGTCGATCGACGGCTGCGCGATGGAGGTCTCCACGGAGTCCGACACCGAGCGTGCGGCGAGCGCGACGTTCGCGACCTTCGATGGAGAGCACCGCATCACCCTCGAGGCGCTCGGTGACGGGCCCGTGCGCCTCTACGGCGTGGCGCTCGGGCGCGAGGGGCCCGGCGTGGTGCTCGACCAGCTCGGCCTCGCGGGGGCCAAGGCGCGGCACCAGCTCCTCTGGAACGAGGAGGTGTGGGCGGCTTTGCTGGCGTCGCGGCGCCCGGATTTGTTCATCGTGTCCTACGGGAACAACGAGACCGACGATCAACACCTCGCGGACGAAGCGCACGTGGCGCACTTCGATGCGATGCTCTCTCGGCTTCGGCGGCGCTTCCCCGAGGCCTCGTGTCTCGTGCTCGGCCCGGCCGACCGGCTGCTTGCCGACGCGGGCGGCGCGCTCTCCAGCCCGCACCTGCTCGAGGTGCTCCGAGACACGGAGCGGGCGAGCGCGCGGCGCGAGGGTTGCGCGTTCTACGACGTGATGGGCTGGCAGGGAGGCCCCGGGGCCATGCGGCGACTTCGGAGGACCGCTCCACCGCTCGCACGCGAGGACGCGATCCATTTCACCGAGCTCGGCTACCGACGGCTCGGCGCGGCGATCGGAGACGCCCTCCTCGACGCGCTCGAGGCCCCTCGGTCAGCGCTCTGACCGGGAGGGTTCGAGGCGCGCGCCACGCGCTCGGTGCTCCGGGCGTGAGAGCCCCGCCCTTCTCGGGGGCGAGCGGCCGTCGGCTTGACGCGCCGCGTTGTGCCACCCAACCTCCGAAATGAAGCGCCATTCATTTTTCGAGCGTCGGAGTCGCGCGCAGCCGCGCTGCACGCGACCGACCCGCGAGCCCACTCCGTGATTGCCATGGGCGCGATCGACGGCGCGCCACGCCGCGACGTGCACCGAGACAGAGAGGTAGCCCGATGTCCCAGCCGCAGAACCGATACAAGGCCGATCTCCGCGAACTCGAGTTCCTCCTCTTCGAGCAGTTCAAGATGGGGGAGCTGCTGTCGAAGGAGCCTTTCCAGAACTGGGGCCCCGACGAAGTGAAGATGGTCCTCGAGGGCAGCTACGAGTTCGCGACGACCGTCCTCGGCCCGCTGAACGCGGTCGGAGACCGCGAGGGCTGCCGGCTGGAGAACGGCCGCGTGATCACGCCCACGGGCTTCAAGGA
>JBKDQC010000244.1:0-1826 GCA_046342295.1 Deltaproteobacteria bacterium | reverse complement strand
GTTCCTTTCCCGACCACGGGGTCGTTGGGGAGGAGGCGGAGGGCCCGCAGCAGCGCGACCGTGCCCTCGTCTGGAACGTGGACCCGAGCGACGGCACCACGACCTTCGCGCACGGCCACCCATTCTTCTGCATCTCCCTGGGCCTCGTCGCGCGCGCGGGCGAGCGTGAGGAGCCCATCGCCGGCGTCGTGATCGCGCCCGGGCTCGGGACCGTGTGGTCGGCGGGCCGGGGGCTCGGTGCCCACCGGGAGAGCGCGCTCGGCACCGAGCGCCTCTCGGTCTCGAGCACCGTCGCGCTCGACGACGCCCTGCTCGCGACCGGCTTCCCTGCGAACCGCCGCACGACCGAAGACAACAACTACGCCCACTTCCTCGCGCTCGACTCGACCACGCATGGCGTGCGCCGGTGCGCCGCCGCGGCGCTCGAGATCTGCCTCGTCGCCGACGGCGCCTACGACGCGTTCTGGGACATCGGACTCAAAGCGTGGGATCTGACCGCCGGCGCCGTGATCGTCGCCGAGGCCGGCGGATGTGTCTCGAACATGGACGGTTCGGCGCTCGACCTGCACGGCGCACGCTTCCTCGCGTCGAACCGGGCGCTCCACGGTCGCATGGTCGAGGCGCTGGCCGCGGTCCCTTCGCTCCCTCCGGGGCTCGCGTGAGGCTCCCGGCGTGGCCCTCGGTTTGCGCGGCCCTCGAGGAGTGGGATAGTCGCGCCCTCCGCGCGGGCGGCCGCCTCTTCGGTGGCCCCCCGCGCGTTCGCGTGATTCCGCGCGCCGTGCGCGCTCTTTTTTCTTGCGTGTCGATGATGTTCGCCCACTCCGAACGAGCCGCCGGTTGGCTCGCGACGGCGGCGTGAACGAGGCAACGAGGCCCAGCATGGATGTCGACGCACAGACCCGCCCAGAGACCGAGAGCGACCGCAACTCCGCGGGAGCGACGGGCGTGGCGGCCTCGAGAGGTGGCCACCGCACGCTGAAGAAGACGCCTTACCCCGGCCTCGTCGGCAAGAGCCTCTACGCGGCAGCGCGCGTGCGTGTGGCGATGTGGGATCGCTCGCTGAGCCGCGTCGAAGAGGTGCAGACCAGGACGCTGCGCGACTTCGTCAAGCATGCCAAGGACACGACCTTCGGTCGCCGCTACGGCTTCGCCGACATCCGCACGTACGAGCAGTACGCGGCGCGCGTGCCCGTCGGCGACTACGACTCCTTCTCGACCGCGTTCGAGGCGATGCGCGCGGGCGAGACCGGCATCCTCGTGCCCGAGAAGATCATGTACTTCGGCAACTCGTCGGGCAGCTCGACGAAGGGAAAGCCGAAGTTCCTGCCGATCGGTGAGCGTCAGATCGCCTACCAGCGCGGCTCGGCGTCGGATGCGCTCTTCCGCTACCTCGTGGCCAAGGGCGTCACGGACATGACCGACGGCTTCACGCTCGGTCTCTTTCCGCCCACGACGATGCGCCGCGAGGGCCCCGTCTACGTCACGACGAACCCTTCGCTCCAGTCGATCCGAATGCCCGCCTTCACGCGGCCCGTGCAGCTGCCCGAGAAGGAGATCCGCGAGATCGCGGACTACGACTACAAGCTCGAGCGCATCGTCGAACGCTACATGGACCACGACATCCGCGCGGTCGCGGGCACGACGTGCTGGTTCTCGATCCTCTTCGAGAAGCTCCTCGTCGCTGCGGAGCGCCGTGGTCGCAAGGTCTCGAGCGTCTCGGAGCTCTGGCCGAACCTGCGCGTGCTCCTCGGCGGCGGCGTCGCGGCTGATCCGTACGTGCCGGTCATTCGCGAGCGACTCGGTCAGGATTTCACCCTCGTCGACAC
>JBKDQC010000243.1:0-11308 GCA_046342295.1 Deltaproteobacteria bacterium | reverse complement strand
AGCCCGCCCTCTTCGACGAGGTGGGCGGTGAAAGGCGTGTCGCCGCCTGGGCCCGAGACCGTGCCCCCGAGGGTCGCGCCCGCGCCCGCCTGAACGTTCCGGCTCGAGATCGTCTGATCGGCGGAGGCCGCCAGGGCGGGCATGCCCGACAGGCCGGACGTGAACTGCTCGAGCGTGTGTCGAGCGCGGTAGCTCTCCGCGGTCTGGGCGTAGGCCGCGGGGACATCGCCGCTCCGGACCGCCGCGAAGAACGCGCGCGTGGCCTCGGCGGGCGGCTCCATCGCGGCGATCCCTGCGCCGATGGCCCCGCCGCAGAACAGCACGCAGGACCCGAGCGCGCACGCGGCGATGACGGCCAGGATGGCGCATCCGATCCCCACGTACTTCCACGTGCTCGGCTCTCCGCTGCCCTCGCTCATGCCGCTCCTCTCCGCACGCGCGGCCGATCACTCGCAGCCAGGGGTGACGATCGGGACGTTGGTGAACGTGCCCGCGACCCAGCTGTTCTCGCTCTCTTCGAAGCCTCGGTAGACAACGATGAGGCGGCCCGAAGCCATCCCGAGGCGCGCGGGCTGGCCCGACTCGCCCGGAGCGCAGCGCCCCACCTGCCAGCGCGTGAGCTCGAGCACGTGCGCGTTGGCGGTGTTCCAGCTCGTGGTGCCGAGACCCGCGCATGCCTGCCAGTAACCGCCGCCGGTCGCCATCGCCCGCGACACTCGGCCGCGCCGCGGCGCGCGGTCGAGGCGCACGGTCAACGTCTCGTGCTCGACCCCGCTGAATCCGAGGCCTGGCGCGGTCGACAAGATGAGCGACCATTCATCCTCGCCGCTCGAGGCGCGGCGCTCGAAGTAGATGCTCGCGGGCTCGAACGCGCGCCCGCGCACGCTGCCATGCAGCGGCGTGCTCGGGGCCTGGCGGAGGTTCGGAGCCTCGGCCCAGGTGAAGTCGGTCGCAGCGGGCGCCGCGTTCACGCACGCAGCGTGGGGCGCACCGAGGAAGACGATCGGGATGCCGCCCCGTCCTCGGAGCTCGCCCGCGGCATGGTTCGGGTCGGCAGCGAAGGTCGCGCTGAGCTCGAGCGTGGCGCTGCCGACGATCTGCGGTGTGGGGCTCTGCGGATCGAAGCTCCCGGTCATCGTCACGTCCGTGAGCGAGACGGTCGAGGTGGCCTCGCCTTCGTACGGAGTGGTGGAGCCATCCGGGTTGGGGGCGACGGTCACGTAGGGTGTCATCGTGCGGGCCGCCTCCGTCGAGGCCGGTTCACGAGAGTCGCCGAATCGAAGCTCGATGGAGGTGGCCTCGACGGGGAGCCCGACGTCTCCCTCGTTCGGCGGGCGATCCGACAGAAAGACGGTCCAGCCACCGGGCCATTGCCAGCCGAGCGCGGCCCAGCGCGCGTCGAAGCGCGCCCCATTCCAGGTGCCCGAGAACGTCGAGCGGGGTGTGACCTCTTCGCCGGAGGTCTCCTGAACCACGGGCTCGGCGGCAGCGCCGCCGCAGCCGCTCCCACCGAGCGCCACCCATGCGCCGATCCCGATCCAGCACGCGAGCCGCGTGTCGATGCCCCGCATGTTCGTTCCTCCTGCAGCAGGCGCCGCGCCCGGTTGCTCGTACCACTGCCCGCAAGTTCGACCCGGGTCTGGCGAACGCTGCGGGCAGGGGCACCCGATTGGGTGGGGGCCCCGGCGGATTCACTCCGACGGGGGAGGGTCTGGGACAGACCCTCGGCAAGAAACGGTCTAGGACGACGCCCAGAAATCCGTCTCGAATTCCTGGGCGTAGTCCTAGGCGAGAACGGACCGAAATCAAGGCCGCACCGAACGACTCACAGCGCGCGCGGCGTGAAGACGATCGGTACCCCGCGCGCGGGGCCCATGGTCACGTTGCGTCGCACCGCGGGCTCGGGATCGGAGTGCACGAGATGGAAATCGCGCGTGCGCACGATCTCCGCGAGCGCGATGCGCGCCTCGAAGTCGCTGAAGGCCGCCCCGATGCAGCGGCGATGTCCGCCCCCGAAGGGAAGGAAGGAGAACGGCGAGGGCTTGGTCTCGAGGAAGCGCTCGGGTCGGAAGCGCTCGGGCTCCGGGTAGATCGCCGCGTCCTGGTGGATGACATCGCTCGCGATGCAGACGCCCATGCCCGCGGGGACCACGTGACCCCGGACAGTGAGCGGCTGCGCGAGCAGCCGAACCGGGTCGGGGACGATCGTGTTGAGCCGCAGGGACTCGTCGCACACGGCGGAGAGGAACGGGAGCCTCGCGATCGCCTCGGGCTCCGCGGCCGCGTGCTCGGCGAGCTCGGCGCGGAGCGTGGTGAGCGCGTCCGGAGTACGCGCCAGCCAGTAGAGCGACCAGGCCAGGGCGATCGCGGTCGTCTCGTGGCCGGCGACCAGCAGCGTGAGGAGGTGGTCGGTGAGCTCGGCGTCGGACAGGAGCGTGCCGTCGTCGTGCTCGGCAAGCGCGAGCATCGTGAGGATGTCCTCGCGGTCTCGGGCCCCTTCGGCACGACGCTCGGCCGCGCCGCGCCGCACGTAGTCCGCGAGCGCCTCGCGCGCGTCGAGGAAGCGGCGCCACGCGGGGAAGAGCCGGCGCTGCAGCGCCTTCGTGAACAGGTACGCGGGACTGAACCCGCCGAGGATCGCCTCGAGCTGCGTGCGGACGTGCGCGGTCGTCTCGCCCTCGGCACCGAAGACGGTCCGGAGAATCACACCCATCGAGATCTGACGCGTGAGCTCGTGCGCGGTGGTGGGCTCGTGAAGCCCGAGACGTGCGACCTCGGACTGCGCCACCTCGCGCATGGCATGTCCATACGCCCGCATCCGGGCGCCATGAAAGGGCGGTGCGAGGAGCTTGCGGCCCTTCTTGTGCGGTTCGCCAGCGAGGGACAGCACGGAGAAGGCGCCGAGCACGGGGCCGACGGCCTCGGTGCCGAAGGGCAGGAACGTCTCTGGCGGAGCGGTGAAGACATCCTTCACGCCGTCGGGCGTCGTGACCACGAGCACCGGGCCATTCAGGGCTGGAACGACGAACTCGGGGCCGTACCTCGCTCGCATCGCCGGGTAGTAGCGGTAGGGATCGGTCGCGAGGCGGTAGGTCTGAACCAGTGCGAATCTCGGCCCCGCGAATCTCGGGCCTGCGAATCTCGAGCCTGTCAGCATGGGTCTCCTCCGTGTGTGCTCGGCGAAACGCCGATCCATCCACGCGTGCGGTCAGGCCCGGAGAAACGCAGGCGGAACCCAGCCGCCAAGCGCGCGCTCGACCTCGAGCGCGATGGCGACTGTTCGGTGATCCGCGCCGCGCGGGGCCACGACCTGACAGCCGAGAGGCACGCCTCGGCGGCCGAGGCCGAGCGGCACCTGCGTGCTCGGCATCTCGAGCGCGTTGAAGATGGCCGTGTGCGCCCAGTCGATGGGCTTGAGCCAGGGGCGCCGGTGCCGCGGGGCTGGCGCGGTGTAGCCTGGGTACAACATCACTCCGTCACCGATGCGGTCCTCGAGCTCCCGGCGCAGCGCGAGCCCCTCGGCGACGAGCTCCCGTGTGTTGCCGGGGAAACGCTTGGGGATCTCCTCGAGCGCCGCGAGCACGAGCGAGGGCGCGGTGTAGTCAGAACGCCCCCCGAGGAACCGGAGGAGCTCGCGGCCGAGCGAGACGCTCCGCCCATCTCCGAGCATCACCGCGAAATCCTCGCCGCCGGTGCTCGCGAGCATCGCACTCCAGACGAGAACCGACTTCCTGAGGGCTGGGAAGCTGGCGCGCTCGACGCGCGCACCGCACGAGGCGAGGTGCTCGGCCAGCCGACGCTGGGCGGAGACGAGCTCGGCATCGACGCGGGAGACACCGTCGCTGTCGACGTCGAGCACGCGAAGTCCCTCGAGAGAGATGCGCGAGGGATCGCCGAGCTCGAGCGGCAGCGCCGCGGGGCTCTTGGGAGTCTGTCCCGCGAGCACGCGCACGAGCGGCCAGAGATCCTCGGCGCGACGACAGAGGGGACCCGTGGTGACCATCCGCATCGCGCCGGGTCCGGGCAGCGGGTATTGGCCGGCGTTCGGGATGAGCCCGCCGGTCGGCTTGTGACCGAAGATGCCATTCATGAACGCGGGGATTCGGATCGAGCCCCCGATGTCGGCACCGAGACCGAATGGAGCAAAGCCCGCGGCGACGGCGGCGCCCTCACCACCGCTGCTGCCGCCCACGCCACGCGCGCGGTCGTACGGGTTGTTCGTGCGCCCGTAGATGCGGTTGTCGCTCTCCATCCACATGCAGAGCTCGGACACGTTGGTCGTGCCGATGGGACTGGCTCCGGCCGCGCGCAACCGCTCGACGGCGGGGGCGTCCTCGATGCTGCGGGTGCCCGTGCGGGAGCGCAGACCGCCCGTCTGGTGCATGCCGGCGACACCAAAGGATTCTTTGATGGTGCACGGCACCCCGAGGAACGGAGGCAGCGCTGCCGCAGGCTCGGCGGCCACCCGTGCGTCGGCCGCGCGGGCCTCGAGGCGCGCATCGGCGAGACGCACCTCGACCACCGCGTTGAGCTCCGGGTTCTGACGCAGCAGGAGCGCGATGTGGGCATCGACGACCTCGACGCTCGTGGTCTCGCGTGCCCGGATCTTCCGCGCGAGGGCGGTCGCGCTCTCGGTGACGAACGGCGAGTACGGCATACGATCCCGAGAGCCTACCGGATCGCGCGCAGGCGTTCCTGGGCGCCAGACTGGCGAAGGTCCTCGCCATCGACACCGTCGAGGATGCGTTCGACGTCTCGGACTCTCGTCATGGCCCGACCCATCACACGCGCACGACGGTCTTCCCCGTCAGCGCGACGAAGCGTGCCGTGGCCAGCACCGCGACACTGAACAGGCCCGCCGAGAGGCCCCACCACATCGCCTCGGGCCCGAGCCTCGACACGAGCGCCCAGCCCAGGGGCAGACCGACCACCCAGTGCCCCACGAGGTTCACGAGCAAGGGATAGCGCGTGTCGCCAGCGCCGCGGAGCGCCCCCTGCGCGACCGTTTGCGCACCATCTCCGAGCTGAAAGCACGCGGCGACGAACATGAACGGCAGGCTGGCCTCGATGACGTGCGGATCATCGGTGAGCGCGCGTGCGAGCTCCCGCGGCACCGCGAACAGAACCAACGCGCTCGCGAGCATGAAGACCGTTCCAGCCGACACCCCGACGAGCCCGGAGAGCTGCGCCGCCCGCCGATCGCCGCGCCCGACTGCGGTACCGACGCGCACGGACGTCGCGGCCCCGATCCCAAGCGCGACTTGGAACGTGCAGCTGACCACCGAGAGCGCGATCTGGTGCCCGGAGAGCGGGCGGGTGCCGAAGCCCCCGACCACGAAGGTGACGACCGCGAAGCTGCCCGCCTCGAGCACGATCTGGAGCCCGATCGGGCCTCCGAGCACGGCGACCCGACGCACCAGCGACGTGTCGAGCCGCCAAGCGCCCGGCGCAAGCAAGGGCTCGTCCTTCAGGATCGGCCACGCCGACACCAGGAGCTGCACCGTGGTCGCGACGGCGGCGGCGAGGCCCGCGCCGAGCACGCCGCGGCCCTCGAGCCCGAGCTCAGGAACCCCCAACGTCAAGATCCACGCGACTGGGAGGTTCACCAGGTTCGCCGCGACGACCCCGACCACGAGCGAGCTCGTCTTCCCCGTGGCCTGGAGATACGCGCGCGCCGTCATCAGACAAAGAAACGGCGCGAGGGAGAAGAGACGTGCGTGCAGATACTCCCGCGTGGCCAGAACCGCCTCCGGAGGCGCGCCGAGGTGCTCGACGTTCGCAGCGAGCGCGACGATGACCAGCATGAGCGGCACGGACACGAAGAGCGCTGCGTACGAGCCCGCCACGAACGAGCGCGCGGCACGCGCGGGCTCGTTCGCACCGATCGCTTGCGCGAGCATCGGGTCGAGCCCGAACAGCAAGCCCACGCCGAAGAGGGTGGTCGTGAAGAACACGGCGTTGCCCAGCCCCGCCGCAGCGATCGAGGTCTCTCCGAGCCGACCGACGAACGCCACGTCCACGAGCGCCAGCGCCATGTTGCCGAGGTTCGTCAGCACGAGCGGCGAGGCGAGCCGCAACAGCTCGGAGAGCTCGGTCCGCGTGGAGCCCGGCTGCGGAGCGCTCCCGCTCATCGCCGGAAGATCGCGATGGATCCCTCGCTGGAGGCCGCGGCAATCCAAGCCCCGTCCTCCGAGATCGCGACGCGCTCGATCAGGCCGCCGACCTCGAAACGCGCCATCGGCGGGGCCTCGACACCGACGGCCCACACGCACACCAGACCATCACGCCCTCCGCTCACCAGGATCTTCCCATCCGCCGAGAACTCGAGGGCCGAGACGTTCTTCGTGTGGGCGCGGAGCTGGAGGGGCGTCGTGCCCTCGGGCCCCTGCCCGGCGAAGCTCCACACCACCACGTCCGGTCCGCCCGCCGAGGCCAGCCACGCGCTGCTCGGCGACCACGCGATCACCTTGGGTTTGCTCGGGTAGCCGCCCATCATCGAGTCCGAGCGCGAGGGCATGCGCCAGAAGTGCAACGCATGGTCCTGGCAGCCCGCCGCGAGGAAACGCAGGTCGGGGCTCCACGCGATCGAGACGAGCGAGCTCGGCCACTCGAGCGCGGTGGGCCCCTCGAGCTTCGGCCCGAGCCCCCAGAGATCCGCCGCGCCGAAGCGCGCGACGGCGAGCCGGTCTCCGACGACCGAGATCCCCGCGACAGTGCTCGGATGATCTCCGACGACGCGCACCTCGCCCTGGGTGTCGAGCAGACAGACGCGCTTTCCGAAGGCGCAGACGAGCGATGTGTCCCACCAGGCCAGGTGCTCGACCCAAACGCCCGGCGCGAGCGAGACCTCGCGCTCCGTCGCGCCCGAGCTCGCGTCCGTCACGCGGACCCCGCCATCCATGCCCCCCGTCGCGATGCGCGCGGTCGAGGCGTCGACGGCCAGGCAAAGCCCGCCCTCGGCGTGCGCCTGCGTCCGCGACACCGCCGCACCCGCCCTTGGATCGATCACGACGAGGCAGCCCTCGCCCGTGAGCACGCCGAGCTTGCGGTCGCCGGCTGCGAATGCGACGCCGACCGGATGACCCTCGACCTGCACGGTCGCCGCGAGCGTCGGGGGCGACCTCCGGCCGAGGAGCTTGTCGAACAAGCCCATCAGACGAGGCAGCTCTGGAAGCCCCGCTCGAGCTCGTCACGGTCGAGCTTCTTGCCGATGAGGACCATCTGGCTGACCCGCACTTCGCCCGGCTCCCAGGCGCGGTCCTCGGTCCCGTCGAGCAGCATGTGCACGCCCTGGAAGACGTAGCGACGCGGACGCCCCGCGATGCTGAGGATGCCCTTGAGACGGTAGAGATCGGGGCCGCGCGTCTGCTGTAGGGTCTGGATCCACTCGTTGATGCGGCCGAGGTCGCACGAGCGATCGCTCGTGAGCCCGACCGAGCCCACCTCCTCCTCGTGCACGTGCCCGTCTGCCCAGCCGCGCTCGAGGACAGGACGCAGCGGCGAGGGCTTCACGAGGGGGCGGCTCGCCCTGGCGAGGACGCGGACGCCGAGCTCCTCCGGTGGGTGCTGCAGGTAGAGCGCGTAGAGGCCGCGCTCCGGGATCTCGAGCGCGAAGGGCGTCGCGGCCTCGGAGAGCTCGACGACGGCGCGGCGCCCGAGCGGCACGGCGTTGCCCGCCGTGACGAGCTCCGCCTCCTCGGCGAAGAGCCGGACGACCTTCTCCGCGTCGGCGCGGAGGGTCTGATCGTCCGCGTGTGCGATGGGCAGCACGCACAGCTCGAGGCGATGTGAGTGCGCGTGGCCGTGGTGGTCGTGGTGGTCGTGACCGTCCTCGGCGTGGTGCTCGCACTGGTGCTCGTGCCCGAGCTCCAGCGCGGCCGCCCCCGCGTCGAGCTGGTAGATGCCGGTCCACTCGAAGGGGTACTCGGGCACGAGGAAGGTCGGGCGCATCTCGAGGGCGCGGCCCAGGTCGAAGCCCCCGAGGTCGAGCAGCGCGCCGATCGGCACGTCGCACTTCACGGCGCGCTGGATCTTCGCGAGCGCGTTGATCGAGCGCGCGCGCTCCTCGACGGCCTCGAGCTGCCCGGCCTCCACGAGGTCGCTCTTGTTGAGCACGACGAGGTCGGCGAACGCGATCTGCTCGCGGCACTCGCTCGAGCTGTCCACGTGCAGCAGCACGTGCTTGGCGTCGACGACAGTGACGATCCCGTCTAGCCGGAACTGGTCCTTCATCTCGTCGTCCATGAAGAACGTCTGCGCGACCGGACCGGGATCGGCGAGACCGGTGGTCTCGATCAGGATGTGGTCGAAGCGATCGCGCCTCTTGAGTAGGTTCCCCAGAATGCGGATGAGGTCGCCGCGAACCGTGCAGCAGATGCACCCGTTGTTCATCTCGAAGACCTCCTCGTCCGCTCGGACGACGAGGCCCTGGTCGATGCCGATCTCCCCGAATTCGTTCTCGATCACAGCGATGCGCTTGCCGTGCTGCTCGGTGAGGATCCGGTTGAGGAGCGTGGTCTTGCCGGCGCCGAGGAAGCCGGTGAGGACCGTGACGGGGATCTTGGCGGTCATGGGGGGCGCAAGCATGGCCGAGGAGGCGTCCGCGCGCCCGCGTGGCTGTGTCTGCATGCCGCGCGGCGCGCTCCACTCTTGCGCCCGGCCGCCGCGCGCTTAGGAGCCCGTGCACGGACAACCGGATCGGGACGGCGTCGCGGCGCCCCGCCCGTACGGACCGAGCGACGAGGAAGGCTGTGCGTATGTCGAGGAGAGCGGGGCGACACGCCCGCCCGAGGGCCGCCTCGGGCTCCTGTATCTCGATCGAACGTTCACGGAGGTCGTCATGACGACGAGTTGGGTCGTGGTCGCGCATCGCGCCGGGGCGCGCATTTTCGAGCATCGTGGTCCGGGCAAGCCTCTCCTCGTGAGAGAGATGTTCGAACACCCTCAGGGGCGGTTGAAGGATCACGACGTCGGCACGGATCGGCCCGGGCGGTCGGGAGAGTCCGGCTCGACCACCCGTCACGCGCTCGAGCCACGCGAGGCCACGCACGTGCACGAAGCGCGCGTCTTCGCGAAGACGCTCGCGCGGCGGCTCGGCCATGCGCGCACCGATCACGCCTACGCGCGACTGCTCCTCGTGGCCGAGCCCCATTTCCTCGGCTACCTCGAGCACGAGCTCGACAAGCCGACCGTCGCGCTCGTGTCCGACCGTATCCACAAGGACCTCGCCAAGATCCCGGACGCCGAGGTCGGCGCGTACCTCGACGGGGCGCTCCCGCTGCCCTGAGGGTCCTCTGCTCCAACGACCTCGACCACCGCGGTCCGTCGCGGTACGAGCCGAGGGCAGATGCGCAAGGAGCACCTCCTCTACGGCGGCATGTGGGCCATCGCGGTCGTGGTGGTGGGTGCCCTCTGGATCTCGCAGGAGGCTGGCACGCACGACACCGTCGCGCGCGACGGCGACGACGCGACCGTCCGCCTCGCCAGCGACGGTCCGACGCCCGGCCTCGCGCGCCGAGAGCCGCAGCGGCCCCAGCGGGACCGCGCTGCGGAAGCGCCGCGCATGCACCGGGGCGACACCCGACACACGGGCCGCTCGCGCTTTCTGGGCCCCGCGCGCGCGGAGCGCTACTGGGCCCACGAGACGGGCGACCACGTCGTCGGGCAAGCCGTCGTGGGGCGTGACGGAACGGTCTATGTGGGCTCGCGCGACAGGCACGTGTACGCGCTGAGCGCGAGCGGAGGCTCCGTGATCTGGCGGCGCGACCTCGGGGGCGACGTCTACTCGAGCCCTGCCCTCCACACGGACGCCGGGGGTCGCGAGCGTCTCTACGTGGGCTCGGATGCCAACTTCTTCTTCGTGCTCGACGCCGCCGACGGCGAGGTGCTCGTGCACCTCCGCACCGAAGGCGACCTCGACACAGGCATCGTGGTCGCCGACGACGGGACGGCCTACTTCGGAGCCGGGCAGGAGCTCTGGGCCGTGGCGCCGGATGGCCGCGTGCGATTCCGCTTTCGAGCCCGCGACAAGATCTTCAGCTCGCCCTCGCTCGACGACGACGGGACTGTCTACGTCGGCTCCCAGGACGATCGACTCTACGCGCTCACGGCCGAAGGCCAGCTCCGCTGGTCGTTCACGGCCCGCAACGACATCGACTCCGGCCCTGTGGTGGGAGACGACGGCACGGTGTACTTCGGCTCGGACGATCACCGCGTCTACGCGCTCGATCGCAACGGGGAGCTGCGATGGCAGACCGACGTGGGCGGCTACGTCCGGACCCCGGTCGCGCTGGGCCTGGACGCGAACGTCCTCGTCCCGGTGTTCGGCCCACACGCACGCCTCGTCTCACTCGACGCCGCCACGGGCCAGCAGCAGTGGGAATTCACCGTCTCGCGGTCGGAGGCCAACGAGCTCGGCGTCGGCTCGAGCCCCGCCGTGGATCGCGAGGGCAACATCTACTTCGGCGCCGACGACGACTACCTCTACGCGCTCGAGCGAAGCGGCGTCATGCGCTGGATCTACCAGACGCGCGGAAACGTGGACGCAGACCCAGTCCTGGCCGCCGAGGGCGTGCTGGTGGTCGGCTCCGACGACCACTTCGTGCACGCGCTTCGGGCCGACCCGCCGTTTCTGGGAGACGCAGGGATCGCCGAGCCCAGGCCGTCTGCGTCCGTGGCGGTCGACGCCACGGACGCGGCCGCCCCGGGCGAGACTCCTCCTGCACCTTGATCCTGCCGCAGGGCCCGCGAGGCGCCGAGCGGCATGGGGCCGCGCGGAAGCACGCGCTCCACGAAGCGGAACAAGGGTCCGCGCGGATCCCTGGAAAACTCACGGTCGGCCAGAGGGTCCATGCGGACCGAAGCCTAACTCGATGGCCACGGCGCGAACGGTCGAGTCGAGGTCGACGGCGAGACGCGAACACCAGGGCGAAGTCGACATGGCGACGGCGAAGTCGACGGCGATGTCGAAGTCGACGGCGAAGCCGAAGTCGACGTCGATGTCGAAGTCGATGTCGATGGCGAAGTCGATGGCGAAGTCGATGTCGAAGTCGAAGTCGAAGGCGAAGTCGAAGTCGATGTCGAAGGCGAAGTCGAAGTCGATGTCGAAGGCGAAGTCGATGTCGAAGGCGAAGTCGATGTCGAAGTCGAAGGCGATGTCGAAGTCGAAGTCGAAGGCGATGTCTGCGTGCCTTGGCCGGCCGTTCTCCGTCTCCGCACGAAGGTTCAGGGCCGTTCCGGGTCGCCTCACGGTGGCGCGTGCTCGGTCGGTTCAAGACGGCCTTCGGCCCCCGCGTCGACCATCCGCCGC
>JBKDQC010000242.1:0-5715 GCA_046342295.1 Deltaproteobacteria bacterium | reverse complement strand
CGCTCACGCCGCGTGACTCATGCCGTCCGTGCACGACACACCCGAATCCCGTGCACGCAAGTGTCTTGACGGAAGGGGGACACTGCACCCGCGCCGGAACAACCTATCCGTTTCGCCGCCGGGGCATCCCCGCCAGAGCCGCCCGCTCTCCTCGAAATACCCCTCGCATTCCTCGTCGCTCGGTCAGCACTGGCGGGGCGCCGCGACGCCGATTCGATTTGGTTGTTTCTGCACGGGCCCTAAGCCGTGTGCGGGAAATTCGCACGCACGGCTTGAAAGGGGGTCCTGCCCTTTCACAGATGACTCACATCAAGTGAAAGGACAGGATCTACCAATGAAGGCGCTGATCAAGGTCGGCTACGGCTGCAACGATCATTGCACCTTCTGCCACACCCTGGACGTGCGCCACCTCGACGCGGAGGCCTCCGAGGTCCACGCGAAGATCGAGCGCGCGAAGCAGCTCGGTCACACGACGGTGGTGCTCTCGGGCGGGGAGCCGACGATCCGCCCCGAGCTGATGTCCTGGGCCGCCCACACGGCACGCCTCGGCATGGGGTTCGGCCTTGTGACCAACGGGCGGATGCTCCGGTATCCGGAGCTGGTCGAGCGGCTCGTGGGGCACCGTCTCGGCTACGTCTATCTCTCGCTGCACGGCGGCACACCGAAGGTGCACAACCTGATGGTGCGTTCGGCAGCCTTCGACGAGACCATGGAAGGGCTGCGCAATTGCTCCGGCAAGGGGCTCGACCTCACGGTCAACTGCGTGATCACGCGGCACAACGTCGAGCGGCTGGACGAGTGGATCGATTCGGTGCTTCCGTTCCGAGACGCTCGAATCAAGCTGTCGATGGTCGAGCCGAAAGGCGGCGGTGACCGGAGCTTCGAGCACCTGGTCCCGCGGGTCGCTCACGTCGCAGAGCGCGTTCTGGCGGCGCTCGAGCGCGGCGTCCGCGAGGCTGGGCCTGGCGGACCGCGCTTCGTGCACGGCGGGATCCCTCTCTGTCTGCTCCCGGGCTGGGAGCACGCGTACGACGACCTCCGGACCCATGGGTTCCGGTCCATGGTGGCGGTCGGTGAGCCGGACTTCTTCCCGGTGGACGACTCGAACAAGGTCCAGCCCGAGCCGTGCTCGGGATGCATGCTCCGCGGTTCTTGTCCGGGCCTCTACCGAGGATACGCCTCGGTGTTCGGCGCCGAGGAGCTGAGGCCGCGACGCACGGGCGCGCGCGGCAACTCGTTCGACTTCGTCGCGGAGCGGATCGTGCGCGCGGATCTCCCCGAGGAGATCACGACCGCGACCTGCCCCGTGCGGCCGCTGGGGGTCACGCCCTGGGATCACGCCCGCGACCTCCACGTGCGCCACGGCGCGCGGCTCGTGCGCTTTCGAGCCCACGGTCGTGACGCCTCCGACGAGGAGTTGCTGAGGATCCGCAACGAGACGGGGCAACTCTACGTGGACCGTTCCGCGCGCCTCGCCACGGAGGATTTCGCGCGCGATCTCCGACCGGTCGTGCGCTCGCCCCTGTGCGAAGGCTGCGGGGATCGACCCCGATGCGCGGGTCTCTACGAGGTCACGGAGGAGGAGGTGTTCGCCCGCGACGACGCGCGCGTGCGCGCTCGGCTCCGCGAGCTCTCTGGCGATGTGCTCGACGTCGGCTGTGGGGAACTGCGCTACGTCGCCGAGCTCGACCGCACCGAGGTCCGCTACACCGGGATCGATCCCGACGCCGCGCGCCTCGCGGCGCTTCGGACCCGGCTGCCGCGAGGCGAAGCTCGGCTCGGGGACGCGACCGCGATCGAAGACGACACCGCCTTCGATGCCGTGCTGGTTCTGCACGCGTGGAATCACATCCCCGAGCCCGCCGACCTGCTCAGACGAGTCCATCGAGCGCTTCGCGACCTCGGGACCGTGCTCGTCGTGGACGACGTCGCGTTCGGCCTCCTGCGGTCGGTCCCCCGTGCGCGCCAGGCACACGGCGCGTCGCTCCCATTCGAGCATCATCGACTCGACGACGACGTCGCGTGCGCGCAGCTCCTCGTGGAGCTTGGCTTCGAGGTCGTGTCGCAGATTCCGGTTCGGCCGGGCACGAGCAACCAGTGGATCGTCGAAGCGCGGCGCCCGCGCCGGGTGAGGACCCGGGCCGAGACGAGCTGAGGGCCCGCGGTCGCGGCGCCTGTCCGGCAACGGCCCACGGACCCAAGCGAGGCGTGCCCCGTTTGGTCACAACGGAGCCCGAACTGCCCACGAGGACTCGACCATGAACCGCCCACGCACAGCCCCCGTCCTTCTCGGCCTCGCGCTCCTCAATGCATTTCCGGCGGTCGCGAACGCCCGCGCGGTCGCGCTCGGTGCCGTGGACAGTTCGTCCAGCGAGGCCGTCGCGGGGGCGCCCGTCGCGATTCCTGTCCCGCGCCCCCCGGCGTTTCTCACGGCGGCCGAGGTCCGCGCGACGCTCGAGCGTGCGCGGGGCGATCTCGCCGCTTGCTTGCCAGACTCTGCGCGGCACCGGCGAGCCACGGTACGCGCGACGTTCTCGGTTCGACGGGGCCTCGCGCTCACCGTGAGGGCGACACCGCGCGAGCCAGCGGTCGAGCAGTGCCTCGACACGGCCGCCCGCAGGTGGCTCGTGCCCCTCGAAGCTCGACCGATCGGGGCGAGGCTGACGGCGTCGATCCAGATCCGCGGAGTCGGCTCTTCCGTCGCTCCTCCCCCGCAGCCACCGCCCTCGCGAGACTACGACGAAGGGCTCGCGCATGCGGCCCTCGACGCGCGCCGCGCGCAGATCCTCTCCTGCTTGCCGGCTTCCACCGCGACCCCCGGCGACATCACGCTGCGCCTGATGGTGCAGACCGACGGAACGCTTCGACTCGAGGGAGCGACGCTGCCGGTCGGGGTGGGCGGTGGGCCCGTGCTCGTGTGTCTGTCGGACGTGGTCGCCTCCACGCGCGTGCTGCCTCCGAGGACTCCGCGCGCCGTCGCGCACGTCGTCAGCCCGTGAGAAGAAGCTGACTTGCCCCGGCGCGCGAGGCCGAGCGGGACGGGCGCAGTTCGTCCACGGCTGCTGCGTCAAATGAGTTAGGCTGCACTTTGATGCGTCGTGTCGTCCCGATCGCGCTGACCATCGCAGGGTCTGATCCCTCCGGGGGAGCGGGCCTACAGGCGGATCTGAAGACGTTTCAGCAGCACGGCGTCTACGGCGCGAGCGTGGTCACGCTTCTCACGGCGCAGAACACGCAGCGTGTGTCCCGCGTCGCCTCGATGCCTCCCGAGCTCGTCCGCGCACAGCTCCAGTCCGTCCTCGAAGATCTGTCCCCACAGGCGATCAAGACGGGAGCCCTCGGGTCGAGCGCGATCGTGCGCGTGGTCGCCGAGGCGTTGATGGAGGCGTTGCGCCGCGACTCGAGCGCTCCGACGATCGTCGATCCCGTGATGGTCAGCAAGCATGGACACCTCCTGCTCGAGCCGGATGCCGTGGACGCGTGCCTCGAGGATCTGTTCCCTCTGGCGTCCTTGCTCACCCCGAACGTGCCCGAAGCAGAGCACCTGTTGTCCCTCTCGCCAGGAGAGCCTGTGCGCATCGAGACGGAGAAGGACGCCGAGGAGGCAGCGCTTCTGCTCGCGCGACGGCTCGGGGTCCCGGTGTTGCTCAAGGGGGGACACCTCGCAGGGACGGCACGAGACACGAGCCTCGACCTGCTCGCGTCCGGAGGCACGATCACCCGCTACTCGGGGCCCCGTGTCGACACCGTGCATACGCACGGGACGGGATGCACCTACGCGGCTGCGATTGCCGCATGGATGGCGCGGGGCCGGTCCCTCCAGGATGCGATCGGCACCAGCAAGGCCTGGCTCGCGCGTGCGATCGCCAACGGTCCGGCGGTGGGGCAGGGCATCGGGCCCGTCGACCACCTCGAGCCACTCGACCCGCGCCCGTGAGGGCCCCACCACGGGTCACCAGCGCCCCTCTGCGGAGCTCACAGTCGCCCACCGCCCGCTGGGTGAGACATCGAGGGGTGCGCGTTGTGTTTGCGAGGTGCCTCCTCGTCAGGTCAGGTACGTCGGGCGCTCGTCCTCGTCCTCTCGGGCGCCGCCTTCGATGACGCGGAACCGCCGGCCCGCCTGGCGGGCCTGGGGCTCGGAGCTCGGTCGCGAGCGTCGTCCCGCGGGGCGACCCCGGCGGATCCAGCGCTCGTACGCATACGCGGCGCCGCACGTGGCCGCGTACCCACCGGCCACCGGCGCATAGCGTTCCGAGAACGCGTTGAAGAGCGAGAACACCCCGAAGCCGGCGACGAACACCCACGGGCTCGTGCGGCCCATGACGGGCACCTCGACCTCCCCGCCGCCGCCCGAAGCTCGGAGGGCCAGCGCGAGCACCAGGGCCGTCGTGAGCGACGAACCTGCCCACGGGGCGTAGGGCGTGAGCCACAGCGTCGCATAGGCGCCGAATGCTCCCCCGAGAACGGACGCGAGCAGGAGCCCGTAGAGGCGGCGCGAGCCGGCGAGGAGCTCGTACTGAGTCCCCATGAAGAACACGATCACGAGCTCGAGGATCTTGAAGAGCACCGCGGCCCCGCTCGTGCCCGTGACCAGCCAGTGCGTGGCCCACTGCCAGCACCAACCGATCGAGGGCGTCGGGGAGATCGCGAGCGGTGAGAGCGGCACTCCCGCCTCGCCGAGCGCGACATTCACGACGAGCACGAACGCTCCGAGGATCAGGAGGTTGCGCGTCGCGGAAAGGAGCGGCGGAATCATCGTTCAGTCACCCTGCGCGCTCGGGTGCCTCCTCGCAAGGAAGCCGCTCGCCCTGCGTCCCTGGCGGGTCGAGCAGGTGGGCCCGAGAACGACCGGGCGTGTCGACTACGGGGTGAACGCTGCTGCGCAGGTGTCGAAGACGATCCCATTGTTTTCCACGCGAATGGCGTCGCACGTCGACGGGAGGATCGACCACTGCTTGCGGCCCGCGCCGTTGAAGCCTTCGAAGTAGAGCGCGTAGGTGCCGGGGGTGAAGCCCGCGGTGTCCGTCGCGTTGAACGAGAGGAGATCCTGGCAGGGACGCGCATCCGCAGTGGCGACGATCGATCCCTCGCGGCGAAGTGTGTACGAGTAGGTCGCCACCCCTGCGGCAGCGCACGTCGTGTAGGCACCGCCCGGCGCCTGCCACTCGAGGCCGAGGGTCATCGTCGTGGGGAACTGGAAGTCGACCGTCGGGAGGATCACGTGGCCCCCGGCCGCGATCGCGAGGGGAGCCATCTCGCTGTACTCCGTCACGAGCGCGCCGGTGGAGTCGATCGCCTCGAGCGCCCACAGGTACGTACCCGCGCGGATGACCGCCGTGGGACGCGAGTCGAGGCGACCGTCGCTGCACTGCACCTGAAAGGCGGTCACTCCGTTCTCGAAGGCCGTGTCCGTCGCGGCGAAGAGCACGAAGCGCACTCGGTCGATGCCCAGCGCGAAGCATGTGTCGCTCGTCGGCATGCGCGTGTTCAGCTGCCAGCGGCCCTCGACCGTCGCGTCCCGACCGAGTGGGTCGAAGGCGCCGCCCGTGAAGTCGATCGCGTCCATGACCACGTGCGAGCCCGGCGTGACGGCGACGGTCGCCATCATTCCCTGGCCCACGATGGCTCCTCCGGCGTCGAGCGCCTGGATCTGCAGCGTCCAGGTGCCGGCACGGATCACGGCCGTCGGGCGCGTGTCGATCGAGCCGACGCTGC
>JBKDQC010000241.1:0-21629 GCA_046342295.1 Deltaproteobacteria bacterium | reverse complement strand
GTATAGGAGTGCGGCGCGTAGACGCCGCCGGGCACCGCGAACGGCCGGTCTGCGAGCGCGGCCCGATCCGTGAAATTGCGCGGCAGCGCGGGAGGCTCGAAGAACGAGAGGCGGCTCGGATCCGTGTCACGGATTGCGGAGGCGACGAGCTCGTTCAGGCGGCGGGTCTCGGCGTCGTTCGCCACGGGCTCGTTGTAGACCTCGATTCCCACGACGATCTCGTCGCCCCGCAGCGCCTCGACGACGTGCACGACGGCCTCGGTGAAGCGGTCGCGGAGCGCGGGGCCGGGGGCCGCCTCTCCGAAGAAGGTCGAGAAGGCCGCGAGGACCTGCGGAGACGTGCGCCGCGCGGCGAGATCCTCGAGCGGCCCCTCGAGCAGCATCGTCGGCGGTGGCGAGATCGCCCAGAGCGGCGCGCCGTCCTCCCCAATCTCCTTCGAGTACGCGTCCTGGTGCCAGTCGACGAGCACGTAGATGCCGTACGCCCTGCACACATCGAGCACTTCGCGCAGCCTCGCGACGTAGGTCTCGGCGTACGCACGCGGGTCTTCGTCGCGCGGCTCGAGGCCGCTCCAGTTGATCGGGAGGCGCAGGAAATTCAGCCCCAGCGCGCGCATGCGGCGCGCATCCTCGTCGGTGAAGTCGGGGATCTCCTGGAGCGCCACGCGGCCGTCGTCGAAGGTCACGTCGAAGAGGCCTTCGACACGCGCATTGACGCCTCGAAGCATCACGACGCGACCTTCGGCGTCGACGAGCAACTGACAGCGCGGCCGGAGCGGCGCGAAGCCGGCTTCGGGCGCGCGGCTGCAGCGCTCGAGCTCGAACGGCGTCGGTGGTCCCGTGTCTGGGCGATCAGGCTCGCGCGCGGCGTCGGTCACGGTCGCGTCGAGGCCTGCGTCCGTCGCGTCGACGTCCGGGCCACAGGCGGTGAGACAGAGCGTGCAGATCACCAGAGACAGCTCGAGCCGCATGCGCCCGACGATAGCCGCTCCTCCGCTCTCCATCGACCCATGCCGTTCGCGGTCCCTCGGCCGTGTCTCGCGATGCACGGCGTCGTACGCCGGGCTACGCCTCGCGCATGCGCATCATGCCTGTGGTCGCGGTGCTCCTCGTCGCATGCTCGCCGTCTCCGAGCGTCGCGGGAGGCTCCGGCTCCTCCGGCGGCGAGATGAGCGACGCAGTCGCGGGCGTGCAGGACCCGGCGCTCGCGGCCTTGCTCCGCGACCACTGGGAGGACGCGCTCGAGACCGATCCGTTGCTCGGCACGATGATCGGCGATCGTCGCCGCGACGACGCGATGCCGGACGTCTCGCACGAGGCCGAGCTCCAGCGCCGTCGCACCCGTGCGGGTTTTCTCGCACGCGCACGGGCAATTTCTCCCGAGAGCATCGAGGCTGCGGACCGCATCACGCACGCGATCTTCGTCGAGATGCTCGAGGCGGAGACGGGCGCCGAGGTCTGTGAGAGCCACCTCTGGAACGCCTCGGCGATGGACAACCCCGTCAGCGCGCTGAGCCACATCGCTCCGCTCTCGCAGCTCGTCGATGTGGCTGCGGGCCGCGCCTACGTCGCGCGGCTCCATGCCTACGCGCGCTTCACGGATCAGCTCATCGCGAACCTCGCGATCGGCGCGGAGCAGGGACGCTTCGCGCCGCGCGCCTCGCTCGAGCGCCTCGCCGCGATGGTTCGCGCCGCGCTCGAGGCACCGCTCGAGACGTGGGTCCCCGTCGCGCACGCGGCCCAGTCTGCGGCGTCGTGGTCCGAGGCGGATCGCGCCTCGCTGCTCGCCGAGGTTCGCGCGGCGCTCGATGGCGACGTACGCGCCGCGTTCGCGCGCTACCTCGCGGCGGTCGAAGCCCTCGCGCCCCGCGCGCGGGATGGCGCGCACGAAGGGGTGCTCTCGCTGCCCGACGGCGCCGCCTGTTACGCCGCCGAGATCCGCCGCCATACAGGCAGCCAGAGGGCCGCCGACGAGCTGCACGCGCTCGGAGGTCGAGAGATCGCCGGCACCGACGCGCGCCTCCTCGCGCTCGGCGGCCCGCGCTTCGGTGTCGGCTCCGCGACCGAGGTGCTCGATCGCTTGCGGACCGATCCGTCGCTCGGCTACGCGACGGGCGAGGAGATCCTCGCCGACGCGACGGCCCGGATCCGCGAGGCCGAGGCACGCGCGCCCGCCTACTTCGCTCGCCGCGCGGAGACCCCGTGCGAGGTGCGGCCCATCCCATCTGCCGAGGCCCCGACTGCGGGCTTCGCGTTTTACATGCCTGGCACGCCCGACGGCTCTCGCGAAGGCGCCTACTACGTCAACACCGCCGAGCCGGCCTCTCGCCGTCGCCACCTCCTGGCCGCCGTCACCGCGCACGAGGCGGTGCCTGGCCACCACTTCCAGCTCACGGTCGCCTTGGGCCTCACCGCCCTGCCGGCGTTCCGCCGCCATGCCCATTTCACGGCCTACGTCGAAGGCTGGGGCCTCTACGCCGAGCGCCTCGCAGACGAGATGGGCCTCTACCACGACGACATCGATCGCCTCGGCGCCGTCGACCTCGAAGCGTTTCGCGCTGCGCGCCTGGTCGTCGACACGGGCCTCCACGCGCTCGGCTGGAGCCGCGCGCAGGCCGAGAGCTACCTCCGCGAGCACACCGCGATGTCGCCCGATCTCGTCGTGGCCGAGGTCGATCGCTACATCAACTGGCCCGGCCAGGCGCTCGCTTACAAGGTCGGCCAGCTCGCGCTCCTCGGTCTGCGCGCCGAGGCCGAGCAAGCCCTCGGGGAGCGCTTCGACGCGCGGTCGTTTCATGACGTCGTGCTCGGCCTCGGCCCGGTCAGCCTGAATGTCCTTGAGGCCGAGGTGCGGCGCTGGGTTCGAGAGCAGCGAGGCTGACGCTCTTCGTCCGGAGTCAGCGTGCCAGGGACAGGGTGAGCGCGAGCAGGGCGCCGAGCGCGTACAACCAGACGACATCGACCGGTCGCACGGGCGTGCGTCCCGGACCGCCGCGAAACACCGAAGCGAAGGTCAGGAGCGCCGACACGATCAAGCCGAGCAGCCCGACGAATGCCGGCGCGCGCGGGCCTCCGACGAAGGAAGCCACGGCCCCGAGGGCGCCTCCCGAGGACAGCGCCGCGAGGTCGCTGGCTCGCACCGGCGTCCGCGCCTCGCGCGCGAGCAGCCCCGATCCCGCGCCCGCAAGCGATGCCGCGAACGGTGCGGCGCCCTCCCACGGCGCAGCCAGCACGACCGACCCGACGAGCGAGAGCCGCGCGGCCCACTGCGGGCGCTGGCTGCGCGGCCAGGCCCGCGAGAGTGGCGTGTCGAACGCGCAGACGGCGTGCGCCCCGGTGGCGAGCGCGAGCGCGAACGGGGCGAGCCACGGGGCACCGCGGACGCAGCCGCCAGCGACGAGGCCCGCCGCCAGCGCGGCAGTGAGGCGCGGCCACGGAGGCCGGTGCTCATGGCGACGCGTGCTCACGCGCGCAGTGTATCGGGCGGCCTCGACCACGGGTAGAGACGCAGGATGCCGGAACCCACGCCGCACAACGAGGAGCCGAGATCGAAGTCGAGACCGAAGTCGAGGTCGAGCTTGGTGACTGCACACGAGAAGGTGGCGTGCACAACGATCCGAAAACGTTGTCCGAGAAGGCGAGCGAAGCGAGGTGCGTGCTTCCGCAACGATTGCCGTGGATGTCATCGGCCTCGAAGAGCCGCCGCGTTCGACAGGCCCCGGTTGCACGCCTAGTATCGCCCGCCTTTTCGTGGAGTTTCATGACGTACTCGAGTGAGCTCTCGGGCTTCTACAAGCTGTCTCTGGCCGCCCGGCGAGAGAAGCTGGCCAGCCTCCTCGGTCTCGACGCCGCCGACCTCGCCTCGCTCGCGGGGGATCGGGGGCTGCGCGACGGACAGGCCGACCAGATGGTCGAGAACGCGGTCGGTATCCTCGGGATGCCGCTCGGCGTCTGCGCCAACCTCCGCGTCGATGGGCGCGACTACGTGCTCCCCATGGCGGTCGAGGAGCCGTCGGTGATCGCGGCCTCGAGCCACGCCGCCAAGATGCTCCGCGCCGGCGGTGGCGTGCTGTCGCGCGTCAGCGAGCCGCTGGTGATCGGGCAGATCCAGCTCCTCGACGTCGCCGACCCCGAGGCCGCGACCGAGGCCGTGCGCGCGGCCGAGGCCGAGCTCCTCGCGCTCGCGAACGGCAAGCACCACGCGCTCGTCGGTGCCGGTGGTGGCGCCCGCGCGGTCGAGGTGCGCCGTCTCCCGCGCATCGAGGCCGACGACCCCTGCGGCGACATGCTGCTCGTGGAGGTCATCGTCGACGTGCGCGACGCGATGGGCGCGAACGCGGTCAACTCGATGTGCGAGCGCCTCGCGCCGCGCGTCGCCGATCTCACCGGCGGTCGCGTGAACCTCCGTATCCTCTCGAACCTGACCGATCGTCGGCTCGTGACCGTCGAGGGCCGCGTGCCGTTCGCGCACCTCGTGGACAAGGCCCAGGGCGGCAGGAGCGGCGAGAGCCTCGCGCGTCGCATCGAGGAAGCCAGCGTGTTCGCCGAGCGGGACCCCTACCGCGCCGCGACGCACAACAAAGGCATCATGAACGGCATCGACGCGGCACTGCTCGCGCTCGGCCAGGACTTCCGCGCCATCGAGGCGGGCTGCCACGCGTACGCCGCCCGGTCGGGGCGCTACACCGCGATGGCGAGCTGGCGCGTCGAGAACGACTGCCTCGTCGGTCGCATGACGCTGCCCATGGCCGTCGGTACCGTCGGAGGCATCGTGAAGGTGCATCCGGTGGTGCAGATCAACCGGCGCATCTCTCGCATCGAGTCGGCGCGAGAGATGGCCTCGGTGGTCGCGGCGGTCGGGCTCGCGCAGAACCTCGGCGCGCTTCGTGCGCTCTCGGCCGAGGGCATCCAGAGCGGGCACATGCGCCTGCACGCGCGCAACGTCGCGGTCGAGGCGGGCGCGCAGGCCGACGAGGTCGCGGAGGTCGCCCGCCTGATCGCCGACGCGGGCGACGTGCACCTCGACGCCGCCAAGCGCGCGCTCGCCTCGCTGAGGGCCCGGGGCGCTTCGCTGAAGAAGACGCCGCTCCGCGCCGTCCACGCGGCCCCGAGCGAGACGCTCGCGCTGCCGCCGCGCGCAGGGCGGCCGCCGCTCCCGCCCACGTTCCGCCCCCGCCCCGAGCCGTCCGAACACGTCACGAGGATCCACATGTCGAACGACGTCATCCGGCCCCTGCAAGCAGCCCGCGCAGGCGACGGTCCGAACCCCGATCGCACCTTCCGCGGCAAGGTCTTCCTCACGGGCGCGAGCGGGCACCTCGGCGCGAACCTCGTCCGGCGCCTCCTCGCCGACGGCCAGGAGGTGCGCGTCCTCCTGCGCCGCGAGAGCAACAACGCCGCCGTCGACGGCCTCGACGTCGAGCGGGTCTACGGAGACCTCCGCGACCTCGACGCCGTCGCGCGCGCCATGAAGGGTTGCACGGTCGCCTACCACGCCGCGGCGCACGTCTCGACCCTCGAGCCGACCCCAAAGCTCGAGCGCGACATCTACGAGTCCAACGTGCTCGGCACCCAGCACTTGCTCCGCGCCGCGATGCACCACGGCTACGAACGCGTCGTGGTGACCGGCTCCTTCAGCGCGGTGGGCTACGACCTCGACGAGCCGACCCGCCCCGGCAACGAGACGATGACGCATTACCCGTTCGGCGGCGTGCTGCCCTACGGGCAGACGAAGGCGCTCGTGGAGCTCGAGTGCTGGAAGGCCGCGCTCGAGGGGCTCGACGTCGTCGTGGCGACCTCGTGTGCCATCCTCGGTCCGCACGATCACAAGCCCTCGCGCATGGGCTTCACCCTCGTCGATTTCGCGCACGGCAAGGTGCCCGCCTACATCCCCGGCGGCTTCGACTTCGTGGCGGCGCGCGACCTCTGCGAGGGCCACGTCCTCGCGATGCGCCGCGGCCGCAGCGGCCAGAAGTACGTGATCTCCTCGCAGTTCCTCTCGATGGACGAGATCATGGAGATCTTCGAGGAGGTCACCGGCCGGGCGCGGCCGCGCCTCAAGCTGAGCCCGGCGGTCATGGCGGGCGTCGCGAAGGTGTCGAGCTTCGTGCTCGACCGCTTCGCGCCCGAGGTGCCGCAGCGCTTCACGCCGGCCGCGGTGCGCATCCTCCGGATGCAGCGGCGCGCCGACATCTCGAAGGCCCGCGCGGAGCTCGGCTACGAGCCGACCTCGATCCGGCGCGCCGTGCACGAGGCCTACGCGGACTTCGCGCGGCGCGGCATGGTCCCCGTGCGTCCGGGCATGGTCGATCCGGCCCAGCGCGGTGAGCGGCCGAAGGCGCATGCGGAGGCCCGCGCGGAGCCCGCGTGAGCTCGAGAGCGGCTCCCCGCTTCCCGGCCCTCGGTCGCGGCGCCGGGGCATTCGCGGTGGTCCGTTCGTGCTCCTTCGATCTTGGTCAGTCGATCTTGGTCAGTCGTTCGTAGACAGCCGGTCCAGACAATTCGGCCGCAGACAGTTGCCGAGAGTCGGATGCAGACAGCCGTCCGGCCTTCGGTCGGCGTGCGACACCTGCGTGGAGAGCGTGATGCGAGAGACGATGCGTGACGGAACCGAGCCCAAGGCCACGGCGCCCGGATTTCTCGAGGCGACCAACCGTCGTCAAAAGGTGCGGGCCGCCGGCCTCGACCCGAACCACTGGTACCCGGTCGAGCACGACAGTGCGATCGCGAACGGCCAGGTGGTCGAGGTCGTCTTCTGGGGTCGATCCGTGGCGGTCTTCCGCGACGACGAAGGGCGACTGCACGCGATCGAGAACCGCTGCGCGCACCGCCAGCTCAAGCTGAGCAAGGGGCTCGTGCAGAAGGACAAGCTCGTCTGCGCCTACCACGGCTGGTCGTTCAACGGATGCGGCGAGCTCGCGGCGGTGCCGCACGAGACCTTCGGGAAGAAGGCGCCCGCCTGCAAGCTCGAGAGCTTCCCGCTCCGGGTCCGCTACGGGCTCGTGTGGATCTTCTTCGGCGACGCGGAGCGCGCCGATTCGGTGCCGATGCCCGAGATCCCCGAGCTCGAGGGCCCGAGCGCATGGGAGTGCGTCCCGGTCGA
This sequence comes from Deltaproteobacteria bacterium, assembly GCA_046342295.1. GTDB lineage: Bacteria > Myxococcota_A > Polyangia > Polyangiales > Sandaracinaceae > JAFLCL01. Next base: position 14,527 of record JBKDQC010000241.1, on the reverse strand, counting down.
TTTCACGTGGAACGCCCACCATTCCATGATCATCGACAACGTCAGCGACTTCACCCACGAGTTCCTGCACCGCAAGTACAAGCCCTTCACGGACGCGCGCCTGACCCGGCTCGAGACCGTCGGAGATGCCGTGTTCGTGGACTACGACACGAAGGTCGGCGGTGGGAAGATCTCGGGGCTCTTCGTGGATCGAGAGCGCATCGACACGAGCGCGATGAAGCTCTGTTACGAGTACCCGTACCAATGGTCCAACACGGACGACAAGATCAAGCACTGGTGCTTCGTGCTGCCGATCGACGCGCGCACGACGCGCACGTTCTTCCTCTTCTACTTCGACAGCTTCGTGGTGCCTTTCACGAAGGTGCGGATCCCCCGCCGGCTGATGCGCCCGTTCCTGCGGCTCTCGAATCGCCTCCTGGTCGCGCCGCTGCTCAGCGAGGACGGCGTCGCGGTCGAGGCCGAGCAGGAAGGCTACGAGGCGCACTGGGACGCGCCGGTCGCGGAGATGAACCCCGCCGTCAACGCCTTCCAGGCGCTGACGGTGCGCAAGTGGGAGGAGCACCTGGCGCGCGAGCGAGCGCGGCGCGAGGAGAAAGAACGTGCGCGGCTCCTGCGGCGCAAGGTGCTCGAGGAGCGAGACGCGGCCGAGGCCGCGGCCGGAGGCGAGTGACATGAGCGAGATCACCCACCGCGACGCCAACGTCGCCATCCTGGGCGCTGGCCCTGCAGGCACCGCCGCCGCTGCGCAGCTCGGCCTGCTCGGCGTGCGCAACGTCGTGCTCGTCGATCGGCACGACTTTCCCCGCGACAAGACGTGCGGAAGCGGCCTCTCGCCGCGGGGCATCGAGACCCTCAAGGAGCTCGGTGTCTGGCAGGACGTCGAGCCCCACAGCTATCCGATCCACGGCATGCGTCTCGTCACCAAGGGCGACCACGAGAGCTGGCAGTCGGCTGGAGACGAGGCTGCGGCCGTCGTTTGCCAGCGCCGGATCCTCGACCACGTCCTCCTCAAGAAGGCGCTGTCGCGCGGCGTGACGTTCGTGCCCGGCTTTCACGCGACCGAGGTGCTCCGCGAGGGTGAGCGCGTCGTGGGCATCAAGGCCCAGGACGGCTCCACGGTCCGCGCCAAGTACGTGATGATCGCCGGTGGATCCCACTGCCGCATCGGCCTGCCCGAGCAGCGGCCGCGCCGCATCATCCAGGCGATCATGGGCTGGTGGGACGACGTCCCGTTCCGCCCGAACCACCTCGAGATGATCTTCGACGCTTCGCTCGAGCCCTACTACGGCTGGCTCTTCCCCGAGAACGAGCGCCGCGTGAACATCGGGATCACCTACGAGGAGCGCGACGGCAAACAGAACGCCCGTGAGCTCTTCCAGCGCTTCCTCGACAAGCACTACCGAGACCGCCTGAAGAACGCCACGCAGGTCGGTGGTTGGAAGGGCCACCCGGTCGTGTGGTCCTACGCGATCGAGAAGCTCACCGCGCCCGGCCGCCTCGTGATCGGTGAGTCGGGCCTCATGACGCACCCGGCGACGGCCGAAGGCATCTACCAGGCGATGAAGTCGGGCATGTTGGGCGCGGGTGCGGTCTCCGACGTGCTCTCCGGTCGATGCAGCGAGCGAGAAGCCTTCGAGACGTACGAGCGGCGTTGCAAGGTGCAATTCCAGCTCGCCTTCTGGGCCGGTGGGGTGTTCCGCCGCGTGGCCCGCACCGACGTGCTCGACTGGGTCGTGCAGGCCAGCAAGGTCCCTGCCGTGAAGTCCACCGCGGCGCGCATCCTCGCGGCGCTCTGAAGGCGAGGCGCAGCCATGTCCGGGAATCGACACGACGTGGTCGTGCTCGGCGCAGGCCCCGCGGGCTGCGCAGCCGCACTGACCTTCTCGCGACAGGGCCGCTCCGTGCTGCTCCTCGAGGCCGATCCACGCAGGCACGATCGCCTCGGTGCGGAGTGGCTGCACCCGACGGCGCTGTCCGCGCTCGAGGCGCTCGGTGTCGATCTCGCGCCGCCGCGCCCGTTCCCGACCGGCCGCGGCTGGGCATTCCATCCCGATGACGGGAGTGACCCGGTCGTCGTGCCGTATCCGTCGGGCTCGCAAGGCGCGGCGGTGCAGCACGACGTCCTCGTGGAGACGCTGCGCGAACATGCCTGCCGCGCCGCCGGCGTGACGTACGTGCCCTGGGCGCGCGCGACGCGCGTCGAAGGTGCCAGTGTCTCGTATGCCCGCCGCTGGCCCTCGGGGCGCACCGACGTCGAGACGGCACACGCCGAGCTCGTCATCGGCGCCACGGGCCGCAGCGGCGCTCCCTTCGCGGAGGACGAGCCGCTCCTCGTCGCGACGCCCCCGTGCTCGCGCCTCGTCGGGCTCGTCCTGCGCGACGCGGGCGAGCTGCCGTTCGAGGGCTTCCAGCACCTCGCGACGGGCGGCCCCGGTCCCGTCGTTCTCCATCGCCTCTCGCCCAGCGAGATCCGGGTCCTCCTCGACGTGCCGCTCTCTCTCGCGCTCCCCTCCGACAAGAGCGCGGAGCGCGCCATCGTGCTCGAGGAGGCCTACCGCTCGATGATCCCCGAGTCGCTGCGACCGGCGTTCCGCGCCGCGCTCCGCTCCGGGCTCGAGCAGAGCCAGAACGCGGTGCGCCCTCGCCAGGGCTTCGGCGCTGGCGGCGCGCTCGCGGGCGGTCGCCTCGCGCTCGTCGGCGACGCGCTGGGCTTTCAGCATCCGCTCACCTCGCTCGGCCTCGTGCTCGCGCTCCGCGACGTCGAGGCGCTCGCGGCGAGCAAGACCCTCTCGGAGTACTCCGAGCGCCGTCGCAGCGAGTCGCGTGTGCCCGAGATGATCGCGATCGCGCTCTACGAGGTGCTCGCCGACCAGGCGCCCTCGACCGTCGCCATCCGCACGGCGATCTTCCGCATGCTCCGGGAGCACCCCGAGGAGCGTCTGCGCATGATGGCGCTGGTCTCCGGGCAGAACCGCAGTCGATTGGCTTTCTCTCGTTCGTTCGCGGCCATGCTGCTGCGAGGCGGTCGCGACCTCGCGCTCTGGGGCGCGAGGACGCGCCGCCTCGAGGAGACCTCGGGCCTCGTCACCGACATCGGGGCGCGCCTCGGTTGGCTCCTCGGCGGCACGCTGCGGCTGACGCCCGCCTTGCCGTCGTCGCACAAGGGGCCGCGGACCGCCGAGGAGCAGTACGGCGCGGCGCTCCGGGCGTCTCGCGCGGGCGCCGAGGTCGTCGGGCTCGCGACGCCGAGTCGCGCCTCGCAGCCGCGCGTCGCTCCGGCCCAAGCCCTCGAGCGCGCGTTCCACGCGCTCGCGCACGAACAGGACGACGACGGCTCCTTCGAGGGCGAGGTCGTCTGGTGCGCGATGTTGCCCGCGCAGTACGTGCTCGCGATGCACCTCCTCGGCGTGCCGCTCGACGAGACGCGGCGACGACGCCTGATCCGGCAATTCGAGGTGACGCGCGACGCACAGGGCACGTGGGGTCTTCACCCGTTGTCGGAGCCCTACCTCGTCGTCACGACGCTGGTGTACGTCGCTGCGCGTCTCCTCGGCGTGCCCGCGGACGACCCTCTGCTCGCCCCGGCGCGCCTGATGTTCGAGCGCGAGAAAGGCATCCTCGCGGTGCCATCGTGGGGCAAGCTCTGGCTCGCGCTCCTGGGACTCTGGGGTTGGGAAGGTGTCAATCCGGTGTTGCCGGAGGCATGGAGTCTGCCCACGTCCGCGCCGATCCACCCCTCTCGCTACTACTGCCACACGCGCAACATCTACCTTGCGATGGCGACGCTCTACGGAGAGCGCTTCGTCGGCCCCATCACGCCGCGGATCGAGGAGCTTCGCCGCGAGCTCTTCCCCGAGGGCTTCGATCGGGTCGACTTCGGTGCAGCCCGCGAGACGCTGCGCGACGCGGACCTCTGGGAGAAGCCCAGCGCCGCGCTCAAGCTCGTGTTCCGCGCGTCCAAGCTCTTCGAGCGCGTCGCGGTGCGCGGCGGCCCCCACGTGCCGGGCCCGCGCCAGCGGCTCCTCGCGGAGCTGCGCGACCAGATCCGCTACGAGATGCGGAGCACCCACCACACGTGTATCTCGCCGGTCAGCGGCCTCCTCGGGATGGTCGCGCTCCATGCGGCCGATCCCGCCGATCCCGACGTCGCGCGCGCGCTCGGCGCGTTCGAGGGCTGGATCTGGGAGGACGACGACGCGGGCCTCCGCGTCGCGGGCGCGCGGAGCGCCTCGTGGGACACCGCCTTCGCTCTCCAGGCGATGTCGGCGGCCCGGCCCCACCTCGCGGGCCTGGCGGAGGACGCGATCGCGCGCGCCGATGCCTTTCTCGCGAGCCAGCAGGTCCGCGACGCGACCGGTCGAGAAGCCGAGCATTTCCGGCTCGACCCGCGCGGTGGCTGGTGCTTCGCCGGAGTGTGGCACGGCTGGCCCGTCAGCGACTGCACGGCCGAGGCGGTGTGCGCGCGCCTCTCGCTCGCGTCGCCCCGCATGGGCCGCGAAGAGCTGCTGTCCGCCGTCCGATTCATCCTGCGGACGCAATGCTCGGACGGCGGCTTCGGGAGCTACGAGGCGCGCCGCGTCGAGCTGCCGCTCGAGTGGATGAACCCCGCCGAGATGTTCGGTGATTCGATGACCGAGAAGTCGTACGTCGAGTGCACGGCGTCGTGCATCGCCGCGCTCGCGGAGGTGCGCCACAAGCACCCGGCGATCCTCCCGGACGAGATCGAGCGCGCGATCGAGCGCGCGGCGCGGTGCCTCCGAAGCCAACAGCGCGCCGACGGATCGTGGGTGGGCGTGTGGGGCATTCTCCACGTCTACGGCACGATGTTCGGCGTGCGCGGCCTCCTCGCCGCGGGCGCCCCGCCGCACGACCCTGCGATCCGCCGCGCCTGCGCCTTCCTGCGCGCCCGCCAGAAGCCCGATGGGGGTTGGGGAGAGCACTTCTCTTCGATTCACGCGCGCCGGTATGTCGAGCATCGCGAGAGCCAGTACGTACAGACCGCCTGGGCGATGACTGCGCTGCTCGAGGCGCAAGATCCTGATTTCGCGGCCGTCGAGCGTGCGGCGTCGTTCCTGGCGGGTGCCCAATCCACGGACGGCACGTTCGCACGGCAGGATCCAGAGGGCTTGTTCTTCCACTCCGCGCTCCTCGATTACGTGCTTTACCGACGCTATTTCCCGCTGTGGGCCCTGGGCCTCTACGAGTCTCGCCGCAAGGAGCGCGCGCGCGCGTCCGAGATGCGGCCGAGCGCGCCCATTCACGCTTGAACAGGCCATGAGCGGACTCTCCTCTACACCCGCCCCGAGGCACTCGACATGACGCATCAGGACGAATCCTTCTCCGAGACGACCGTGAGAGATCGCTACGACGTCGCCGTGGTGGGCGGCGGGCCTGTCGGTTGTGTGACCGCCGCGGCGCTGGCGCGGGCGGGCGCGAGCGTGCTCGTGCTCGAGGCCGACCCGAAGCTGGCCACACGCCTCGCCGGCGAGTGGCTCCACCCACCGGCGCTCGAGGTCCTCGACCGGCTCCGCCTCGGTCGCCTCGATGGGGCGCAGGCCCAGACCGGCTATGGCTTCACGATCTTCCCCGACGACGGCTCGGCGCCGATCGAGATGCCTTATCCGACCGGCACTGGCGCAGGCGCCGAGCACGCGCGGATCGTCGCGTCGCTGCGCGCGGCGGTCTCGCGGGTGCCAGGCGTCTCTCTCGTCGTGCGCGCGAAGGTCACTTCGATCGACTTGTCGGGTCCCGAGGCGGTCGTCCGCATCGAGCGCAAGGACGGCCGGACCCACGAAGTCCGCGCTTCCAGCGTCGTCGGCGCCGACGGCAACACGTCCGTGGTCCGCGCGGCGCTCGGCTTTCCCGATGCGAGCACCCTCGTCTCCTCCATGGCTGGCGTGGAGCTCGCGATGCCTGCCGGCAAGGGCGCGATGCTGCCGCGCGAGGGCTTCGGCCACGTGGTGCTCGGCGGACCGGGACCGGCGCTGTTCTACCGCATCGACGACAGCTGCGTGCGCGGCTGCCTCGAGGTGCCGCTCGCCGATCGCGCCACCGCGCGCGCACCCTACCTGTGGGAGCGCTACGGCCGCATCGTCCCCGAGGTCATGCGAGAGCCTCTCCGCGTGGCGCTCGAGGAGCGACCTCTCTCGTGGGTCGGGATCAAGTTCCGCCCTCGCGCGCATTTCGGCCGCGAAGGTGTCGTGCCCGTCGCGTTGGTCGGCGACGCCTGCGGGCGCACCCACCCGATGACGTCGATCGGCATGACCCAGGGTTTCCTCGACGCCGAGGCCCTCGTCGGCTCCGGCTTCGTGCGCCGTCAGCGCGGCTGGCTCGCGCGCTACTCGAACGCGCGCAACGCCGCGATCCCCGAGATCCTCTCGAACGCGCTCTACCATTGCTTTCGCCGCAACGATCTGGCGGCGACCGAGGTGCGCCGCGCGATGTTCAAGACGTTGCGCGAGAGCCCGAGAGAGCGCGCGCGAACGATGCAGATCCTCGGCGTCCAGGATCTCCAGAAGCGAAGCTTCTCGAGCGCCTTCATGCGCATCGCGCTCCGGGCCATGAAGAGCACGGTCACGAGCACGGCCTCCGAAGGAAACCTCTCGGCGTTGCCCGCGCGCCTGCTCGCGTTCGGCGAGTGGATGCAATGGCCCACTGCAGCCGTCGTTCCTGGCCGCGTCTCGTCGCTCTACCGCGCCGAGACCACGTCGGACACGGCGATCCCCTTCTTTCGAGCGCTCCGGCCTTCGGGCGCTCCGCCACGCGCGGAGTCCTCGCCATCGCCGGCACGCCACGCGCAGCAGGCTGCGCCCACCGAGCGCGAGCGCGCGGCGCTCGACCGGGCCAACGCGCGGCTGCTCTCCGACCTCGAGGCGTTGGCGAGGCAGCTCGGTACGGTGCCCGACACCGAGCTCGCGCGACCGTCGCTCGCGATCATGGGCGCGATCACTGCGGGCGCCATGCGGCCGGGAATGGCCGCACGCATGACGCTCGGGCGGCGGCGCCTCGCCACCGAGGGCGTGGCTCGCGCGCTCCGCGCGGAGGCCGACACGCGCACCCTCGCCGGGCTCCTGCTCGTGCTCTTCGATGGCGCGCCCTGGGGCGAAGAGCGTGTGGTGGACGTCGAGGTCGCGCTCACGACGCTCCTGGCGGCCGAGCACGCAGGCGGCGGCTTCTCGAACCGACGCGGCGAGCGACCGGATCTCGAGACGAGCGCCCTCGCGGCCGAGGCGCTCGCCGCGCTCGCCGGGCGCGTCGACGGGTCCGAGCCTGGTCGGCTGGCCGCGGTGCGCGCCCGGCTCGGGCCATGGCTCGTGACGCGCCTGGGTGAGCTCGTGGAGCTCGCGGAGTGGAGCGCGGCCGCGCGCATCGCCGCTGCCGGTGCGGTGGTCGACGGCGCCGTGCGCGCACGGATCGCGGAGGCGCTCGCGAGCGCAGAGGTCCGCGACGAAGCCGCGCTCGCGTCCCAGGTCCACGGGCTCGCCGTGCTCGAGGCCGACCGGGGCGGCCCGGCGATGGCGCTCGCGGCGAGGCTCGAGGGGGCGCTCCCGGGTGGCTGGGAGCTCCTGGCGCCCATGTCGCTCGCGCTGGCCAAGCACGCGTCCGTTCCGCGTCGCGCGCGCGCCCCGAAAGAATCGAAGCACGCGGAATCCAGTCCCGCAGGCGCCGGCTCCAAGGAGGCCGGCTCCAAGGAGGCCAGCTCCAAGGAGGCCAGCTCCAAGGAGGCCAGCTCCAAGGAGGCCAGTTCCAAGGAGGCCAGTTCCAAGGAGGCCAGTTCCAAGGAGGCCAGTTCCAAGGAGGCCCACTCCGCGCGCTCGGTGACTCCGGAAGCGCGTTCCGCGCCTGCGATGGACCCGGCAGACTGGGCCTTCTGCAAGGACGCGCTCGAAGCCGTCTCGCGGACCTTCTCGCAGCCCATCACGTTTCTCCCCGGGGAGCTGCGGGTGGCCGTGAGCCTGGGCTATCTCCTCTGCCGCATCGCCGACACGATCGAAGATCATCCGGACGTCGCGGCCGGGCAGAAGCCCGAGCTCTTCGCGCGCTTCCTCGCGTTCATGGACGCATCCGCCTCCTCCCCGACGGGCACGACGCTCGAGACCGCGGGGCTGATCGCCCTCTTCACCGGGGTCCCCGCTGCGCCCGACGACGCCGAGCTCGCGCTCGCACGGCGCATCGACGTGGTCGGGCGCGTGCTCATGACGCTCCGCCCCGAGGTGCGCGAGATCCTCGCGCGCTGGGTGTGCGAGATGGCGCGCGGCATGGACCTCTACACGCGCCGCCGCCCGGGGGCCGACGGCTGGAACGCGCTCTACACCGTCGAGGATCTCGACCGCTATTGCTATTACGTGGCGGGCACGGTCGGGCACCTCCTGACCGACCTCTTCGTCGAAGCGATCGGCGCCGACCCGGGCTCGGCGCTCGCGCTCGCGCTGCGGGAGGACGCCGAGAGCTTCGCCGAGGGCTTGCAGATGGTGAACATCCTCAAGGACGTCACCGACGACCGCGAGCGACTCGTGTCCTTCGTGCCGCGCACGTCGGTGGCGCGGGAAGGCCTCGACATCATGTCGCTGACCGAGCCCGCGGCGCGTGCACGCGCGCACGCTGCCGTCGCGCCGCTCTTCGATCGGGCCGAGGCGCACCTCGACCGCGCGCTCCGGTATGCGCTCGCGGTGCCCGCCGCGCAGACCGGCATCCGCATGTTCTGCCTCCTCCCGCTCTTCATGGCGGCGCGCACCCTCGTCGTCGCGCGGGGCAACGACGCGATGTTCGTGCCCGGCGCGCCCGTGAAGATCTCCCGGGAGGAGGTCGGCGCCATCATCGCCGATTGCTTGAGGCACGCGGGGGACGACGACGCCCTCCGCGCGCGCTACGCAGCGCTGCGCTCGTGCGAAGAGGCGCCTCGCCTCCTCGCGCAAGCCTGACCGCGCGCGAGCACCGAGGAGACGACCGTGGGCTACATCTTCGATCCCGACACACTGCATCAGATCGCGCGCCAGGAGCTCGGCCTCCTCGACGACGGGACACCGCGCGGACGGCCCATCGAGGAGATCGTCCGCGGCCTCCGCACCGAGCTGTCACGGCGCTATCCCGGCCACATCGAGATGGACGAGACCTGGATCCTCAACGTCGCCGGCGGCGCGATGGGCCAGATGCAGCTCCTTCACTCGTCCATCACCGAGTACCTCATGATCTTCGGCACGCCGATCGGCACCGAGGGTCACACCGGCCGCTTCTTCGCGACGGACTACTTCTACATCCTCGAAGGAGAGCAGTGGGCCTACCGGGAGGGCGAGCTCGACAAGCGCATCTACCGCCCCGGCGACTGCCACGTGCATCCCTTCCGTGCGGCCGGCGGCTATCGGATGCCCGACCGCTGCTTCGCCATGGAGTACGCCCGCGGCGTGATCCCGTCGATGTTGCCCTTCGGCATCGCGGACGCGGCCACGAGCACGCTCGATGGCAAGAGCGTCGCCCGGACGTTCAAGGCCTACGCGAAGGCCGTCGTGCGCAACCTCGCCCAAGGAAAGATCTGATGCAGCCCCAGACCCACACCACGGGCGTGAGCTGGCTCGAGTCCGTGCGCCGCGCGGTCGACGAGCGGCTCGCGCGTTTCTTCGAGGAAGAGCGCGCGACGGTCGGAGCCCTCGCGGCCGACGCTTCGCTCGTGCTCGGCGGGCTCGAGTCGCTCACGCGGCGCGGAGGAAAGCGCCTGCGGCCCGCGATGCTGGTGGCGGCTCGGCGGGCGGTCGATCCCAGCGGCGAGCTCCCCAGCGTGATCGCCGCGTGCGCATCGCTCGAGATCCTCCAGAGCTATCTGCTCATCCACGACGATTGGATGGACGGCGACGACGAGCGCCGCGGCGGTCCTGCGGTGCACGTGCTCTTGCGACGCGAGCTCGGCGCGCGCGGGGAGGGGGCCAGTGGCCAGCACCTCGCCAACTCGCTGGCGGTGCTCTCGGGCGATCTCGGCTGCGCGTACGCGAACCGCCTCTTCGTGGAGAGCGCGGTGCTGAGCCGCCGCCCGATCGACGCCGTGCAGACCTTCCTCCGCGTGCAGCGCGACGTCGTGCTCGGGCAGACCCTCGACCTCCTCGGAAGCGCGGACGTCTCGCGCATGCACGATCTCAAGACTGGCAGCTACACCGTGGAGGGCCCGCTGCTTCTCGGCGCGATCCTCGCGGACGCGAGCGACGCGCAGCTCGAGGTCCTTCGCCGCCTCGCGCGCCCGCTCGGCGAGGCCTTCCAGGTGCGCGACGATCTCCTCGGGACCTTCGGAGATCCGAAGAAGACGGGCAAGCCCGTCGGCAACGATCTGCGGGTAGGCAAGCACAACGCGGTCGTGCGCGAGGCCCACGCGCTGCTCTCGCCGGCCGACCGCGCCGCGCTCGATGCCATCCACGGGCGCCCGGGCGCGACCGACGCGGACGTGCGCGAAGTGATCGTGATGCTCGAGCGCTCCGGTGTCCGCGCGCGCGTCGAGAGCGCTCTCCTTCGCCTCGTGGGCGAGGCAAAGGCGCACCTCACGGGCGCGCCTCTCTCGGCCGAGGGCATCCGTCACCTCGGCGAGCTCGCGGAGCTCTTCGGCGCGCGCGAGTCCTGATCCGCGCACTCCCCCGACCTCGCTCGCGCCCGCGGGCCTCCACCCCAGGTGCTCCCATGGATGTGTTCGACGTGGTGTCTCGCCCTCGCGGCGAGAAGAAGAAGAGCCCGGTCCCTGCAGGCCTCGCGCCGCCGCCCCGCCTGTCGGGCGCGCTGCCCGTCGTCGGGCACACGGTGGAATTCGTCCGTGACACGATCGGTCTCCTCTTCCGTGCGCAGCGGGAGCTCGGAGAGGTCGCGGCCTTCGACGTCGCCCACCGGCGCATGGTCGCGGTCTTCGGCCCGCGCGCGCACGAGGCCGTCTTCCGCGCGCCCGACACGGTGCTGAGCCCGTCGGAGGCCTACAAGATCATGACGCCCATCTTCGGAAAGGACGTCGTCTACGACGCTTCGCCCGACAAGATGGCCGAGCAGCTCAAGATGCTCCTTCCGGCGCTCCAGGACCGCCGGATGCGCACGTACGGCGAGGCGGTCGTGCGCGAGACCGAAGAGACGATCCGGCCCTGGGGCCAGACCGGTGTCGTCGACTTGGTCGAGTTCTGTCGGGTGCTCACCAACTTCACCTCGGCGAGGTGTCTGCTCGGTCGCGAGTTCCGCGAGGGCATGAGCGACGAGTTCGCGCGCGTCTACCACGACCTCGAGGTCGGGGCCTCACCGCTCGCGTACCTCAACGCGCACCTGCCCATCCCCATCTTCAAGCGCCGTGACGTCGCCCGTGTTCGGATGGTGCAGATGATCACCGAGAACGTCGCGCGCCGCCGCGCTTCGGGCGCCTCGGGCGACGATTTCCTCCAGACGCTCATGGACGCCTCGTACGCGAGCGGCGAGAAGCTGTCGGAGCACGAGATCACCGGCCTCTTGCTGGCCGGCATGTTCGCGGGACACCACACCAGCTCGGTCACGACCGCGTGGGCGCTCCTCGAGCTCCTGCGCGACCCGGTCGCCTACCAGCGTGCGGTGGCGGAGGTCGACCGCGTGTTCGGCGGCGGGCGCCCCGTCTCGCATGCGGTGCTCCGCGAGCTCACGTACGTGGAGAACGTGGTCAAGGAGGCCCTGCGCCTGCATCCGCCGCTCTTCATGCTGGTGCGTGTCGCGCAGGTCGATTGGGAATTCGGGGGCTACCACATCCCCAAGGGCACCTGGATCGTCATCAGCCCGACTGTCTCTCATCGCATGCCCGAAGTGTTCCGCGACCCCGACGCCTTCGACCCCGACCGCTTCGCGGAGGGCCGCGCCGAGGACAAGAAGGATTTCGCCTACATCGCCTTCGGCGGCGGCCGGCACAAATGCCTCGGCAACGCGTTCGCCATTCTCCAGGTCAAAGCGATCCTCGCGCTGCTCCTCGGTCAGTTCGAGCTCGGCCTCTTCGGCGACGCGATCGAGAGCGACTTCCAAGGCTTGGTCATCGGGCCCAAGGAACCGTGTCGCGTGCGCTACCGGCGGCGCGCCCGGCCGAGCGTGACGATCGCGCAGATGGCCGCGGGACAGGCCCTCTCGGAGCGCTCCGCCGCGGGCTGCCCGGCGCACGGCGAGGCGGCGAATCTCGACAAGGCTGGTCTCGATAAGGCCAGTCTCGACAAGGCCGGTCTCGACAAGGCCGGTCTCGACAGGGCCAGTCTCGACAGGGCCAGTCTCGACAGGGCCAGTCTCGACAGGGCCAGTCTCGACGGGGCCAGTCTCGACAGGGCCAGTCTCGACGGGGCCAGTCTCGATGGGGCCAGTCTCGACGGGGCCAGTGTCGACGGGGCCAGTGTGGCCGAGGGGGCGCCGCCCACCGGTTGCCCGGCGCATGTGGCCGATGCCGCGAGCCCGGGAGGCGTCGAGGCCGGGCGCTCGACCAAGCTGCGCATCCGCATCGACCGCGACCTCTGCCAGGGCCACGGCGTGTGCGCTGGCGAGTGCCCCGAGGTCTTCGCGGTCGGCCGCGATCAGAAGGTGATGCTCAAGATGCCGCGCCCGCCCGCCGAGCTGTACGAGAAGGTGCGCCTGGCGGCCAAGCACTGCCCGACCCGCACGATCCGGCTCGAGGAAGAGGGCGACTGATGCGGATCGGCGCACAGCTGCGGTCGAAGCGCGGCGAAGCGCGCGCGCGACCCCGCCCGGGCAGCGACGACGGCTCGCTCGAATCCCGCGATGGCCGCGCTTGACCCGCGACCACCGCTCCGGGAGCATGGCAGTGTGCCCGGGAGCGGTGGAGATGTTCAGACCACGGACCGACGGGGCCGTTCGTACCGGCCGAGGTTCGAACGAGCACCCTCGCGCCCCATGCGTCGGACCCTCGCGGCCCTCGGACTGGTCTCGCTCTTCAGGACGATCGGCGCGTGCGACGCGCCCCCTGCGGCCGACGACGCGAGCGTGGATGCGGGGATCGGCGGGCTCGCAGTGACGCCGCCCGCGTGGGCAGAGTGCCCCGCGGGCTGGGCCCGCGAGGACATCGACGGCGCCTCGATCTGCATGCCGCCCGCGCGTGTCGCCTGCGAGGGCGCGAGCTTCCAGCCGCTCGGCGCGAGCGTGTGCGAGCCCGTCGACGATCGCTGTGGCGCGGGCCGCTTCCGCGACGCGCGCGATACCGCGCGCAGCTACGTGTTCGTCGATGCGAGCGCTGCGGGCGGCGGCGACGGCAGCGAGACCGCGCCCTTCGCGAGCGTCGACGGCGCCGTCGCGAGCGGCGCGACGAGCCTCCTCCTCGCGGAGGGCGACTACACGATCGGCGCGAGCGTGCCCGACGGCCTCGAGCTGCGCGGCGTGTGCGCCGAACGCACGCACCTCCTCGCGCCTGCGGGCCGCCCCGCGAGCCTCGAGCGCGCGGGACGCACGGTCGCGCTCGTCGGCCTGGGCGTCACCGGCACCGGCATCGGCCCCGCGTCGCGTGGCACGCTCGTGCTCGATCGCGTGGTCCTCGACGCGGGCCTCGACGGCTGGGGCGCCGGGCTCAACGGAGGCACGCTCGTGGCCGACCGCGTGCTCGTGCGCGCGCCGCACCCGAGCCCCGGCCGCTCGGTGGGCCTGGGGATCTCGATGATCGGAGGCTCGAGCGCGGTGGTCACGGATCTCGTGATCGAGGACGCGCACGGCGTCGGCGTGCAGGTGGAGGACTCGAGCTTCGAGGGCGAGCGCGTCGTCGTGCAGCGCACGCGCGCGGAGGTCGAGTCGGGCCTCCGCGGCGGTGGCCTCGGCGCGGCCGGCACCGCGACGCTCGTCCTGCGCGACGCGCTCGTCACCGACGTCGTCGACTTCGGTATCGTCGCGCAGGCCGGTGCGAGCCTCACGCTCGAGCGCGTCGTGATCGAGGATGTGGTGAGCGCCCCCGAGGAGAGGAGCGGTCGCGGCCTCGAGGTGTGGAATTCCACCGCGAACGTGGATCATGTCGTGATTGAGCGCGCGACGGCCGCGGGCATCTTCGTGCGCGACGGCGGTGAGCTCCGTGCGAGCGACGTGCTCGTGCGCGGCACGCGGAACCTCGCCGACTTCGGCGCGGGCATCCTCACTGTCGGGACGGTCGAGCTCGATCGCGCGCTCGTGCTCGACTCGCTCTTCGGCGGGGTCGTCGTGGGTGGCGGCAGCTTCGTCGCGCGCGACGTCGGCGTCCTGCGCGTCGCGGCCGCCAACCACTGGGGCGGCGCGCTCGGCTGCAGCAGCGGCGCGTCGTGCACGGTGAGCCGCTTCCGCTTCGAGGATCTCCACACGATGGGGATCGTCGCCGTCGGTGCGGGCACGCGCCTCGAGGCCTCCGAGGGCAGCGTGCGCCGCGTCGCCGTCGAGGAGCGCTACGACATCGGCCGCGCGCTCGAGGTCGACGTCGGCGCGAGCGCGATCGTGCGCTCGGTCGCGATCTCGGACGTGGTCGAGACGGCCGTCGTCGCGTTCGGCCTCGACGAGGCGGGCAACTACGTCGAGGGCACGCGCATCGACATGACCGACGTGAGCG
>JBKDQC010000240.1:0-4843 GCA_046342295.1 Deltaproteobacteria bacterium | reverse complement strand
CCTCCTCGCGGGTCTCGGGGTGCCGCGCGAGCTCGAGCTGCACGTTCATCTCGTAGCTGCCGACGCGCTCGGCGAGCGAGCCGTCGCTGCACGAACGGACCAGGCTCGGCGGAAGCGTCGCGCACGACTCCTGGCGGATCGCCCGCGACCGATCGTCGTCCGGGTGGCGGATCGCGATGCCCACACGCTCTCGCAGATAGCCGGGCGCGGCCTCGTACATCGCGACGAGCGCCCGCGTGGCGACTGGATCGTCGTAGCGGCCGAGCGCGCCCGCGAGCGTATCGAAGGGTAGGGGCTCGTGATCGGTCGGCGCGGAGGCGAGCGCCCCGAGGACGCTCTGGAGCAGGTACGCCGGGAGGCGAACGGGCGGACGACGGAGCGCCTCCCGGTCGGCGACGAAGCGGAGAACGGCCGCGGCGGGCGTATCCACACGATCGAGGAGCGGCAGCGCGCCCTCATCGCTGCAATGGGCGAGCATCATCCACCCGACTTGTGCGCGTGGGCTCTGCGCGGCCTCGAGGCTCTCGCGCGCGAACACGCAGGCCCGCTCGCTCTCGGCGGAGAAGCAGCCCCGCAGCGCGAGGTCGGCGAGCCGGGACGCCATCCCGCGGTCGATCGAGCCCGCGGCGTCGAGCAGACCGCGCAAGCCCGACCAGGCGCTCTCGCGGCCCGCGCAGAGATCGTCGGCGAACGTCCCGCTCCACGGGTCACCGAGGGTGACCGGCACGCGCGGAGACGGCGGCGCTGCCGTGCGCTCGGTCAGGGTCGCGATCAGAAAGCCGTCGGTCTCCGACACTGGCGAGTCGTCCACGAGGTCCGACGAGACGTGGTCGAAGAGGTCCGACGAGACGGCTGCGGGCAGCGTGAGGTCAAGCCCGCGCTCGTCTGCGAGGCGCGGCTCACCCCACCGGCGCCAGAGGCGATCGGCGCCGAGCAGCACCAGCGCGACGGCACACACCGCGATGGCGATCGTGAGGAGGCGCTGCTGCATCGGCCGCCGACGATACTCGCATCACCGGCCCGGCGCTCACGGGTCGCAGCTGTCGCCGGTGAGGTATCCCAGCTCACAGAGCTGGCGCCGCGAGGCCTCGTCGAGCTCGACCTCCTGGCCCTCCACGGCGCCCTCGCCGGCGCGCACGTGCGCGGCCTCGAGCGCGCGGCGCGCGTGCTCCAACGTAGCTGGGTCGGTGCCCGCGAGGTCCGTCTGCTCGCCGGGATCGAGATCGACCCGGAAGAGCTCCGAGCGCGGCAGCCGCCTCGGGTTGCCCTCGTTCGCCGTGATGAGCTTGATCTCGTCGGTCCCGCGCCTCTCGCGCACCGCCTGGAGCACGTTGCCCTCGTGGCTCTCTTCGGCGAAGAGGCGATCGCTCCCCTCGAAGAGGCCCGCGCCCTGGACGCCCTCCGGCACCTCGATCCGGCTCTCTCGGAGGAGCGTCGGCAAGATGTCGATCGACTGCACCCAGTGGCGCACGACGGTGCCGCCGCGGCGACTCGCCGGAAGCTTCACGAAGAGCGGCACGTGCACCTGCTCGTCGTAGAGCGTCGTGCCGTGAAAGAAGCCTCCATGCTCGCAGAATTCCTCGCCGTGATCGGCGGTGACCACGATGGTCGTGTCGTCGTAGACGCCGCGCCGGCGCAGCTCGGCGACGAGGTGGCCGAAGTGCTCGTCCCAGAAGGTGATCTCGCCGTCGTAGAGGGCCCTCAGGTGCTCTGCCTCGTCGGGGGTCGGGCTTGGGTGCGCGGCGCGGCTGTACGCCTCTCCGTCGTACGGGTGCGCGTAGTACGGGTCGTGCGGATCCATGTACCCGACGAACATCATCCACGGGCGGTCGGCCGGGGCGCGCTCGATCGCGCCGAGGACCTCGCGGTTGACGACCGACGCGTCCTGGTATGCCGTGCCCGGCTGTACGCCGAGCACGCGGTCGCGGACCGTCTCGATGCGCTGCCGTAGAAACTGTACGAGGAGGAGCTTGGCGGCGGAGTCGTCGGCTCCGAGCACGAAGTTCGGCGAGAGGTAGTGATAGGCGTCGAAGCCCTGGTCGAAGTTGAAGTAGGGGCCGACGTTGTAGTTCGTGACGACGCCCTCGGTGTGCCAGCCCGCCCCTCGGTAGGCCTCCGCCAGCGTCGTCAGGTCGTCGGGCAGCGCGTCGGTCTTCGCCATCACACCGTGGCTCGAGGCGTACCGACCCGAGAGGATCGACGCGAAGCTCGGGCGCGTCCAGCTTGCGTTGGCAAACGCCTGATCGAAGCGGATCGCGTCGGCGGCGAAGGCGTCGAGGTTCGGTGTGCGGCCAGCCTCGTAGCCGTAGCCAGGCAGGTGATCGGCGCGCAGGGTGTCCACGACGATCACGAGCACGTTGCCCGCGCCCGCGGGCGCCTGGCGCGTCACGGACGGCAGCGCCGCGCGCGCCGGGGCCCCCATCGAGAGGGTCAGCGGCACGAGCACCGCGATCGCCGCGCCGCTCAGCGCGAGCCCGCCCCAGGGGCGGAGGAGCCAGCCCAGCGCCCGTGTCTCGGTCGCGAGGCGCAGCGTCTGCCAGAGCGCCGCGAAGAGGAGGGCGGCGGCGAGCGCACACGCCAAGGCCACCCCTAGCCCGCGCACGCTCAGGAGCGCGAGCTCCTCGTGGAAGACATCGCGCCGGATCCGGAAGAGGCCGATGCCGAAGCCCGCGCCTGCCGCGAGCAGGCCCACGAGCGCCCCGAACGCCGAGCTCTCGGCGGCGGCCTCGAGCTTGAGAAAGCGCTTGGCCCACGCGAAGAAGGCGCCGGCGGCGAGGCCCACGAAGGCGAAGAAGACCGTGTACGCGAGGGCGCCGTACGCGAGCACCCAGGCATCCGTGCGCCCACCCGAGATCACGAGCCCGCCCTCGACCAGGCCGAGGAGGAGGCCTGCGAGCATGCCCGCCCCGAGGCCCAGCTCGGCGCCGCGGCGCACGGCCGGAAGCCTCTCGGCGGGCACGTCGGGGATCGACGCATGCACCGCGCGCTCGCGCTCGGCGTCTTCGACGCGAATCTCGGGTGCATAGCCCGCGCGGCGCGCGAGGAAGATCGGCGCTCCCGTGATCGACACGAGCATCTCGACCGCGAAGCCCAGGCTCGGGATCAGCACGGCGATGGCCATCGGGACGCCGATCGCGGGGCTCGTGTAGAGCGCCACCGCGGCGGCCTCCCGCAGGCCGATCCCGTTGATGGAGGTCGGGATCATCGTCGCGATGATCTGGAGCGAGCTGCCGAAGAAGACCTCGCCCGCGCCGAGCTTGATCGCGCCCAGCGCCTGGGCGACGCACACGTAGAGCATCATGTGGCAGGTGTGCGTGCCGATCGCGAGGGCGAGCGCCTGGAAGACCAGCGCGCTCTTGCCCTCGTATGCGCTGAGCGCGTCGATCAGGGTCTGCACGCGCACGCGCGCCTTGGCCGGCAAGCGCGCCGCGATGGCGCCGAAGGCCCGCGGGCGCGCGAGGAAAGCGATGCCGAGGGCCATGACGCACGCGAAGACCGCGTTGATCGCGAGCACGCCCTCGATCCCGATGAAGCGCATCCCGAAGAAGCTGCCGATCATCACGACGGCGCCGAACGCGAGCTGGCCGACCACCATCTCCACGGCGATCGTCGCGGTGGCCCGCGCGTACTTGTCCGTGTGGCGGCCGACGTCGTAGATGCGCCAGCCGCCGTAGCCGAGGTGGCCCCCCGGCGTGACCGCGCCGAAGAAGCGCGCGATGAGCAGCGAGCCGACGAGGAAGCGCGCGCTCGGGTGGATCCCCTGCCCGGCGAGCAGTCGCTGCCAGCGGCCCAGGTTGAAGGCGACCTGCAGCAGATGCACGCCCAGGGCGAGCGCGACCCACTCCCAGCGCAGGGTGGCGAGCGCCCGCGCGAGCCCCTCGCCCCCGCGGCCGGCGACCATCGTGTAGATGTACGCGACGAGACCGACCGAGAGCGCGGCCTTGATGGCGAACGGGATCAAGCGCCGCGCACCCCAGGTGGGAGGGGCGGACGCTGGCGCCCCGGTGTCCGCCTCGCGCACCAGGCCGCGCTCCTCGAAGGGCGGCGCCTGCGGCGCATGGTCTCTCTCGTTCGTGGTCATCGGGGAGCTGGCCAGGGGCAGGGTGTGGCTGACGGGCGCAGGCGGCATGGCACGACGCCATAAGGAACGCACGGCCTGACCGTCAACAAATCGGCCTCGCGCCGAAGTCCTCGCGCGCCGCTCCGTGGTGCGGCGCGCCGCTCCGTGCCAGAGGTAGGGCGCGGGCCCGCCGCGATGCACTCGCCCTCCGTGGAACGTTCGCGCCTCCCGCTCTTGGCGCTGTGGTTGTTCGCCACCGCGCTCAACGTCACCAAGCCGTTCCACGTCGATGACGCGTTCTACGTCGCGCAGGCGCGCTGGATCGCGTCGCATCCGGGCCAACCCACCTCCGGGCTCGTGTTCTGGGAAGGGGATCGGCCGGCGCCCTTTCATCGCGTCGGCAACCACGCGCCGCTCGTGCCCGCGCTGCAGGCGCTCGCCGTCACGCTCACGGGCGAAGAGCCGATCACGCTGCATCTCCTCACGGCCTTCTTCACGGCGCTCGTGATCCTCCTCGCCCACGCGCTCGCTCTGCGTCACGCGCCCGAGCATGCGCAGAGCGTCGTCGTCCTCGTGATCTCGAGCCCGGCCTTGCTTGCCGAGCAGAACGTGATGCTGGATGTCCCGCTCCTCGCCTGTGGGCTCGCGGTCTGTGCCGCGCTCGACGCGCCCCGCCCGCGGGGCCTCCTCGGCGCAGCCGCGGCGCTCGCGCTCGCGCTCCTCGTGAAGCTCTCGTCCGTCGTGCTCGAGGCCGTCCTGCTCCAGGCGCGCGTGGCCCGTGCG
>JBKDQC010000239.1:0-1423 GCA_046342295.1 Deltaproteobacteria bacterium | reverse complement strand
CGTTGGCTGTCGCGCCTCCCGGGCGCGACCCGGCCGAGCACGTCGTGGCAGCCGTCCGTGAAGAGCATGTGAAAGTGCACGTTCAGGGCGAGGTCGCTCCCGAACCTCTGCACGGCGGTGATGTTGCCGGCGCGCGGGTCGGTGATGCCGAGCTCGCGGCCCTTGTCGCGATACCAGCCCTCGATCACGCGAGCCGCTACGCCGTGCACCGCGAGCGTGAGCTCATGGTGGTAGGCGAGCGGCACGCGTAGCGCGAAGGGCAGCGAGAGAACCCACTGACGAACCCGTACGCGTGGGAGCACCGCGCTCACCCAGTGGCGCGCCATCTCCGTCATCCTGCGGCCCATGCAGCGCGGGCAAAAGCCGCGGCCCTTGCACGAGAGGGCCACGAGGTGCTCGCGTCCGCAGTGCTCGCAGAGAAACCGCACTGCACCGCGCGCGAGCACCCCGCACCTCAGGTAGTCGCGCAGCTCGTCCACCACGAAGCTCGGCATCGGCTCGCCCTCCTCAGAGCGGCGAGCGAGGAAGGTCTCGAGGTGCTCGCGCACCACGCGATGCAGCGTCGTCTGTTGCGGGTCGCGCGGAGAGGTGTCCTCTCGAGCGGGGCTCGAGGGGGCGCGAGCTCCGTCGGGGCGAGGGGGCACGCGGAGCGCCCCTGCAAGCCCCGGTACGATCCTCTGGCCAGCGAACTACAGGGAAAACATCCCTCGGCTGCCGGAGTGGCGGCGGCCTGGCGGCGGTGCACGCCAGGTGAGCGAGCCCCATCGTTCGAACGAGGAGCGAGCCGCGCGAGCGTCTGCCGGGTCGCTTCGAGCGCGTCCTCGAGCTCATCGCGCTCGCCATGGATGCCACGGTCGAGCACCCCGAGTCCGCCTTGAGCGCTCGCGAGAAGTGAGAGGCGCCCATCAGGGGCGGGCTTTGGCTTCTTTTCGAGCCCGCCAGCCGCGCGCGGAAGATCGCGATCGAGGCGATGCGACCCTCGGGCGCGCGTCGCCGTCGCGTCGCTGCACAGCTGCGCGAGCTCGTCGGCGCTCAGCGAGGGTACAGTTCGTACGTACTACGGTCCCATGCGATCCGAAGTGGCCCTTTCTTGCCTGGCTACACACCTCATCCTGGTCGCGCCCGGATGTCCATCATCCGACACCGACCGAGAATGCTCGGAGCACACCCGTTCGAAGAGCGCATGGCGCAGTGCGCCACGCTTTCTCCCGACCGCACAACCGGATGGCCGCTTCGGGCCGGCGAGTCTTCACGCCGAGCTCGTTTGCCCGGCTCGCAGTCAGCCGCTGATCGCGGTGAGACGAAGTCCACTGAGCTGGGCCGCGCGCAGGTCGGAGGCAGGGGATCCGCCCGAGCGCGCGCTTCCTCGTCGGCTCGCTGCTCATCGCGCGCTTCTTCGGCGCGGTCACGCCGGGGGGCCACC
>JBKDQC010000238.1:0-2543 GCA_046342295.1 Deltaproteobacteria bacterium | reverse complement strand
TGACTCATGCTCTGACGTTTCTTTCCGGAGGGTCTGGCCCCAGACCCTCCCTCTCGCCGAGTGAATCGGCGAGAGCCTCCCTCCCGCCGATGCGAGCCCGTGGCACCCGCATCGATCCATCCGAGTGCCACGTGCTCTCAGCGCCCCGCGAGAATGTCGAGGTGCGGCGCGAGTGACGTCGCGAGACCGCGCACAATCACGGCCGGGTCCGCTGCCTCGATCGTCGGCGTGCGAATCTGAGCAACACTCCCGATCGCCTTCGTGAGCCCGACCGCGAGCCGGTCTCCAGCGCGACGACGTGTCTTGAGCTCGAGGTCGACCTGGGCGATCGCCGCGCCGATCGCTGGCCAGCCCGCAGCGCTCTTCCTGAGGACCTCGAGCCACTCGGGCGCGGTCTCGTCACTGCGGTTCAGGATCACGCCCACGGGCCGCTGATCCAGCTTGCCGAGACGCTTGTGCAGGAACACCGCATCGGCCTGTGCCGAACCGCTCGGCGCGGCGACCAACACGTAGCGCGACCGCGTGCCGAGCAGCAGCGTCTCGCTCGTCCGCGCCAGTTGCGCGAAGCGCTCCTTGACCAGCGCGAGGTCTGCGAAGAGCTGCGTGAGGTCGCGCAGGAGGCGCGGGTCGAGGATCCGCGCGAAGAGGGCCTCGATCCGGGCCTGCGCGCCTGCGAACATGCCGGGATCCTTGACGTCTTCGCCCTCGTTCACCCGCCGCGCCAGACCGCCGAGCCACCCCACGGCGCGCCCCTCGAAGAGCACGGCGAGGCGACCTGGATAGCTCACGAAGTCGAGCGCGTTGCGCGACGGCGCGGTGTCGATGACGAGGTAGTCGAAGCGCTGTTGCTCGACGGCGCGCGCGATGAGCACGAGCGAGACGATCTCGTGCATGCTCGCGGCGGCATCTGCCATCGTGAGGTACACGGGGTTCTTCATCACGCGGGCGAGGTCGTCGGGGCGCCCCTCGAAGAGGATCTCCGCGAAGGTCGGTGTCGAGCGACGCGGCTCCGGCATGAGCGCGAAGAGCTTGCCCTCGACCTCGGGCTCGACGTGGGCCGGCTGGACCTTCTCGTCGATCTCCACGCCCATGGCATGGGCGAGGCGACGCGCAGGGTCGACGGTGACCACGAGCACCGTCTTGCCACGGCGCGCGAGCGCGAGCGCGAGCGCCGCGCTCGTCGTGGTCTTGCCCACGCCACCGCCCCCGGCGCAGACGATCGTCGTAGGGATGTGCACGCTCACGCCGCCCCCCGGGCTTCGAGCCACGAGGCGACGTCGGTCGCGCCGAGATCCTCGAGCGACTCCGGAAAGAGAAGCTTCGAGGTCACGTGGGAGCCCTTCTTCGGGTCGAGCTCTGCGAGGATGCTCAAGGTCTCCTCGCGCGCCGAGCGACGCGCGTCCATGACCCTCAGGAGCTCCTTGGCGGCCTCTCCCTCGGGGCCCCCGCGCGCGATCAGCGCGCGCGTTTGGTCCCAGGCCTCGGGCGCGAGCTCGGAGGGGAAGCGATTCACGACGAGCCGCGCGGGAGGGAGCTTGACCTCGTGGTCGAGCGCACGGCAGAGCTCGACCGTCTCGCTGAGGACGAGCCGCTCCGGCAGCGTCACCACCACCACCGAGCAGCGCGAGGGAGCGACGAGTCGGTCGACGATGCGCGCCGCCAGGTCGTGGATCGGACCGCTCGCGAACATGTCGCGCATCTGCACGGGGAGCCGGAGCCACGTGAGCCCGTGCCCGGTCGCCGGCATGTCGACGACCACACGCTTTCCCGGAACCTCCTCCGCGTAGAGGCGGACGCACTCCAGCATCGCCAGCTCTCGCATCGCCGGCGCAGCACGCAGCATGGGCCGGACCGCGAAATTTCCGAGGAAGAGCTTCGCGAGGATCGTGGAGCCGAGGAGGTTCGCGATCGCCATTTCCATCGCCGCGCGCGGGTCGACGACGCGATGAATGACCCGGCTGCTGCCCTTCGGGGGACGGTTGTGCCCGAGGATCCGACGTCCGGACTCACCGTCGCCGAACTCGATGAGCATCGCAGAGCCGTCGCGACGCGCCGCGGCCTCCGCGAGGCCGGCCGCGATGCTCGTCTTTCCGACACCCCCCTTGCCCGTGACGAGGACGAGGGGACCGAGGGGCACGTGCGCCCCGGCAGGACCGGACTCTTGGGTCATCGAGGGGCACAGCCTTACCACAGATCCTCACAGCCACGGCGATCCACGCAGAGTGATCCGTACGAGCCGGTCGCACGTAACGGCCGACGAAGCTCGCACGTACATGGCAGGTCCCCCGGAGGCTCACCGGGGGGCGTGCACATCGCTTGTGATCCCGACGCGACCTCGGCAATGATGCCGACGGTCGGGCACCGACGGGCCCGTCGAGCTCCGGCGCGGATTCGCTGGAGCGGCTCGAGAACGAACCACCCCCGGAGAGACTCCAGATGAACAGCACCCTCAAGACCTCGCTCGCACTCGCCGCCACCACCATGCTCGGCCTCTCCGGCTGCGGCGGCGGGAGCTCGGCCTCCTCGCAGGAGTCGTCGAGCGG
>JBKDQC010000237.1:0-2699 GCA_046342295.1 Deltaproteobacteria bacterium | reverse complement strand
CCCCGGCGAACGCCCCTCTTGCGAGCCCACGAGACCGCCGGACGGCGCTCGTTGACGCCCCGCACCACCCAGTGAGAGCCTTCCTCGAGGTGCATCACGACCGTGGAGAGGCTCCTGTCACCATCCGGGGTACGGTTCGTACGGACAACGATCTTCGTACGGACAACGATCTCATTGCCTTCGCCTCTCTGGCGAGCCGGGCTTCTGCTGCGACCATCGCAGCGGCCTACCCGACCGCCCTGGCGACCGGACATCTCTAACTGCTCATGCCCCGGACATTTCCCCTGCTCTCTACAACGCTGGGCGGGGGGCTTGTGTCGCCGTCTGCTTCGGTGCTACCCCTCCATCCCGGCGCCGGGTCCGTGGAGGCAAAAACCGTGAACGCGGTTGTTCTTCCTATCGGCCTCGAGCGCTCGTCATCCCTCCTCGCCGGAGCTCGGCATCCATGGCTCACGCCATCCAGCGCGCTATACCCGACCAGGTCATCGAGGACGGAGCGCTCCGCTGCGTTCTCTACGAGATCGATCTCGGCGCGCTCACCCGCGAGACGGCACCGCTCCTCGTTTCGCACACGTTTGGCCGGATCGGCTCGGCCTACCCCGCGTTTCCCGACCACGCGCACTACGTCAACTTCTACGTGGGGTCGGGCATCGACGACGACGTCCGCGCCGTGCTTTTTCCCGAGGTGCTGAGCGCCGCGCACTCGTGCTCGGTGCAGGACGCTCCCGCGAAGCCGCTCACGCGAAGGCACGGCGTGCTCGTGCCGCTGAGGCCCGAAGCACTCGCGGACTTCGTGACTTGGTCCCCGGTGGCGATGGAGGTCTTCGAGATCGGGCCCGTGGACCGCCCCGTCGAGATGCACGGCTTCACCGTCTCGATGGAGAACGGCGCTCAGCTCGAAGCGCACGCGGCGGCTCGCGGCGTCCGGCTGGTCTGGCTGACGCCCCATCGATGAGCGCCGTGCGGCCCACCCTCAGGGCTCGTAGGTGCCTTCGAGGATGGCGTTCGGGTGCGCGCCGAGGAGGAGCTCGGTCTCCTCGCGTCCCACCAGCTCGCGCAACCGCTCGATCGCCTTCGCGACCATCGCGACGTCGTCGGGGCGATGGCTGTCGGTGCACGCCGCGTCGTACGCGCCCTCTTCGAGCATGCGCTCGGCCGCGCGACCCGAGGAGCTGATGCGCGCGGTCGCCCGCGAGGCGCGCGCGCGGGGCCTCGGCATCCACACCCACGCCTCGGAGAACGCGGGGGAGATCGAGGCGGTGCGCGAGGCCTCGGGGCTCGACAACGTCTCCTTCCTCCGCGAGCTCGGCTGTGTGGGTCACGACACCGTGCTCGCGCACTGCGTGTGGCTCACGTCGGAGGAGCAGAAGATCCTGCGCGAGACCGGGACCCACGTCGCGCACTGCCCGTCGTCCAACCTGAAGCTCGCGAGCGCCGAAGCCTGCGTGGCGCTGCTCAGAGCCAGAAGAACGCAACGCCCACCGCCACGAGGAAGATCATCGCGAAGGCCACGGTCTCCGCGACGGACAGGTCGAGCCGGTACGGGCTGACGCGATGGCGCAGGCGCCCGAGTACCAGCGGCGCGGAGAGGTGGAGGGGCACGTCGCCAGCGAGGTGCCAGAGGCCATGGTGCCCCGCGTTGCCCTGGAGCGTGTCGGCGAGCATCACGCCGCCGTGGAGCAGCCCCTGGAGCGCGGTGAAGTCGACGAGCGCGAGGCTCGCCTCCGGGTGCTTCGCGCCGCGGTACAGCGCCAAGCCCCACGCGAAGAAGATCGCGACGAACATACGCTCGTAGGCCGGGTGGTACGGCGGCCAGCGCCCCACCTCGGGCCACCAGACGAACGTGGAGGTCGCGAGCGAGAGCGCGACGCCGTAGACGCGCATGGCGAGGCCGAGCGACAGCGAGGGGCTTGGGGGCCGCATGCGAGGCTTCTCCTACGAGTGGATCCTGAGGACAGCGAGGACGAACGGCACGACGCCGTCTTCGCCGCGAGAGCCTACACCACCGGCTGCGACCCTGGAGCGCGTGCGCGAGCGCGTGCATGCCGTCGAGGCCGATGTCCCGAGGTCGGTCCGCCCGGTTCGGTCTCCGGGGCCCATGCCGTTCTTTACCGAGCGGAGTCGAACCGCGCGGTCTGTACTCGCCCCGTCGAAGTACAGCGTCGCTCGAAGCACGGCGTGCCCGCCGGCATCCTGTCGGACGCTCAGTGCACCCGGTGGTTCACACGGCGTCTCGACGGCGGAGGACGCGCCCAAGAGATCGACCGCGAGATCAGGGGGTGAGGAGACTGGGTCAGGAAGAGCCCGCGAAAGAGCCCGCGGATCGAGGGCCGCCCGTCGAGAGCTCAGGGAGTCCTCGCACACCGGGCCCCGATGAGGTTGAAGCGCGAGCCCGGGGAGTAGTTGAGGCGAGCCGGATCGTAGTCGTCTGTAGCAAGCATGGGGACGCCTCGAGATCCCGACGAGAATCGGGGCGACGGAGGTCGTCCCCATGGCCAAGAAGGTATCGTACCGAGCGGTTCCGATCGAGAGGCTGACGAGCGCGTTGATCGCGGCGCTGCTGCTCGGCGTGAGCAAGCTGGTCGTCGCGATCGACGTGGCGAAGCTGAAGATGATGGCGGGGTTCGGGAGCGAGGACGGGAGCATCGCGCGCCTGGTCCGCTTCGAGAGCCCGATGCAGACGCGCCAGTTCGTCGAGC
>JBKDQC010000236.1:0-18759 GCA_046342295.1 Deltaproteobacteria bacterium | reverse complement strand
GCAGATGCGGCGCGCCGCCGCGAGCGTCGCGCTCAACCTCGGCGAGGGCAGCTACGTCGGCGGTGGGCTCGAGCGCGCTCGGTTCCGCACCGCGCTCGGGAGCATGGCGGAGGTCAAGAGCGGCGTCCTGGTCGCCGAGGCATTCGGGTACGTCGGCGCTGTCGAGGCCGCGCGGATGGATCGGATCGACAAGGTGATCGCGACGCTGAGGAAGCTCGTTCGGTAGCGTGGGCCGCGCCGGTGGCGGGGGTGTCCCCGCCGCCGGGAGGCCTCGACTTCGCCTTCGCCTTCGCCTTCGGCTTCGACTTCGCCTTCGCCTTCGGCTTCGACTTCGGCTTCGCCTTCGGCTTCGACTTCGACTTCGCCTTCGCCTTCGCCTTCGACTTCGACCTCGCCTTCGACTTCGACCTCGCCTTCGATCTCGCCTTCGCCTTCGCCCTGGACGACGGCTTCGGCTTCGGTCTTCATGGACGCTCTGGCCGGCCGAAAGCCTGTCGATGAGTCGGCGTGCGCGTCCTTGTTCGACCGGATGCGGTTGTCGTCATCCCGGTCACGCGGCGGCGCGGTGGCGCTTGCCCCGGCGCGTCGAGGTCCCGGCCAGGCACACGCAGCGCGGATCGGAAGGGGGCCGCTCCCCCGCCTCGCTCCGTGATCGGCATCCGACCGAGCAAGCACCGCCGATTTGGCGGCAGGCTTCGAGCGCGGGTGGGACCTCGGCGCTTCGAGGCGATTGACGACAGGTCGAGCGCGGTGAGACCGTCGTCTCCTCGTGAGGCATGTCGGCGGCCGACCGCCGCCCGACCGCCCGGACAGGATACCGATGCGTTCCAACTTGCGCTTCGCGGCCTTCGCCATGTCTCTCGCCCTCTCCGCCTGCGTCGCCGGGCCCGGCGAGGGCGAGGAGAGCGCAGTCGCCGTGGAGGCTCTCGGCGCCTGCATGAACACGGAGATCGCATGCACGACGAACGCCGACTGCATGCAGCCCTGCGGTGTCGGCACATGCGAGGCGAGCCTCGGCAACCGCTGCCGCATCTGCGCCCAGGACATGGGCTTCGTGTGCCGGGCGAGCGCGGGCGCCTGCGATGCCGCCGAGGTGTGCGACGGCGTCGCGTGGACGTGCCCGACCGACCGCGCCGCGACGGCCGGGACCGTGTGCCGCCCCGCGGTGGCTGGCGGCTGCGACGTCGCCGAGACCTGCAACGGCACGGCGTTCACGTGTCCGTCGGACGCGTTCCGAGCGTCGGGGACCGAGTGCCGCGCCTCGAGCGGTCCGTGTGACGTGGCGGAGGCTTGCACCGGCTCGAGCGCGACGTGTCCGGCCGACACGCTGCGCGCGAGCGGCTTCGTCTGCCGCGCGGCCGCGGCCGGCGGTTGTGACGTGGCCGAGACCTGCTCGGGCATGTCTGCGGCCTGCCCTGCGGATGCGTTCGCGGCGATGGGCACGGCCTGTCGCGCGAGCGCGGGTGCGTGCGACGTCGCCGACACATGCACGGGGACGAGCGCGACCTGCGCGGACGCGCGCGTGGCCGCCGGAACCGTATGCCGCGTGAGCGCCGGCGCCTGCGACCCGGCGGAGGTGTGCGCCGCGGGCTCGCCGTCGTGCCCGGCGGATGCGCTGTCGCCGAGCACCACCGTCTGTCGCGCGGCGGTCTCCCCGTGCGACGTCGCGGACCGCTGCACCGGGACCGGGCCCGCCTGCCCCGCCGACGCGTTCGCCGCGGCCGGCACCGTCTGCGGTGCCGCGACCGGTCCGTGCGACGTCGCCGAGGTCTGCACCGGGGCGAGCTCGATGTGCCCGGCCTCCACCGGCGCCGTCCTCCCCGCCGGTACGGTGTGCCGCGCCGCCGTTGCCGGAGGTTGCGACGTCGCCGAGAGCTGCGACGGCACCGCGACCACGTGTCCGACCAACGCCTTCGTCGCCGCTGGCACGGTGTGCCGCCCGAGCGCGGGCGACTGCGACGTCGCCGACACCTGCACCGGGACGAGCGCGAGCTGCACCGACGCGAGACCTCCCGCGGGGACCGTGTGTCGGATGAGCGCTGGCGTCTGTGACCGGGCCGAGACCTGCTCGGTGGGCTCCACCGCGTGCCCCGCGGACGCGCTCTCTTCGAGCTCGACCGTGTGCCGCGCCGCGGCGAGCGCCTGCGACGCGGCCGAGCGCTGCACCGGCGCGAGCCCGGCGTGCCCCGCCGACGCCGTGTCCGCGGCCGGGACGATCTGCGGCGCGGCGACCGCGCCGTGCGACGCGCCCGAGCTCTGCAACGGCACGAACGCGACGTGTCCGGCCTCGACCGGCGCGGTGCTGGCGGCCGGCACCGTCTGCCGCGCCGCGGCGCCGGGCGGCTGCGATGTCGCCGAGGCGTGCAACGGCACGGCCGCGACCTGTCCGACCGACGTGTTCGCGGCGGCGGGCACGATGTGTCGGCTCGCAGCCGCCGGAGGCTGCGACGTCGACGACAGCTGCACCGGGATGAGCGCGACGTGCCCGAACAACTTCGTGTCCGCAGGCACCGTGTGCCGCGCGGCCGCCGGAGTCTGCGACGTCGCCGAGGCATGCACCGGGGGCTCGGCGACGTGTCCGGCGAACTCGCGGCTGCCCAACACCACGTTCTGCCGCGCGGCGACCGACACCTGCGACGCGGCCGAGCGCTGCACCGGCTCGGCCGACGCGTGCCCCGCCGATGCCCTCGCGGCTGCGGGCACCTCGTGTCGCGCGAGCGCCGGGCCGTGCGACCGCGTCGAGACGTGCAACGGGTCGGCGGCGAGCTGTCCGGCCGACGGCTTCGCGACCGCAGGCACCTCGTGCCGTGCCGCGAGCGGCGCCTGCGACGTCGCCGAGATCTGCACCGGCGGCTCGAGCGCCTGTCCGGGCGACGCCTTCCTCGCCGCGGGGACGTCCTGCCGCGCGGCCGCGGGCGTGTGTGACCGGGCCGAGACCTGCAGCGGCTCGAGCGGCGCCTGCCCCGCCGACACGTTCCAGCCTGCCGGCACCGAGTGCCGCGCCGCCTCCGGCGCCTGCGACGTCCGCGAGACGTGCAGCGGCGCGGTCGCGAGCTGCCCGACCGACGCGCGGCGTCCGGATGGAACGACCTGCGATTCGGACGGCAACGTCTGCAACGGCACGGCGCGCTGCGCGTCCGGTGCGTGCACGCCCGACCCGGCGATGCCGGATTGCGACGACGGCAACCCGTGCACGGCGGACTCGTGCGATCCCGTCACCGGATGTCGAAACACCCCCGTCGCCGCCGGAACCTCTTGCGACGATGGCCGCTACTGCACGACGGCCGACGCCTGCAACAGCATGGGCGTCTGCACCGGCGCGCCCCGCGACTGCGGCGCTCCCTCCGACACGTGCCTGCTCGTCGAGTGCAACGAGGCCGCCGATCGCTGCGAGGAGGTCCGAAACCCCTCGGGCGTGCCCTGCTCGAGCTCCACCAAGCCTCAGGTGATGGTCATCCTCGACAACTCCGGCACGATGAGCGCTTCGACGGGCGCGGGCGTCAACTCGTGCGGCCGCGAGCGCACCCGGCTCTCCGACGCCAAGTGCGTGCTCAGCACGGTCGTGAGCGGCTACGGCGACATCGTCTTCGGGCTCGAGCGCTTCCGTCAGGTGACTTCGGGCACCTGCTCGGGGGCCTGCTCGGGGTGTGGCACGGGCACCTGTCCGGCCACGTGCACCGGCTGCACGGCGACGTCGCTCTCCTGCAGCGCGTGCGACCCCAGCGCGGCGACGCCCGCGGCCGGCGGCTGCCCCGCCACCGGCGGCGACGCCACCCAGGGCGAGATCCTCGCGCCGATCATCGAGGACACGCAGCCCGACATCCTGCGCTGGGTCGACTACTCCTGCGACTCCTGCACCTCGGGCGGCGGCAACCCCGAGCTCGGCGCCTCGGGCACCGTGTTCACGCCCATCGCCGGCGCGCTGCGCGGCGCGCGGCGCTACTTCGAGGGCGGCGATCCGTCGTTCGCCTCGCCGATCAACCCTGCGCGTACCTGCACCCCGTACTACGTCGTCCTCATCACGGATGGCACGGAGGCGTGCAGCACGTACGCCGACGCCGTGCGTGCCGCGACCGAGCTGCGCACGACCCGCGTCGGGGCTGCGACGTTCGACATCCGCACCTACACGATCGGCGTCGGGATCGCCCCGGGCTCCTTCTCCGCGATGCGCCTCGGCGAGGTCGCTTCGGCGGGCGGTACGATGCCGTTCTTCGCCACCGACGAGGACTCGCTCTCGATCGCGTTCGCGCGCATCCTCGAGGACTCGCTGCTGGTCGAGACCTGCAACGGCGCCGACGACGACTGCGACTCCCGCATCGACGAGGGCTTCACGCTCTACTGCGACCGCCCGGGCGGCGTGACCGCGGCGACGCTCTGCGCCGACCCCGGAGACCCATGCGACGGGATGGACGACAACTGCGCGCGCGGGACCGAAGACGAGGTCCGCAACGCGTGCGGGCTCTGCGGGCCCGTCCCGGTCGAGATCTGCGACCGTCGCGACAACGACTGCGATGGGGCTGTCGACGAGCCCCCTGCCGACTGCTCCTGCATCGCGAGCGCCGAGCTCTGCGACGGCATGGACAACGACTGCGACACCCGGGTGGACGAGAGCCTGTCGCGAGGTTGCGGCTTCGACGTCGGCGCGTGCTCGGTCGGCACCGAGACGTGCACCGCGGGCGTCTGGGGCGGCTGCACCGGCTCGGTCGGCTCGCCCGAGGAGTGCAACGGCATCGACGACGACTGTGACGGTGTGGTCGATGGCCTCACGCGGGGCTGCGGTCCGATGGCGGTGGGCGAGTGCCGCCCGGGCGTCGAGGTCTGCGCCGCGGGCGCCTGGGGGGCCTGCATCGGCGCGGTCTCTCCTCGGGTCGAGCTCTGCGACGGCGACGACAACGATTGCGACGGCGCGGTCGACGAGGCGGACCCGAGCGTCGGCATGGCTTGCGAGTCGACCTGCGGCGGAGGTGCACTGCGCTGTGTGATGGGGGGCCTCGCGTGCGTCTCGGACATGGGGGCCGGTCGCGCCGAGGAGTGCAACGGCAGCGACGACGACTGCGACGGGCTCACCGACGAGGGGATCGGGCCGCGCGGTCCGTGCGACGGGGGCGGCACGCTCTGCATCGCCGGCGAGGAGCGCTGTCTCGAGGGCCGCTTCCAGTGCGTCGGCGGCGCGCCCCCCGAGCCCGAGGTGTGCGACTGCGTCG
Source organism: Deltaproteobacteria bacterium (assembly GCA_046342295.1). Lineage (GTDB taxonomy): Bacteria > Myxococcota_A > Polyangia > Polyangiales > Sandaracinaceae > JAFLCL01. The sequence goes on along the minus strand of JBKDQC010000236.1, from coordinate 13,555 downwards.
ACAACGACTGCAACGAGGCCGTCGACGACGGCGCCTCGTGCGATGCCGCCGGCGCAGGCGCGCGCTGCATCGGCGCGCCGCACTGTCTCTGTGCGCGACCTTGCGATCCGAGCGAGTTCCCGTGCGCTCCGGGCTTCCGGTGCGCGCCGCCCGGCGAGGTCGGCGAGGGCTTCTGTCTGCCGGACGAGTGCGCGGGCGTCGAGTGCCCGCCGGTCGAGGGCGCCACACAGGTCTGCGTCGCGGGCGCGTGCGTGCCGCTCTGCGACACGGTCGAGTGCGACGAGACGTCGGTCTGCAACCCGGTGACGGGCCGCTGCGTCTCGGACGACTGCTACGGCTTCCCCGAGCGCTGCCCCGGAGGCACGCGCTGCATCGCAGGCGAGTGCGAAGGGAACCTCTGCGCCGACGTCGACTGCGCGGAGGGCACCTTCTGCCGCGCCGGCGAGTGCGTCGGCTCGTGCGTCGGTGTGGCGTGCGCCTCGGGGGAGCGCTGCGAAGCCGGAGCCTGCGTCGAGGACGCCTGCGCGGGTGTGTCGTGCGCGGCGCGCGAGGTCTGCGACCCCGCGAGCGGAACGTGCGTGCCCGACGCCTGCGCGTCGCGCGCGTGCCCCCGCAACACGGTGTGCGAGCCCCGCTCCGGCCGTTGCGTCCGTGACCCATGCCTCGACGTCATGTGCCCCGGAGGCGGGCGCTGCGTCGCAGGCGAGTGCGTGGGCGAAGCGGTGCGCGCCGACGCCGGGGCCCCCGCGGGCTTCGACGCCTCGGTGCCGGGGCAGGTGCTCGCCGCGGGCGGCGTCGACTGCGCGTGCGCGGTCGCGCCCCGCTCGAGGCCCGGCGCGGCAGGCTTGCTCGCGTCGCTGGTCGTGCTCGGCTTCCTCGTGTCTCGCGCCGCTCGCCGTGCGCGTCGCGAAGGAGGCCGCGCGTGAGGGCCCGGCGCGTCACACCCGCTCTCGGGCGCTTCTCCCTCGTCGGCGTCGCATGGCTCGCCTCGCTCGCGAGCGGCTGCGCCGTCGACCCCTTCTGTCTCGCCTGCGCGGACGCTGCGATCGACGCCCCCGAACCGGACGCCTTCGCGGTGGACGCGACCGCGCCCGACGCCACCTGCGGGCGCCCCGAGGTCTGCAACGGCGAGGACGACGACTGCGACGAAGAGATCGACGAGTCGCCGACCGACGTCGGCGAAGCCTGCGGCACCGACGTCGGCGAGTGCGTGCTGGGCCGCGATGCTTGCGTCGAGGGCGAGATCGTGTGCGCCGGAGGCGCGGTGGCGCCCATGGCGGAGTCCTGCAACGGGCTCGACGACGACTGCGACGGCACCGTCGACGACGGCGACCCCGGCGGCGGCGTGGCGTGCGGCGAGGTGAACGGCGAGTGCGCCGCAGGCGTCACCCGCTGCAGCGATGGCGCGATCTCGTGTCAGGGCGCCGTGGGCCCGGCGGATGAGATCTGCGATGGTCGCGACAACGACTGCGACGGGCTCATCGACGACGGCAACCCCGGCGGCGGCGAGCTGTGCTCGCCCGGCGCAGACGCGTGCAGCGGCGGCGCGCTGCGCTGCCGGGGCGGTGCGCTCGTGTGCATCGTCGAGTCGGAGCCCACGCGCGAGGTGTGTGACCGGATCGACAACGACTGCGACGGCCGGACGGACGAGGACTTCGACCTCGCGACGGACGCCGACAACTGCGGCACGTGCGGCAACGGCTGCGTGGCGGACGCCGCGAGGACCGCCTGCGTCGCGAGCGCGTGCGTCATCGTGGGCTGCGAGCCGGGGCGGGTCGATCTCGACGGCCGGGTCGTGAACGGCTGCGAGTATCTCTGCGACCTCCGCGGCAGCGAGGTGTGCAACGGACGCGACGACGACTGCGATGGCGACATCGACGAGGGCCTCGTGCCGCCCGATCTCTGCCGTGCGCAAGGGGAGTGCGCGGGCACGGTCGCCTCGTGCGCCGGCGCGGCCGGCTGGCGGTGCGGCTATCCCGCCACGGTCAGCGTCGCGGCCGATGGCAGCATCGAGCCGGAGCGCGATTGCGACGGTCGAGACGACGACTGCAACGGCGTCGTCGACGACACCGTCCCGAGCCTCGGCACCTCCTGCACACGCGGGCTCGGCGCCTGCGTCACGCGGGGCCGGACGGTCTGCGCCGCGAGCGCGGACGCCGTCACGTGCGACGCCGCGCCTCCGCTCGCGCCGACCGAGGAGCTCTGCAACGGGGTGGACGACGACTGCGACGGCAGCCTCGACGAGGGCGCGCCGGACGCGTGGACGACGATCACCGGGCCGTTCGGGACGCGCGAGATCTACACCTACGAAGCTTCGCGCCCGGACGCGACGACCGCCTCCGCCGGCGCGCTCGGGCACCGCGCCTGCTCCGGCCCGATGCGGCTGCCCTGGGGCAACGTCACCTACGCCGAGGCCCAGGCCGCGTGCACCTCCGCGGGCGCGCGCCTCTGCACCGAGGACGAGTGGCAGCGCGCCTGCCAGACGACGGCGACCCCCGCCTGCCGCTGGTCGTTCCGCACGGGCTGCGGCACCTTCTCGTCCTCGGGTTGCAACGGCAACGAGTACGACTCGAGCCCTGGGACTCCCCTCGACCAAGACGCCGTCTCACCGACCCGCTCGTTTCCGGAGTGCCAGGCTCCATGGGGGAGCTCGGCGGTCTACGACCTCTCGGGCAACCTCGCGGAGTGGACTGCGGCGCGCTCGCCGGGCGTCAACCCGATCCGAGGCGGCAGTTACTCGACGCCACGAGGCGGACTCGAGTGCAGCTTCGACTTCGTCGTCGCCGCGGACTCCTTCCGTTTCGCCAACGTCGGCTTCCGCTGCTGCCGCTGACGCTTCAGCGGCGCAGGCCCGCCGCGCGGGGGGCGAGGGCGTCGAGGACGAGCGCATGGCGGCGCGGCAGCGGGCTGCTGGCCCGCCAAGCGAGCGCGATGGCGTTGTGCACGCTGCGGCCGGGCCGCGCGTACACCTCGCGCAGGCGATGGTCCGCGAGCGAGGTCGCGACGACGTAGTCGGGGAGCACGGCCATCCCCACGCCGGCCTCGACGAGCGCCCGCATGGCCGCGAGGTCTCGCACGTACGCCGCGATCGCCGGTGGGCGCGCGCGCGGCCCGAAGGTCGCGCGCCACCAGCGCAGGAGCATCGGGAGGTCTTCATCGAACGCGATCCATCGCCTCGACGACGCGTCCCTGAGATCGGCGCCGGCGACCTGCTCGGGTGAGGCGACGGCGAGGAAGCGCTCGCGGTGCACTTCGCGCACCTCGAGGCCCGTCCGCTCGGGGTCGCGCACGAGGAGCGCGAGGTCGAGCGCGCCCTCGCGGAGCTTGGCCTCGAGCTCCGAAGGGACTCCGTAGCTCACGTCGAGCACGAGCTCCGGGTAGCGGCCCATGAGCGGCCCGAGGCGCGGGGTCAGCCAGAATTGCCCGAAGGGCCGGGGTGCGCCGATCCGCACCACACCGGCGACCCGACGCTCGCTCTCGAGCGTCTCCTCGAGCGCGGAGCCCAGGGCCGCCAGGGCATCGCCGAGGCGCAGCGCGAGCGAGCGCGCGGCCTCCGTCGGTACGGCGCGCCGACCGATCTTCTCGAAGAGGGGCAGCCCGAGCGCCCGCTCGAGCGCCCGGACGTGCAGCGAGACGGTCGGTACCGAGAGGCCGAGCGCGCGGGCGGCGGCGCTCTGCGAACCGGCGGAGACGAGGACCACGAAGGTCCGGAGCACGTCGTGCCCCGGCAACTCGATACTTTGATTCATTCAAAGTGTGAGCCTCGATCCATCTCCGTTTACTTGCAAGCACGGGGGCCCACGATGAGCGCCTCTCCTGAGGAGGAACGACGATGAATCGCTACACGGCTCTGTCTCTCGTGATCGCGCTCTCCGGCTGTGGGGGCGCTGCGCCTTCGCTGCCCGCTTTCTCCACGCTCGCAGGTGATTTCCGCGGCCCCGAGAGTGCGCATTGGGATCCCGAGGCGCAGGTCTGGTACGTGACCAGCTGGGGTCAGAACCTGGATCTCAGCGGCGGCACGCCCGATCAGCCCGCGTACATCACGCGCCTCGACCGCGACGGAACGGTGCTCGAGCAGCGGGTGCTCGAGATCGACGGTGACCTCCTGGGCGTCGCCTCGCTCGGTGATCGGCTCTACGTCGCGCACGGCAACGAGCTGCTCGAGGTGGATCCCGCCCGAGGCGAAGCGCGACCCATCGAGATTCCGGGCGCCCTGTTCCTCAACGACGTCGCGACCGGCCGCGGCGCCGTGTACGCGAGCGACACCGGGGCGAACCGGATCTACCGCTACACGCCCGGCGGCTCGGTGGAGACCTACTCGAGCGACCCGGCGCTGACGGCACCGAACGGCATCGTCGTCGAGGAGGACGGAATCCTGGTGGTGACGCTCGGCGCCTTCCCGCCGGACCCCGCGACGCCGGGCGCGGTCTTCCGCGTCGGCGAGGACGGCGCTGCGGAGCGCTTCGGCACCGTCTCGGCCGCGCTCGACGGCATCGAGCGTGACGGGGACGGCTGGGTGGTGTCGGAGTTCGGAGGCAAGATCTGGCGTCTGGACTCCGCCGGCCGCGGTACGCTCCTTCGCGACCTCACGGCCGACGGTCTCGCTTCGAGCGCCGACATCGGCTTCGATCCGAGCCGCCGCGTCGTGCTCGTGCCGGATCTGGTGGGCAACACGCTCCACCTCCTGCGCCTCTGAGTCCTGAACCCCGCAACGTCGAGGAGAGAGCCATGCCCCGGAACATCCTTGTGATCGTCAGCAGCCACGGTGAGCTCGGCGGCGAGCCCAACGGCACCTACGCGCCCGAGCTCACGCATGCCCTGCACGTGCTCGAGCGCGAGGGCATCACCTACGACCTCGCGTCCCCGCGCGGCGGTCCGATCCCCCTCTACGGCGTGGACGCCGACGCGGTGACGCGGGAGATGCTCGCGCACCCCGAGTTCGCGACGCGCCTGCGGGAGACCAAGCGTCTCGCCGAGGTCGACGCCGACCGCTACGACGGAGTCTTCTTCCCCGGCGGCTACGGGCTCCTCTTCGACGTCGTCGAGAACGCGGACAGCCTCCGCATCACGGCCGCGATGGCCCGCCAGGGCCGACCGATCGCGGCGGTGTGCCACGGCACCGCCGCGCTCTCGGCGGTGGTGCTCGAGGGCGGCCAACGGCTCGTCGCCGGCAAGCACCTCACGGGGTTCACGCGTGAGGAAGAGGTCGCGATGAAGACCCTCGACAAGATCCCGTTCCTCCTCGAGGAGCGGATGGTCGAGGCCGGTGCCGTGTACCGGAAGAAGGCCAAGTGGCAGGTCCTCGTGGTCACCGACGGCGCGCTGATCACCGGCCAGAACCCCGGGTCGGCCACCGGTGTCGGCGAGGCGCTCGCCGCCGCGCTGCGTGGCTGAAGGAGAGACACGTCTCGGGCCTTCGTGGTCCGCTCGGGACGGGCTCGCGCCGCAACCCCATCCCGAGGCTGGGATCAGCGTGCCACGGCGATCGTGTAGTGGGACGACAGCTCGGTCTCGATGTCCCACGCGCGGCCTTCTTCGTCGGGCTGGTCGTAGTCGAGCGCGCGTGCGAGCGCGCGGGCCTGCGGGCGGTCGTCGACGTCGAAGGCCGCGAGCTCGAAGCCCGCGCTCGCCCACTCGGCTTCGGTGAACGGGCTCTCGCCGTCCGCCCAAGGGATGTAGGGCGCGGGCGGGAGGCTCTGCGCGGGGCAGAGGTTCCAGATCACGAAGAGGGCGCCCTCGCGCAGGATGCTCCGCGCGTGCTCGAGGAACGCGAGCGGAGAGACGCCGAGGTCGATGAGCCTCGAGGGATCGGTCTCGCGCGCGGGGCGGATGTAGCCCCGCTTCAGGGTGTTCTTGGAGATGAAGCAGTCGAAGCCGGAGCCGACCTGCTCCCGCACGCCGGTCTCGACGGGCCAGCGTCCGAGCGCGAGCGTGAGCCGCCCGGGAGCGACCTCGATGTCCGAGGGGTCGCTGTACGCGGCGGCCGCGACGCGGTCGACGTCGACGCCGACCACGTCGAGCCCCATGCGCCCGAGCATCTGGAGCTGTCCGGGCGCGCCGTAGCCGAAGTCGAGCCAGCGGCTGCCGGGTCGGAAGGATGCGCCCGCGGCCTCCGCGAGCGCGAGGAGCCGGGTGTACGCCAGGGGCTCACCGCCGCGGCCGACGTAGTAGGTCTCCTCGTCGATGGTGCGGCTCTGCCCATCGACGATCACCGTGCGGTCGGGGCGGGCCGGCAGGCGCCACGCCTCGTCGAGGAAGCGGCGGGTGGCGGGAGAGGGGCCCAGGCCCGCCCGGAGCCGCTCGGCGCGCTCGCGGTAGCGAGCCAGCAGCGCCGAGGGTGCCTCACCGGCGCTCGCACTCGTGCCGACTGCGCCTGCCCCGGCGCTCGCGCCCGTAGCGCAGCCGAGCGAAGCGCCTCCCGAGAGCCACGCCGCGGATGCACCCATCGCCCCGGCCAACCAACGCCTGCGTCTCATGCGCCGCGAGTGTGTGCGTGCGCGCTCTCGGTGCAAGCGCGCGTCGAAGTCACAGCTGCAAGCCGAGTCAGAGCATGAGTCACTTGGATTGACTCATGCTCTGGCGTTTCTTGCCGGAGGGTCTGGCCGCAGCCCCTCCCTCTCGCCGAGTGAATCGGCGCGAGCCTCCCTCCCGCCGATTCGAGCCCGTGGCACCCGCATCGATCCATCCGAGTGCCACGTGCTCTCAGACGCTGGGTCGCCGCGTTGATGAGGCCCCGCGTGCCCGAGCCGATGCGGTCGAGGATCGCCCGCGCGTTGTCGAGGTCCGAGGCGCGGAAGAGGATGCGCGTGAAGACCACGAACTGCATCGCCGCGAAGACCTTGAGCGCTGCGCGCCACGTCGGGTCCACCGCCTCGTCGGGAACTCGAGGCGTCCCCATGCTCGCTACAGACGATTGCGCTCCCGTCCCGAGAAGGCCACGCAGTCCTCGACGGCGAGCCAATCGTTCGTCGTCCCCGGACGTGTCGGCACGACCGCGCTCACGTTCGCCTTCTCGATCGCCTCGGACTGACGCGCCCGAGCGCTCGCGCCGACCACGGTCAGGGAGCGCCGCCGCCGCGCGGCCGGTACGACGCGCACGGGAGGAGCGTCGCGTGGGACTCGTAGCGCTCGATCCACGTGAGCACCTCCGGGTCGCGCAGCCGCCGCGCGGCGAGCTCGGCCTTGGTGAGCCACGCGGCGCCACGCGAGTGGCGGTCGGGCGTGGTCTTCGGCGGACCGGCGATGCCTTGGTAGCCGACGAACACGAAGCGCAGGCGGGTTGCCGAGCCGTCGGGCGCCCAGTCCTGATCGAAGCCGAGAATCCCCGTGAGGCCGATGAGCACGCCGGCCTCCTCCGCCGTCTCGCGGACGATGGCCGCCATCAGGTTCTCACCGCGGTCGACGCGGCCGGCGGGAAGGTAGAGCGCTCCGTCGCGCTCTTCGACGACGAGGTAGCGGTCGCCGTCGGGAACGACGGCGAGGACGATGAGGGTGGTCGGCGCGGGCATGGGAAGCACCTCCGGTTCGCAGCCTGACCTTTGCCTCGATGCATTCCACGCCTCCTGTGCGCCATGTTGATGCATTCGTTGCATCATGTGCCCATGCCCGCTCCCGAGCCGCCCTGGCGCCGCTACTCCGGCGACCTCGTCCGCGACGCCGAATCCGCCCTCGTGGTCGCGGGTACCCTCGCCGACGGCCGCGCGGGCGCCTTCGAGCGCGCGGCCCGCGCGTTGAAGGTCGACCGCAGCGTGCTGCGAAGGCGCGTCGCCACGCTCGAGGGCTTCCTCGGCGTCGTGCTCTTCGCGGGGCGCGGCCGCGGTCGTCGGCCGACGCCGGATGGAGCGCGCGCGCTCGAGCAGGTGGAGGCGCTGCTCCGCGCCGCGGCCGCGCTCTCCTCGGGCGCCGGCGCCGGACCGCGCACCCTGACGATCGCGTGCACGGGCACCGTGACGAGCGAGCTCCTGCCGCACGTTCTCCTGGCGCTCGAGGCGCGGACGCCGCCGGTGCGGCTCGCCGTGCGACGCGCGGGCGGGGTCTCGACCGAGGCGCTCGTCGAGAGCGGCGGCGTCGACCTCGGCGTCGTCCGCGGTAACGCGCCGCCGCGCGGGCTCTTCGCCCAGCACCTCGCCGACGATCGGCTTTGGCTCGTGATGCCACGCGCGCTCGCCGCGCGCGCCGCGCGAGCCGGCAAGCGCCCGAGCGTCGAGGAGATGGCGGCGGCACCGCTCGTCCTCTACGGCGAAGCGTCGCGCACGCGCGCCCGCGTGATGAGCCGCCTCGCGCCGCTCGGCGCCCAGGTGCGTGTGGAGGTCGACGGGCGTTCGGCCGCCCTCGCATACGTGAGCGCCGGTGTCGGCGCGACCTTCGTGTCGCTCCTCCCGGGGCACCAGGTGGAGGCGCGCGGCGCCGTCGCGTACGATGTCACGTCGGCGTTCCCGCGGGCGCGCTTTTGGGTGATCGCCCGCCCGGAGCGCCGCGCCGAGCCGCTCGTGACGCTCACCGTCGACGCCCTCGTCCGCGCGGCGCGCGCGCGCGCGTGAGCCGCGTGACGCGCGTCACTTCTCGCCGCACGCGCTCGTCGCCGGGCAGCCGTCGCGTCCGTGAGCGTACCGACGGTGGACTTGTCCTTGCGTGCTCAGAGCATGAGTCACTTGGATTGACTCATGCTCTGACGTTACTCGCCGGAGGGTCTGGCCGCAGACCCTCCCTCTCGCCGAGTGAATCGGCGAGAGCCTCCCTCCCGCCGATTCGAGCCCGTGGCACCCGCATCGATCCATCCGAGTGCCACGTGCTCTCAGGCGGATGTGTGTGTGCGGCACGAGGAACGGGGCTGGACGCCCACGAACGACCGCTGGTGGGCGCAATGACATTCCTGACCGCCGCCAACGTGGCCCGCCCGGAGCCGCTCGGCGCGCTCGCGGTAGCGAGCCAGCAGCGCCGAGGGTGCCTCACCGGCGCTCGCGCTCGTGCCGACTGTGCCTGCCCCGGCGCGCGCGCCCGTAGCGCAGCCGAGCGAAGCGCCTCCCGAGAGCCACGCCGCGGATGCACCCATCGCCCCGGCCAACCAACGCCTGCGTCTCATGCGCGGCGAGCGTGTGCGTGCGCGCTCTCGGTACAAGCGCGCGTCGAAGTCACAGCTGCAAGCCGAGTCAGAACTGGAAGTAGATGTAGGGCACCGTCTCGCTGGTCGCGACCTGCATGAGCAGCGCGACGAGCGCGGCGAGGAGCAAGCCCTGAACGACGCTCGGTAGCGCGAGGAAGCGATCGCGCAGGCCCGCGTACCAGCGGCGCGGCGTGTAGTGCGCCGCGAAGCCGACGACGAGCGCGGCCCACACCCACGGCGCCACGTTGACGAGGCCCCACGTGCCCGAGCCGATGCGGTCGAGGATCGCCCGCGCGTTGTCGAGGTCCGAGGCGCGGAAGAGGATGCGCGTGAAGACCACGAACTGCATCGTCGCGAAGACCTTGAGCGCTGCGAGCCACGTCGGGTCCACCGCCTCCTCCGCCTCGTCTCGGTCCTTCGCACGGTAGGGCCCCGCGCCCTCCTTCGGCGGGCGCACGACGGGCGAGGGCTTGGCCTGCCACCGCGTGACGAAGCGGTGCAGCGTGACCGCGCTCGCCTGCAGGGCCCCGTAGATCACGAAGGTCCAGCTCGCGCCGTGCCAGAGGCCGATGAGGAAGATCGTGATCGCGAGGTTCAGGTACGTCCGGCCCGGCCCGAGCTTGCTCCCGCCGAGCGGGAAGTAGAGGTAATCGCGCAGCCACGTCGAGAGCGTCATGTGCCAGCGGCGCCAGAACTCCGCGGGGTTCTTCGCCTGGTAGGGCCGATCGAAATTCTCGGGGAGCTCGATCCCGAAGAGCTTGGCCGAGCCGCGCGCGATGTCGGTGTAGCCCGAGAAGTCCATGTAGATCTGCAGCGTGAAGCCGTAGAGCGCGACGACGGCCTCGGGCGCCGTGTAGTTGTCGGGCGCATCGAAGACACGATCCACGAGGTTCACCGACACGTAGTCGGCGAACATCACCTTCTTCACGAGCCCCGTGCCGATGAGGAAGAGCGCCTCGCCGACCTTCCGCGGCGTGAGCCTCGGCTCGGCCTGCACCTGCGGCAAGAGATCCGAAGGCCGCGCGATGGGCCCGGCGACGAGCTTCGGGAAGAAGGTGATGAAGAAGAGCAGCTCGAGCGGAGTCTTGGCGGGCTCGCATTTGCGCCGGTAGACGTCGATGCAGTAGCTGAGCGACTCGAACGTGTAGAACGAGATGCCGACCGGGAGCGCGACGCTCTCGAAGCGCGGCCCGAGCCTCACGCCCGGCAGGGGCGCGCGGGGGTCGAGCAGGTCGAGCGCGCGGCCCGCCACCTCCGCCAGCGTCGGCGGCGAGATGCGCGCGCCGAGGAGCGCGAGCGCGTCGGCGAGCGCGCCGCCGAGGAAGTCGAAGTACTTGAAGGTTCCGAGCAGCGTCAGGTTCACCGCGACGCTGACGTAGAGCCAGCGCCGCCGGATGGCGTCGTCCTCGTGGACTGCGATCTTCCGCGCGACGAGCCAGTCGACGACCGTCGAGAACAGGATGAGCGCGAGGTACCAGGGGTTCCACGCCATGTAGAACGCGCTCGAGCAGACGAGCACGAACGACAGACGCGGGATCCGGAGGGAGGCTCGGCGCGCGAGGAGCCAGTACCCGCCGAGGACGAGCGCGAGGAAGAGCGCGTAGTCGAGTGAGTTGAAGAGCATCGCGCCCGGGCTCGCCCGAGGGGGGCGATCGACTCGTGGACGCGGCCCTGGTTCGCGGGCCGCGGTCTCGGAGTCACTGGCCTCGCATCACCTCACGCTCCAGCCGAGCATGACCTGGATGTGCAACGACTCGTCGTTGCCGGAGATGGCGCCGCGCGTCCCGGTGCCGTCCGAGAAGCCGAGGAAGTAGTTCGTGTACTGGAAGCGGAGCGCGGCGCTGAAGCCCGGATCGACGATCAGGCCCAGGCCCGCGTAGAAGTTGATGCCCGCGCCCGAGACCGAGCCGAAATCCCCCGAGCACGTCGTGCCGAGGCCGCGGCAGTCGTCGCCCGTTCGGTTGGCGAAGTAGAGCGCGGTCTCGCTGTCGCTCGAGGCCGAGGTGCCGGTGATCTGTCCGCCGCCGAAGAGCACGCGCGGTCCGACCATCGCCTCGAGGTGGAGGTCCACGCCGCCGACGCTCGCGGGCAAGAGCCGCACGCGGCCGCCGAGGAGGATCGGCAGGTAGGGATAGGCGGTCGAGGCGAAGTCCGATTCGTGGATCCGCTGCGCGAGCTGGAGCGAGTACGTGTCGTAGCCGAAGCCGACCGCGCCGAGGAGCTCGAAGGCTTCCCCGATCGTGAGCGCGTAGCCGAGGTCGGCCTCGATCCCGAAGATCTGAACGGGCCGCGGGTCGGCGTCGAAGTAGGTGAAGTAGTTGATGCCGGCCGAGAACCACGTCGCGATGCGCGCGTAGAGGCCGCGGAGGCCGTCGTCGCTGTTGGCCATCGGGCGGAGCTCGAGCTCCGCGCCGAACTGCGGGAAGAAGTCGGTGAGGTTCGTCGGCCCGGACGTGGCCGGGTTGGCGAGGACGATGCCGGCGGTGCGGTTGCGGATGTCGGCCTGGAGCAGGCCGCGGAAGACCGGCTGGTTCCAGCGGCCGTCGACGGGCTCGCTCGGACCGTCGCGGAAGCCTCCGTCGCGCGCGCCGCCCTGGCCACGGCTCTGTCCGGGCGTCTCGTTCTCGATCTCCTCCATCGTCCGCATGGGAGGTTGCTCCTCCTCGGGCGGCGGCAGAGGCTCCGCCTCGGGCGCCGGAGTGGGCTCGACCACCACCGGTGGCGGCGGGTGCAGGGCGTTCATGGCCGCTGCGCAGGCCGCGAGCGCGGACTGGCCGATCGGTCCCGCGGCTGCGCTGCCGGTGGGTCCGGGCGCCTCGGCGCCGCCGATCTGGTTTCCGAAGCGATCGAGCACGAAGATCGTCGTCGTCGACCGGCGCCCGGTGCCCGCCACCGAGCCGCCGACGACGAGCTCGATGCCCAGGTGCTGCACGACGGACGCCATGCCCTCGGGCGTGCTCACGTCGACGGCGATCTGCGCCGCTGCGTTGATCGCCTGCTCCTCGCTCACGAGCTCGTACTGGGTCCCGAGCGCGTTGGCCACGGCGGCGCGGGCCTGCTCGGCCCGCCAGCCCTCGAACGAGAGCACGATGGCGCGCGCCTGCGCTTGCGCCTGCGCGCGGCCGGGCAGGGCGGCGCTCCCGAGCACGCAGCCGGCGAGCACGAGGCTCACCAGGAACGAGCCCACGGAACACCGCGGGCCGCGACGCGCGAGAGAAGGGGTGGACGGAGCGCGGTGGGCGTGCATGGTCGACCTTGGACGGGAGCGAGGACCTGGTTGGGCCGCCCTCGAGATGCTTGGGCGGGCCGTCGTTTCGCGCGGTTCTGCCGCGAAAAGCCGCGGACCATACCACGCGTCCGGAAGGTGCCAGTGCCGAGGATGCGACGCGCCCAGCGAGGCGCCCGTCAAAGGACGTCAAAGCGCGCAGGCTCCTCGCGCTCGACCCCGGAGACGCGTTCCGCGGTCGGGTCCAAGCGCGGCGGCGGTCCGAGACGGAAGTCGCCGATCAGCGGCCCTCGCCGCTCAGGGTGATGGGCCGCCGGTCGGGCTCCGGCGCGCCGACCACGACGAAGAGGATCTCCTCGTACGGACCTGCCCTCGGAGCCTGGAAGACGACCTCGAGATCGGTGCTGGCGCCCGCAGGCACGGTGATCGGACCCGGTGTGGCCACGCTCCATGCGTCGCTCGGCCGCCGCAGCACCACCTCGTCGATCACGACGTCAGCCCCACAGCCGTTCGTCAAACGCACGCGTTGCCGATCCGCCACGCCGACGTCGATCGCCGGACGACGCAGCTCGCGCGCGGGCTCGAAGCGCAGGCAGTCCTCCGTCGGTCGCACGAGCTCGCCGCGCGGAACCAGCAGGTCCACCGGACGCGACCTATCGTCGCCGTCCCGCGTCTGCACCCGCAGCTCCTGACCGGGGAGCGCGGACACAGCGAGCGAGAAGCTACCATCGGCGTTCACCACCGTCGTCTGCGGGTCGAGCACGTCGTCGAGGTTGACGCCCCACAGCGTGGTGCCCGGCAGCGCAGCGCCTGGCGCGCCCACCAGCGCCGTGAGGCTACCCGCCATCTCGTAGGCGATGCGGTCTGCGTCGGGCGGATCGAGCGCGGGTGGCTGCGGGATGGGCGTGCCCACGCAGCTGGTGGCGAGCACCAGCAGACTGCCCAGCGCGAGCACGCGAAGGATCGAAGCCATGCGGTCGCCGTTAGCACATGACGTGCCGCATTCGTGGTCGAGCTGCGTCGGACGCCGTGCTAGTGCACCCACGCAGACATTCCACCCGGGTTTCTGCGCGTCGTCCTCGCCGTTTCTTGCCCAAGGTCTTTCCCAGACCTTCCCCGGCGGAGTGTATCCGACGGGGCCCCCACGGACTGGTTCGTTCCACGTCTACGGATGTGCGGACAGTGTGGAACCGACCGTAAGCCAGGTCATGGTCCTCTGGGACCGT
>JBKDQC010000235.1:0-18986 GCA_046342295.1 Deltaproteobacteria bacterium | reverse complement strand
ACGATGATCTCGGGCTGCGTTCGGGAGCTGCGACGCGTGCGGAGCGCAGCGTCCCCAGCCTCGGCCGTCATTTGAGGGAGAGTCTTCGCTCGGACTTCCTCCGCGGTCATCCGAGGCTTCGGCGCGGCGGCCGAGAGACGCGGGTCTGCGCTGCCGCCGGGCAAGGTGGCGAGGGGATCGACGGGGCGGTCCGGCCTGCGTCTGCCGAGCTCGATGGGCTGAACCGCCTTCTCTCGCGCGGAGGTGAGCGAGCGAGACGCGGGGCGCGGCTGCGGAGGCGGTGTGTGCCGGCCACGCTCCTGCCTCAGCCAGAGGTAGAGCGCATAGCCCCCGGCGAAGAGGAGCACGATCAAGACCGCCGAGACGAGCATCGCTTGGCGCATGCTACCCGATGGGCTCTGCGAGCCACGAGGAATTCGCGACTGCCCGGGCTCAGCTCAGACGCGATCCCGCCGTCGAGCCCACGGCGTCGGAACAGACGCGCAGGTAGGGCTGTCTTCCCTTTTGTTGCGTGGCCGGAGACCCCGGGCAACGCTCCAGACCGCGAGTCGCGTTCTGCGCGGCCGTCCCCATCGAACGGATACACACCACCGAGGTCTCCGTGGCCGAGCTCGGCCCCCAGCCCGACCCGTCCGAAGCGTCACTCGCCTCCTCGAGGACGAGCGAGGACGCGCGGCCGCAGGGCGGCTCGCCCGGAGCTCGCGGCGAACACGAGCCAACCGACGCGCAGGACGAGAGCGGCGTGCGGGCAGGCCCTCGGAGCTCCCGCGAAGCCCACAAGGCCCACGAGACGGCGGCGATCCCGCTCGTGACGTCGCCGCGCCTGACGGTCGGGCCTCGCGGCCGCACCTCGGTCGCCTTCGCAGGCCTCGCGCTCTCGGGCCTGCACGCGACCTCGCCCGAGGCCTTGCGGCGCCGCTTGATCGGGCCCTGGGCCGAAGGCCTGCGCCAGTACCTGACGCTCCAGCTGCGAGACGAGCGGCGGGGGGCCGCTGCGTTCACCGAGCTCAAACGGCTCGTGCTCTCGACCCCGAGCAGCGAGCTGCTGCGCGCGCCCGGAGCCAAGGCGCACATCTATCGGCTGGCGCGGCGGATCGTGCTCGACAAGCTGCGCGCAGGTCCGCCCGCGGCGGGGCGAGAGGTCCCCTACCGACCGGCCGACGCGCACGCCGGCGCGGTCGAGGTGCTCCGCGCGGGGCTCGAGCCCGAGCAGGCCGAGATCCTCGAGCTCCGCTACGCGCGCGAGCTGCTCCCGATCGAGATCGCGTGCGTGCTCGGGATGCACGGCGGGACCTTCGAGGACCCGGGCAGCGTCGATCTCGCGCCCGTCGCGAAGTCGCTGGCGGAGTCGCTCGCCGCCGCGCGCGCGCTGCTCGCCGGCGCGCCCGAGCCCCTCGAGGCCGCGCTCGAGAGCGAGCTCTTCGTCGCCACCTTCGCGCTCCAACCGCACCGCGACGACGCCGCGGTCCGCGAGAGCGACGGCCGCGGGCTCGAGCCGGGCACTTTGATCGGGGGGCGCTATCGCCTCCTCAGCCGCGTGGGCGTCGGGGCCTTCGGCGACGTGTACAAGGCCGACGATCGAGACGTCCCGGGGCACCGGGTGGCGCTGAAGCTGCTCCGCGAGCCCGCGCTCTCGCAGAGCGCGCGCGACGAAGCGCTGCGGGAGCTCAAGCTGATCGCGGCGGTCTTCCACCCCTCCGTCGTCCTCTTCAAGGACCACGGCTGGTTCGAGGATCGCCTCTGGTTCGTGATGCCCTGGTACGAGGGTGTGACGCTCGACAAGCGTGTGCGCGAGACCAGTGGCCTGCCCCGCGCCGAGGCGCGCGCGATCTTCGAGCCGCTCGCGCGCGCGCTCGCGACCCTCCACGCCAACGGAATCAGGCACCAGGACATCAAGCCAGACAACGTCCTGCTCGCCCGGATCCGCGGCTTCGGTCGGAGCATCAGCGACGCACCGGAGGTCCTGCCGATCCTCATCGACCTCGGCGTCGCCGCGAAGGAGCACGAAGCGCTGATCGGCGGGACGCCCGTGTACTTCGCGCCCGAGGTGGCGGCGCACTACGCACAGCGCGAGGATGCGCGCGAGATCGGTCCCGCCGCCGACGTCTTCGCGCTCGCGCTCTCGCTCCGCAACGCGCTCGAGCCCGAGACGGAAGAGGACGTGCCCGCGGGAGCGATCGAGGCCTTCATCGACCGCCGCGCGGTCGTTCCGCCCGGTCCTCCCATGCGCAAGGACCTCCGCTACCTGCGGGCATCGTTCGAGCGCTGGTTGAACGCGGACCCGAGCAAGCGGCCGAGCGCGGAGGAGCTCGCACGGGAGCTCGCGATCCTCACCCAGCCCGAGAGGAACGCGGAGCAGCGCCGCCGAACGGCGTCGTGGCTGGTGCCGCTCTTGCTCGCGCTCGCGGCGGTCTTCGGAGCCGTCGTGTGGGTCTACCAGCGCGACGCGGAGCTCCAGCGTCGCGAGATCCGGGCGGCTCATCAGGAAATCGCCTCGGCGCGCGCCGACCTTCTGGTCGAGGCCTCGCGCCGACAGGCGCTCGACGAGGACCGCGAGGAGCTGCGTCGGCGCTACGAGGCCGAGAGCCTCTCGCGCGAAGAGCTCGCGAGCCAGCTCGCGACGGCGCAGGGCCAGATCGACATCCTCGGACGCCAGCTCGCGACGGCGCTCTCCGCGCGCGACGAGCTCGTCACCGAGCGCGACGGTCTGCGTCAGCGCGCCGAGGGCGCGGAGTCCACCGCTCGGCAGCTCGGGCTCACGGTGGCGCACGAGACCGCGCGCGCCGAGGAGCTCGAGACACGCCTCCGCCGCGGTCGCGAGGAGCACGCGCGCGAGCGAAGCGAGCTCGAGGCCGAGCTCGAGGTCGCGCGAGAGCGCGCCGCCAACGCCTCGTCCGACCTCTTGGCCGCGCGCGAAGAGCGCGATCGCGCCGACGAGCGCGTACGCGGGCTCGAGACGCGCCTCTCAGACCAGGACCGCGATCGGCAGGAGCTCGAGGCTCGGATCGAACAGCTGCGAGAGCGCGTCGCGACCTTGCGACAGCGCGTGCGGGCGGGACATCGCCTGGACGAGGAGGACGAGGGCGCACTCTCGCCGCACGCGGGCGAGGACGAAGAGCCCGCCTCCGAGCCCAGGTCGTCGGAGCGAGGCATGGCGGAGATGCCGAGGCTCGACCCGGGCTGATGTTCCAATCGCCCCGACGCACACCCGCGAGCGAGGCGGTGGCGGTGCCCGGCGGGTCTGCCCGCGAGGCGCGGCGCATCGCGTTCGTCGTGCCCTACGGCGAAGCGAGCGAGAGCTACTTCCCCGACACGCTGCTCTCGTGGCTCTCGGCGAGGGCGCGGCGTGCGGGCCACCAGACGCGTGTGTTTCGAGTCTATTACGACGGCCAGGACGAAGCCCGCGACGACGTGGTCCGAGGACGCCTCGTCGCGGCGCTCGACGCGCTCGCCCGGACGGACATCCTGGTCGAGCGCGTGTTCGACCTCGCGCCTCTCCTCGCGGTCCGCGCGAGGCACGGTTGCCGACTCGTCATGGTGTGTCGAGGAGACGGCTTCGACCCCGATCCTCGCCTCGACGGCTGGATTGGCCGGGCACCAGGACTCTCTCGAGGCCGGACGCGGCGTACGCCCACGATCGGCGCGATCGCGCGCGAGCTCGACGCCTGGCTCGAGGGCCGACAGCGCGAAGAGCCCGACACGAGCGACGCGAGGACGCTCCCTCCCGTCGAGCTCGACCTGGATCACACGCTGATCGGCGTGGGAGATCTCGAAGCTTTGCGCACGCCGCGCGTGCGAACGCTCTTCGGAAACGCGGGCTGTCCCTACGCTGCCGACCCGCGCAAGGTGCCCTTCTACGCGGGCCTCTCGCTCCTCGCCGAGGACGATGGCGACGCGCTCTCGCTCCTGGGCTGCGCGTTCTGTCCGATGGGCGGCGACTACGAGCGCGCCGAGACCCGCGAGCTGGTGGCCTGGGTGTCAGCGCAGGCCCGCGCGATCCGTGAGACGGCTCCGGGCACCGAGGGTTTCGTTCTCTCCGACCAAGCTCCGCTGCCGTACCTCGCAGAGCTCATCCACGAGACCCGCGCGCTCGCACCGGTCCGCTGGCTCGTGGCGATGCGCGCGGATGCGCTCGTGCGCGAGACGGCGCGGCTCGAGTGCGCGATCGCGGCAGCCGAGAGTTGCGGACACCGCGTGTCGCTCTATCTGACGGGCTTCGAGTCCTTCGCCGACGCCGAGCTCGAGCGCTACGCGAAGGGAGTGACAGCCGCGGAGCTGGTCGCCTCGGGGCATCGAATGCGGGCGCTCGCGCGCGCACACCCGGGCAGCTTCGGGTGCGACGACGATCGAGGCCACAGCCTCATTCTTTGGAGCCCGTGGACGAGCTTGTCGGACCTGGAAGAGAGCCTCGGGACGATTCGCCGCCACGGGCTGCGCCAGCTCTTCACGGATCTCGGACGCAACCGGCTGCGACTCACGCACGAGCTGCCGATCACGCAGGCCGCCGAGCGCGATGGCGCGCTGCTCGAGGCGTGGCCCGAGGGTCACGACGGTGCGGCGCGCACCAAGGGCTACGCCACCGAGAGACCGTGGCGCTTCCTCGATGCGGAGACCGCGCTCGCGCAGGCGATCGCCGAGGGCCTCCGAGCGCGCCTCGGGCGCGAGACCGAGCTCGCGCAGCTCCGCGCAGCGGCGGCGTTCGCGCGAGGGCGCGGCGCGGCCCCTCGGCGGCCCCTCGTCGAGGAGAGCCTCGCGCGCCTCGCCCGCTTCGAGGCAGCGCTCGCGCGCTGGCTCGCAGGGTCGCGCTCGGCGGGCGAGCCGAGACGCGGTCGCTTCCTGCGTGCCGAGGTCGTCGACCTCGGGATGCCCTGCGGATGCGGGCGAGAGACGTGCGCGGAGCGCGATGCGTTCGTCGAGCCAGCCACGGCGCATGGGCGCCTCGCGCAGGCGCTGGCGAAGCGCCCCGAGGCGATCGTGCTCGCCGGCGGCGACGCGCTCACGCACCCCGAGATCGCGTCGCTTGCACGCGCGGTGTGCGAAGCATCCGTACCCCTCGGGCTCTCCGTGCCCACGGCCCCGCCTTCGGGGCGCCCGGCGCCACCCGCCTGCGACGCGCTGTCGTTGGACGTCGCGAGCGAGCTCGCGCTGGAGGCGGGCGCGGAGGGGATCGCCGCCATGCGCGCGGTCACGACGGCCCTCGAGGCCCGGCTCCTCCTCTCTGGGGAGCTGGTTCGCGCCCGCGCGGCCGCAGCCCTCGTGGGCGCGAGCGCGAAGAGACTCGCGCCGGACGTGCTGCGCGGCGTGGCGCCGCTCGACGCGATCGGGCTCGACGCTCTCGACGATGCGACCGTGGCGCTCGCCGAGGTCGCGCAGGCCTGCAACGACGCAGGGCTCGCGATGGAAGTGAGCCCGCTCGCCGCCGGTCCGACGTGGCGCGCGCGGATGGCGACGCGCGTCACTCCGACGCGAACGTCTCGATGAGCCAGTGGAGCGCGCCGTCCTCCGGGCGGGGACAAGGCCGCGAAGCGAGGGCCGGATCCGAGACGTCGATCTGCTCGGTCGCACGAAGATCGCTGCGCACGAGCAGGCCCATGTCGTCGATGCCCCACCTGGCGCTCGAGAGGCGCGCGTAGCTCGCGCGCTCGGGCGCCCGCATCGCGCCGAGGAGCGCGCGGACGAGCGCGAGCGTGCCTTCGCACGTCGGACGGCAGGGCGCGTGCGAGACGAGCACGAAGGGAGGCACGGTGAAGGCGGACTCGAAGGGGGTCGGGACCCCGCACGCACCGAGCAACGCGCCCGCGAGCGAGGCATCGTCGCGCGCCCCGAGGGCCGCGAAACGCTCGACACAACAGGTCGGGTAGCCGAGGAGCGCGCCCATCGCTCGCACCGCGCCGCTGTCGTCCGCTCGCGCGGCAGCGGCGCGTACGAGGGCACGCTCGACCTCGCAGGCCTGCTCGAGCGCCCTCGGTTCGGTCGCGACGAGCACCACGTCTCGCTCCGAGCGCGCAGCGCCGTGGGTCGTCACGCCGAAGCGCACCGCGACGAAGCCGCGCGCCTCGAAGCTCGCGACGCGCTCCGCGCCATCGCCCGGCGGGCTCATGCGCTTGGCCACCTGCCGCAAGCCCAGCGCGAGACCGAGCAGCTCGTGGTCCACCAGCGGCAGATCCGGTCGGCCGAGACGCGTGGCGGGGTGTCGGCGCACCGGCGCGCTGGGCTCGTCGCGGCGGTCGACGGTGAAGCCCGCACCGAGCAGCGCCTCGTGGGCGCGCGAGATCGCCTCGGCGTGCCCGCGGCTCCGCGCGAGGGCATCCCGGAGCGGTCCGAGCGCCGCCCGCGCCGGCGCTGGGAGGGCCCGCTCGAGATGCGAGACCGAGGCAGCGGGCCCGCGGAGCATCGCGCCCCCGGGGCCCGGAGGATCGACGCGTAGCGTGAGGGTCATCGCGCCGGTGACCCGGAGAAAGCCCGAGCGGGGCAGTCGGGCCTCGGCGGGGCGCTTGCGATCGTTCACGACGGTCCCTTACGATTCGAGAGCGATGCCGTCGATCACACGCCCCGTGGCCTCCCAGCGCAGGGTCGCGGTGCTCGCGGCGCTGGCCTGGGTCACCGGGGGCTGCGCCTCGGGCGGTGATGGCGAGCGCGACGCAGGCTCTTCGCGGCGGGACACGGGCGCCGCCGTCGACGCGCCCTCCATGGACGCCGGGTCGGCTGTGGATACAGCGACCCCGGACGCGGGACACGACGCCGGGGCTGCACCGGACGCGGGAGCCGACGCGACGGATGTCTGCGGCGGCGCCCGTTGTATGGACTTCCAGCGCTGCGTCGCGGGGGCGTGCGTCGACTACGCGAACTGCCGCGGCGATGGCACTTGCCCCACCCCGGGAGACGTGTGCCGGAGCCGCCGTTGCGTACCCGGAGACGTCGACGTCGACGGCGACGGCGACCCCGCAGCCACCGACTGTGACGAGACGAACCCCGCGCGGAGCTCGCGCCTCGCCGAGATCTGCGACACCCTCGACAACAACTGCAACGGCGCCGCCGATGACGGTGACCCCTCGGCGATGTGCGCCGGGTCTGCGACCGGCGGTGTATGCATGGCGGGCGGCGTGTGCGCGTGCCCCTCGGGGAGCTACGACATCGACCGCGCCGTGTCGGGCTGTGAGTGCACGGCTGCGCCCGGGGTGGCCCAGGGCACTTCCTGTGTCGGGGCGATCGATCTCGGCGACATCGCCGACACGCGCGGCTCGATCACGGTGACCGGAAACGCGATCGATCGCGAAGTCTGGTACCGCTTCCGCGCCGTCGACACGGCTGACACGACCTGCGACCAGTTCAACGTGGGCATCCACCTGACCGATGGCGTCGCCGACCACGAGATCTGGGTCGTACGGGGTGCGTGCGACACGGGGACGACGTGCACCGACGCCACCTACACGGACTACAATTTCGCGTTGGATTTCCGTGACGACCGCGGCGGCATGCTCACCGGACAATGTCCGTGCTGGGCCGGGACTCCGGTCGACAACGTGAGCCCATGCGAGGACAACTCCACCACCGTCCAGGTCCGCGTGCGGCGCCGCGCGGGCGCACCGCGCACATGCGGCTCGTACACGATCGCACTGACCAATGGCATCGACTGACCCCGAGACAGCGCCGACGGTGAGCGGCTCGAGGTGAAGCGCAATCATCGCGCTCGCGTCGCACGAGAGCCGAGCCGAACGCGCTCGGAGCCGCCGCCGAACGGCGCCGGTGAGAGTTCCGCTGCGGAGGAGGAAGCTTGACGAGACTCGCAAGGTTGGTGTTCTGCGCGCTCGCGCTGTCCGCAGCGAGCGCGGGCTTGCTCGCACCGGGCTCGAGCGCAGCGCAGGATCGGGCGCCCGAGCAGGCCGAGGCCGCATACCGACGCGCCGTCTCGCACCGCCGCGCCGGCCAGCTCGAAGAGGCGGCCGCGGCGGCGGAAGAGGCGATTCGCCTGCGGCCGAGCCACGCCGCGGCGCACTTCACGCTGGGCGCGGTGCGACGCCAACAGAACCGGCTCGAGGACGCGCTGGTCGCGTTCCGGCGTGTCGCGGAGCTCGAGCCGCAGAGCCAGGAGGCGCAGGCGATGCTGGGTGCCGTGCTCGCACGCCTGAACCGATGCGAGGAGGCGCTCGTGCCCTTGCAGCGCGCCGTCGCGCTGAGCGCACGGGACGCCGCGAGCTGGGGCAACCTGGGGGCGTGCCTCCGCCGGCTCCGCCGGGTGGAGGAGGCCATCCACGCGTACGAACAAGCCCTGGTGCAGATCCCCGACGAGCCCGACCTTCTCAACAACTACGCCGTCGCGCTGCGCCAGGCAGGGCGCCCCGAGGAGGCGATCGCGGCGCTCGAGGGCGCGATGGCAAGGCACCCGGACTCGCCCGACGTTCACCTGAACCTCGCGATCGCCTACCGTTCGATCCAGCGCTACCCGGAGGCATCGCGCGAGTACGAGGCCTGGTACCGGCTCGTGCCAGCCCCGAGCGACCCCGGGCCGCTCTTCGACCTCGGCTTCTGCTACGAGCAGACGAACCGACGCGACGACGCGGTCCGCATCTACCGCGTGTACCAGGGCCTCGTCAGCGGCCGCGACGCGCAGGGCGCGGAGCGCGTGACCGAGCGTCTCGAGGGCCTGGGCGCGCGCTGAGTGAGGGCTCCCGCGCGGGGCCCAGCACGCGCTCGGGCGCCTCGCACTGCGCTCGGCGGGCTCTCGATTCTTTCCCGGTCCGTGCGCTGGCTCAGCTTGCCCGCTTGGCCGAAGTTCCGTCCGCGCAGCGCTTGCATCACCCTCCGGCTGGCTCGATCCTATCGGGGTGACGTCGTGGCCTCGCCGTCCGCTCCCGCTCGACCGACGCTTCGTCGCGTCGAGCCTCCTCGTCGCGGGTCTGCCGGCCGCGGCGCTCGCAGCGCTCGGCGCGGTGGCGCTCACGCTGACCCTCGAGGACGCCGAGCGCCTGCGCAGGCAAGACGAGATCATGCGGTGGGGCCAGCGCGCGGAGCACGCCGAGGTCGACATCGAGCGGGACCTCTCCTTCTTCGTGTTCCGCGCGCGGCGTTACGAGGTGCGCTTCGAGGACGCCGCCGGCGCGACCCACGCGGGGCGCGAGCGAGAGCACGACATGTCGATCGCGCCGCTCGTCGTGGAAGGCCCGCCGGTCGTTCACTACGACCCGCAGGATCCCTCACGCTTCGCGGTGGGCTTCGCGTCGCAGAACCTGGGCGCCCAGCACGCCGCGATCGCCCTCCTCGGGGGCGTCGGGGCGCTTCTCCTCGCGCTCGCGGCGGCCTGCTTCACGTTCCTCACGCGCGGGCTGCGGCGCGCGCTCGCCGCGGCCGCGGGCGGTCGCGCCGGTGTCGCCGAGGTCGTCTCGCTGGAGCGCTCGTTCGACTCGCGCGGAGAGCCCACCGGCGAGCTCCACCTGGTGATCGCCCCGACCCAGGCCGACCAGGAGGCAGGCGACACCTACCGCGACCGGGCGGACCGCGACGCGCACGCGTCGGAGCAGCGGCTGCCCGCAGGTCTGCGAGAGAGCGTCGTGACGCCAGCGGACGACGGTCCCGTCTTTCTCGATGAGGCGGGCACCCGCGTGCTGGTCGTGACGACGCCGCACGGCGAGCCGGTGCTCGTGCGCCGAAGCGGGCGTCCCTTCCGCCTCGCGCCCCACGAGCAGGCCGCGCTTCGTCGCGGCGTGCTCGCGCGAGCGCCGAGGTCCGACGCACTCGCGGGACACGTTCACCGCGCCTAACGGTGGCTCGGCCGTGCCCTGGAGACAGCGCGCGCGCCGCGCTCCCACTTCTGTCACACTTCGCTCGTCATGGCGCGTGTGCTCGTGGTCGACGATGAAGAGAACCTGCGCATCGTCCTGCGCACGCTCCTCAAGAAGCACGGATACGAAGTGGACGTCGCCCCGAGCGGAGAGGAGGGGCTGGAGAAGCTCCTCGCGAGCCCGCCCGACTTCGTCCTCACCGACGTTCGGATGGGCGGCATGGACGGGATCGCGCTCGTGAAGGAGGTGCGCAAGGCAGGCCTCGAGACGGTCGTGATCGTGATGAGCGCGTACGGCTCGATCGATCTCGCGGTGGAGGCCATGCAGGCCGGAGCGTACGACTACATCGCGAAGCCATTTCGCCAGGACGAAGTGCTCCTCACGCTGAAGAAGGCCGAAGAGCGAGAAGAGCTCCGTCGCGAGAACAAGGCCCTCCGCGCCGCTGCGCGCGAGCAGGCTCGGTTCGAGGAGATGCTCGGGCAGAGCGACGCGATGCGCCGACTGTTCCGGACGCTCGAGAAAGCGGCGAGCTACGCGACGACGGTCCTGGTGACCGGCGAGAGCGGGACGGGCAAGGAGCTCGTCGCGCGCGCTCTGCACCAGCGGGGAGCGCGCAAGGCGCAGCCTTTCGTCGCGGTCAACTGCGGCGCCATCCCCGAGGCGCTCCTCGAGAGCGAGCTCTTCGGGCACAAGCGCGGCGCTTTCACGGACGCCACGAGCGACAAAGCCGGCCTCTTCGAAGAAGCCGACGGTGGCACGCTGTTCCTCGACGAGATCGGCGAGCTCCCGCAGAAGCTGCAGGTGAAGCTGTTGCGCGTGCTCCAGGAGAGCACGATCCGCCGCATCGGCGAGACGAAGGACCGGAAGATCGACGTGCGGGTGATCACGGCGACCGCGCGCGACCTCGAGACCGAGGTCGAGGAACAGCGCTTCCGCGAGGACCTGTTCTACCGCCTCAACGTCCTGCCGATCTCGGTGCCACCCCTGCGCGAGCGCAAGAGCGACATCCCCGTGCTGGTGGAGCACTTCCTCGCCAAGCACAACGCCCGCTTGCGGACCAGCGTCCGCGCCGTGTCTCCCGCGGCGCTCAAGGTGATGCTCGCCTACCCGTGGCCCGGCAACGTGCGTGAGCTCGAGAACCTCATGGAGCGCGCGATGGTGCTCGCCGACGGCGAGGTGCTCGCAGAAGAAGATCTCCCCGAGCACCTGCGAAAGCCCGCGGGGGTCGAGTCGTTGGTGCTCGAGTCGGGAGATCTCTCGATCAAGCGCGCAAACCGGATCATCGAAGAGACTCTCATTCGGCGCGCGCTCGAGCAGACCAAGGGCAACCGCACGCAGGCGGCGCGGCTGCTCGAGATCAGCCACCGCGCGCTCCTCTACAAGATCAAGGATTTTTCGATCCGCTGAGCGCGCGCGCTTGGAAGCGCGCCGTCCCGGCGCGCGTTCGAGACAGAGACGGTGTCGAGGATGACGAAGAGCCCACCGCGTTCGGTTCAGCCCGCCCGACCCGCGATCCCTCGGGGCCGCGCCGGCTGGCGCAGGCTGACGACGCCCTACGACCCGCTCACGAGCCTCGTGCTCACGATGCCGGTCTTTCTCGTGTACCACCTGGGGCTGCTGCTCACCGACCTGCGCAACGGAGCGGACCTGGTGACGGGGCTCATGGTCGAGGTGCTCGATCGCTCCCTCCTCGGCTACGTCGGGCTCACGCTCGCCATCGCGGCCGGCGTGATCCTCGCCGGCCGTCGCCTGCGCGCGAGACACCACCTCGAGCTGCGCAACCTCGCGCCCGTCCTCTGCGAGAGCACGCTCTGGTCCATCGTCCTTCTCGTCTCGGTCGGCTGGCTCACAGCGCAGCTCGTCGGCGGTGCGTGGCTGGCCGAGGGCCCGCTCCTCCAGCTCGGTCCGCGCACCCTCGGCCCGATCGAACGCGTCGTGATGGCGACGGGCGCGGGCTTCCACGTGGAAGTGCTCTTCCGGGTGGGCCTCTTCGCCGGGGGCGCGGCGGCGCTCGAGCGCTGGGCGGGGCTCACGGGCCCGCGGGCCGCCACGCTCGCGGCGCTCGTGAGCTCGTTCCTGTTCAGCGGAGCGCATTACGTCGGCGGGCTCGGTGACGCGTTCTCCATCACGAGCTTCACGTTTCGCTTCCTGATGGGCCTGGGATTCGTCGCGCTCTACCGTTTCCGCGGCTTCGCCGTCGCCGTCTACACGCACACGATCTACGACCTACTCGTCTTCTTCGTCTTCGGCTGAGGCCCGGACGCGGTCGTCGCTCAAGTCTCGGGCCCGGACGACCGAAGCCTTCGGGTGATGGCTCTCAAGCTGCTCGGCGTGGTCGCGATGCTCACCCTCGGGGTCGTGGGCGGGTACTTCGCGCGCCCGACGCTCGAGCGCTGGACCACCGGCCGCGGGCAGGTGGAGGCGACGATCGTCGAGGAGCGGCGCGAGCAAGACCGCCTCGTGCTCTCTCTGCGGAGCCAGGATCGCGCGATGATGGCGACCTTTCGTGAGCGGGCCGACGACATCGCAGCGCTCGTCGAGATCGGAGACGTCGTGACGCTCCGCGTGAGCGGCCAGAACGTGTTCGCGGACGACGTGCCCATCCTGAACGTGCGGAGGCGGCCGCCCCCCTCGTCGCGCCGACGGCGGCGCGGCGAGGACGCCGAGGCCGAGCCCACAGCCGCGACCGCCGAGCACGAGGCCCCCAGCCCGGCCGAGCACGAGGAAGGCGCCGAGACGGGGACGGGCTCCGCGGAGCCCGGAGCGTCGAGCCACCCAGCGGCACCCGAAGAGGTCGCGCCGGGATCTCCCGCACCGGCCCCGACACCCAGCGAGCCCAGTCTGCAGCGGTCGTGACCGCTCAGAGCATGAGTCACTTGGATTGACTCATGCTCTGACGTTTCTGGCCGGAGGGTCTGGCCGCAGACCCCCCTCTCGCCGACTGAATCGGCGAGAGCCTCCCTCCCGCCGATTCGAGCCCGTGGCACCCGCATCGATCCATCCGAGTGCCACGTGCTCTCAGGGCCCGGTCGCGAGCGCGCGCGCGAGGGAGGCGACCTCCTCGAGCGCGAGCGTCTCTCCGCGACGGCGACCATCGATCGACGCAGCCTCGAGCGTCGCATCCGCCCGCGCGGCGCCCACGAGCGCGACGAGCCCGTTGCGGAGCGTCTTGCGGCGCTGCTCGAAGCATGCACGGACCGCGAGACGGAAGGCCTCGGTCTCCTCGATCGGGTCGACGCGCGGCAGAAGACGCACGACGGCGCTCTCGACCTTGGGTGGCGGGTGAAACGCGCCGGCGGGCGCGCGCAGCACCGACTCGACGCGGAACGCCGCGCGCACGAAGACCGTGAGCGTGCCGTAGTCCTTGCCTCCCGGAGCGGCCACGAGCCGATCGCGCACTTCCTTCTGGATCATGACGACGGCGCGAGAGAGCTCCCCGCGCCGAGCGATCAAGTTCCGAAAGATCGCGCCCGTGACTGCATAGGGGAGGTTTCCGACCACGGCGATGCGCGCCGGGACACCGTGCGCGTCGCGGCTCGCCCAGCGCTCCCGAAGCGCCGAGAGATCGACGACCGTCGCGTCGCCCTCTTCGACCTCGAAGGCCGCGCCCTCCGCCGCCCGCCGGCCCTCGTAGAGCCGGGAGGAGCGATCTGCGAGGTCCTCGCGCAGCACCTCGATCATCTCGCGGTCCTTCTCGATCGCGAGCACGCGGGCACCACGCCGAAGGAGAGCGGCGCTGAGCGTGCCGAGGCCGGGACCGAGCTCGACGACGCCCTCGCCTGCGCGCACGGCCGCGGCCTCTGCGATGCCCTCGACGATCGGGCGAGCGACGAGGAAGTTCTGCGAGAACGACCGCTTGGGGCGCGCACCGTGGCGCACCAGTGCCCGTCGCGGGTCCTCCCAGGCTGGTGCCGCGTCGTGGTGCGTCGTCATGAAGCGTTCGTCTTCGGAGTGCCTGCGCCTTCGTGCCGCACGAGGCGGTACGAGCCTGGTTCCGGCACGAATCGACATCCGGCAGGTGTCTTCATGCGCGTGTCTTCATCCGGTGTCTTCATGCGGTAGGTGTCTTCACGCGGCACGCCGCCGCGCACGTTCGATCGCCCTCGAGAGAACCGCGGCCGGAGCATCGGTGGCCCGCGCGGTCACCACACGTACCCCGAGCGGCGCGAGGAGCGCGGTCATGTCGTCCATGCGCCGCACCTCGCCGCGCGCATACACATCCCAGAGCGAGGCGCCGAGCGCGTCTGTAGGCCGCGCGTGGAACGAAGTCGCGTCGAGAGCTAGCAAGACCACGGCGTGGCCTTTGGCGCGCACGAGCTTGAGCGCGGCGACGAGCGGGCCGGGATCGCCGACGCCATCGAGATCCGTCACGAGCGCGATCGACATCGGAGCGCGGCTCGACCCGGCGATCGCGTGGAGCACGGCGGAGAAGCTCGGCGCCTTCGCGCCGTCGCGCGGGTCGGGCCGGTGCGGCAGAGGAATCCCGCGGACGAGACAGAACCTGCGGAGGAGCGCGCCGGCGGGAGTGTCGGCTTGCACCTGGGCGCGAGACGCGACCGACACCGCGGCCTCGTCGTCTCTGCGGCCTGCATCGCTCAGCGCCCGGCTGACGTGCTTGGCGAGCATCGTGAGGTTCCAGGCCCCCTCGCGGACACGGAAGTCGATGCCGTCCTGCTGACGCACGTAGCGACCGACGACCCCCACGAGCTCCTCGTCATCGATGTCCGTGAGGTCCGCGTCGACGACCTCCGTCGCGGCCACGAGCGCGTCGAGCACGCGAAAGAGCTGAGGGCCTCCATCGCGCGCAGGCACGTGCGCGAGGACCCGCCCATCGACCGTCACGAGGCCGAGCTGGTCGCCACGCGCGAGCGCCCGACGAGACTCCGCAGCGACGGCCTCGCTGGCGAAGTCGAGCTTGCGCCGGCCGGGCTCGCCGCCCCGCATCGTGCCGCTGACGTCGAGGACGAGGTAGCGGGTCTCCTGGACCTCCTGCTCCACTTCTCGCACGAGCAGCTTGCCCCTGCGGGCGCTCGGTCGCCACGCGATCGAGCGGAACGAATCGCCCGGCTGCATGTCGCGCAGCTCCTTGAGCTCGGTGCCCCCGCCGGCGGCGAGCAGGCTCGCGCCCGCGCGCTCGATCGGGAGCCCCGTGAGCGACCGGACGGTGCTGCGCAGCGCGAGCGCCGCTTGCGGCAGCACCTTGATGACGAGGGGGTTCGGGAAATAGAGAGGCACCTCGAAGAGCGCGAACGGCCCTCCGAGCTTGACCGCGAGACCGTGGAGCACGACCCGCCCCGTCGCGGGCGCGACGAGCCGGAACGACACATCCGTGCGTGTGTTGGGCGCGACCTCGAGGGGCCCTGCCCCGAGCCCGGCGGAGCCATCGTCGAGGAGGCGCGCGCCACCGGGAACCAGCGGCGTGAGCTCCGAGAGGTGGAGCGGGTCCTGCCCCCGATGGCGCACGAAGCAGCGCACCTCGAACGGCTTGTTGGGCACGGCCGCGCCCGCGTCGGCACCCGGATCGCCGTGCCCGAGCCACCACGCGAACTCGAGCCGCTGCCGCCGGACCCTTCGACCGACGGGGACCGTGAGCACGAACACGAGCGCCAGCGAGAGGAGCATGCCCGAGCCGATCACCGAGCCGACGTACGAGCCGCCCGCGATCGCGACCGCCAGGCACACGCTCGCCCCGAGGAACGCGATGACGGCCGTGGGGGTGGGGATGGGCAGCATGGAGCGCCGGAGGCTGGGCTCGGGTTCAGTGGCGGTGGGGCACTTGCTCGAGCGCCTTCTGGACGAGCTGCTCTCGGCTCGCGCCCTCCATCTCGGCCTCGGGGGTCAGCACGAGGCGGTGTGCGAGCACGTGCACCGCGAGCGCCTTCACGTCGTCGGGCAACACGTAGGCGCGGCCGGCGATCAGCGCGCGTGCCCGCGCAGCCTGGAGGAGCGCGAGCGAAGCACGTGGCGAAACGCCCAAGAGCACGCGCGCCTGCTGCCGCGTGTAGACCGCCATGCGCACGATGTAGTCGAGCACCTCCTCCTCGACGTGCACCTGCGCGACGAGCTGCTGCATCGTGAGGATCTGCCCCGGATCGAGGATCTTCCGGGCCTCGGGCGCGCCGCTGAGGAAGCGCTTGAGCACACCCTTTTCGTCGCGCGGGCTCGGATAGCCGATGACGATGCGGGCGAGGAAGCGGTCGATCTGCGCCTCGGGCAGGGGATACGTCCCAGCCTGCTCGACGGGGTTCTGCGTCGCGAGCACGATGAAGGGGCTCGGCAAGGGCCGCGAGTCGCCCTCGATCGTCGTCTGGTGCTCCTGCATCGCCTCGAGCAGCGCCGATTGTGTCTTGGCGGGCGCGCGGTTGATCTCGTCGCCGAGGAGGACGTTCGTGAACACCGGGCCTTCGCGCAGTTGGAATTGACCGTTGCTGGGCGTGAAGACGTAGGTCCCGGTGATGTCGGCGGGCAGGAGGTCCGGCGTGAACTGCACGCGACGGAAGTGGCAGCCGAGCGTGGACGCAAACGCCTTGCAGAGCGTGGTCTTCGCGACGCCAGGCACGCCTTCGAGCAAGACGTGCCCGCGCGCGAGCAGCGTGACGAGGAGGATCTCCGGGATGGTCCGGGGCCCGACGTACACCGCCTGCACCTCCGAGATGACGGCCTCGCAGCGCTCGGAGATCTGCGCGAGCGTGCGCGGATCGATGGGTGTGCTCATCGCGCGCCCTTCAGCGCCGCGAGCAGGGCGTCACCACGCGCCACCACGCTTCGAAACCTCGCCTCGTTCACCGGCGGTGCGGTCCCGTTGGTCGCACCGCTCGCGAGGTTGGCGAGCTCGTCGAGGAGACGACGCGCGTCGTCGACCGTTTGTGCCGAGAGACCTCGGGATCGCATCACGCTCAGCATCTCCGGAGGAACGAGAGGGCCCGAACGACCGGGCGGGGGACCCTGGAGCGGCAGGCCCAGGTGCGCGGAAAGCGCGGCCTCGAGCTCGAGCTTGTAGACCAGGGTGGGCTCGAGCAGGTCGGTCGCGCGGGCACGGTACCACTCCACGCGGCCGGAGAGACCTCCCGCGACGGTCTCCTCTCGGAACATCGCCGATGCACGGTACGGTGAGCCACGCGGCAACGTCCCCGCGACGATGACCAGCAGGATGAGGATCACGGCCAGGGCGAAGATCCGCAGCGCGAGCGGCGGTAGCTGGGCGTCCGCGGCACGCTCGAGCATCGAGCGCAGCCCGTGCAGCGGTCGGTCGGCTCCCGGCTCGCCGTAGCGGCCGACGAGCTCGCCGCCGGGCTCGAGCAAGAGCACCCGACCTCCAGCGTCGCCACGAAGGTAGAGAAGGAGGTTCGAGGCGAAGCGCCGGTTTCCATCGAGCTCGAGCATGTTGTTGATGAGGACGCTCGGATCTCCGATCGCGACGAGGCGCCCCTCGCCCACGGCGCCCGCGAGCACGACGGCCTCGTGCTCTCCGATCGAGAAGATCGGCTCGAGCTCCGCGTGCCAGAGGATGCGAGGATGGTTCGTGACCAAGGAGCCAACGCCTTCGGTCAGGGGATGCTGCGAGAGCGGTCGCGCCACGAGCAGCGCCCGGTTTCCGCGAAGGCGAAGCACGGCGGGAGCGTCCGGGCTCGGCTCGGCCCGGCTGATGCGAAAGACGTGGAACAGAGAGTCCGCCGCTCCGTAGTCGTCCGCCACCGCGACCCGCCCGCCGGCGCGCATGTGTGCGCTGAGGTCGTCGGACGGGAGCGCCTCGGTGGGGTACACGATCAACAGACCATCGGCGGGCGAGAGCGTTCCGAGGTCGAGGCGCGAGACGACCTCCACGGGCGCGTCCTGCTCGTGGGCGACCTCGAGCAGCTCGGAGAGCCCGTTCCACTGGGCATTGGTGGTGACGAAGTCGCCCCCGGCTGCGCTGACTTGCCCGCCCGCGCGGGTGGGCGCCGAGTGCACGATCAGGGCGAGGCAAACGAAGCTCGCGAGGCGCAGGGCCATCCGCGCGGATGATAGACGAAGCGGCCCGAGCGGATCGCCGCGCGCCGCGACATCGATGCCGCGCCGGTCGGTCACGGCACGCGGATCGAGTGGGGCGAGGGCACCGCGCGCAGCGTTCGCGTCAGCGAATGGAGCGGGGGCCGCGCTTGGCAGAAGGCGCGTGGCCCCTCCGGCGGATTCAGAGATCGATCACGATCACGCCGCGGTCGGCGTCTTCGGACTCGTCTCGGACGCGCCGCGGCGGGGGCGGCGCGAGGGGAAGCTCGATCGAGGGACGGATCTCGGGGCGCCTGTCGTCCTGCTCGCGCTTCCGGATTTGTTCGATGATGAAGGGAGGCAGCATCGGAACCACCGCTCCTTTCGACGTCCCGCGACGTTCTCTCAGACGCTTATAGCAACGCG
The DNA here is from genome assembly GCA_046342295.1 of Deltaproteobacteria bacterium. GTDB lineage: Bacteria > Myxococcota_A > Polyangia > Polyangiales > Sandaracinaceae > JAFLCL01. Next base: position 813 of record JBKDQC010000235.1, on the reverse strand, counting down.
GATACCAGAGTAAAGTTTCGTCTGTCCATCTTCGCAGGGGCGCGTCCCGAGCGGTCAGGGCTTGAGGACGTCCCCCCAGGCGCCGAGGACCTCGCGGGGCTGCAGAGGCCCCTTCGGTCCGAACGCGCCTGTCGTCTCGCGGGGTCGGATCGCGTAGGTACGGGCGCCCGCAACCCCGATCGCTTCCCCGTGCACCTCCTCGGCGAGGCCGCTCAGGAGAAACACCGCGACCGCGGCGACGTGCGCGGGCGACATCGAGGCCTCGTCGATGGCCGCGAAGGTCGGGAGCGACTCGGTCTGTCGCGTGCGCGCGGTCGGGCAGATGGCGTTGACCCGCACCTTGTGACGACGCAGCTCGAGGGCTGCGGACCGAACGAGCGCGACCACGCCGGCCTGCGCTGCGGCCATGGCGGCGTGCCCACGCGCCCCGAAGAACGCCGAGGGCCCCGAGAAGAGGACGACCGATCCGCCCTCCTTGCAGTCCACCATCGCCTGCCCCGCGCTCCGGACGAGCGAGAACGCCGCGCCGAGCTGGACGGCCACGGCGCGGTCCACGATCTCCGGCGTCGTGCGGAGCACCGAGCGATCCACCCAGATCCCGGCGGCGTGCACCACTCCATCGATGCGTCCGAAGCGATCCAGCGTTCGGCCGACCACGCGGTCGATGACCTCGGGGCTGCCCACGTCGTCGTCGAAAGACTCGACCTCGCTGCCGGCGGCGCGGAGCTCTGCGGCCAGCGCCTCGACGACGCCGGGATCGTGCCCTCCGCCCTCCAGGTCGACGCCCGCGTCGACGATGGCGAGCCGCGCTCC
>JBKDQC010000234.1:0-2740 GCA_046342295.1 Deltaproteobacteria bacterium | reverse complement strand
AGCGCGAGATGCGCGCCCGCGGCACCGGCGACGGAGTGTTCGCCAACGACAACTGCCGCAGGCTCAACGACAACTACGAGCCCCGGCAGATAGACATCACCAACCTGGCGATGACCGGCAGAAGTAGTTGTCGTCGACCGGCAACTCTAGTTGACGTCGATCAGCTTGTGCGGAGTGATCACCGAGCGCGTCGGCCGTCGGCCGCGTAGCGGCGCGATCTTCGTGTTCTTCGGCAAGCGTCGTCACGCCATGAAGGTCTTCTACTTCGACGGCACGGGCCTGTGCATCTTCTACAAGCGCCTGGACGCGGGGACGTTCCGGATGCCCCTCTCACATGACGGCACGAGCCCGACGATCGTGCTGAGCGAGAGGCAGCTCTCGGACCTGTTCGCGGGCATCGAGATCGAGGTTCCGACGAAGCACTGATCGCGTGAGCGCTTTGTGATCATGGGCGATTCGGACTTTCCGCACTTCGCGCGCGTGCGCGCGCGTGCGCGCGCGTGCAGAGTCGGCATGTGGTTCCGACGTACGAAGAGCTGGCGATTCGGAACCGCGACCTCGACGCTGAGCTCCGGCTGCTCGCGGAGCGGAATCGGACGCTCGAGGCGCTGCTGAAGGCCGAGCGAGACCGCGCGGTCCACGAGCGGGAGCAGCGCGAAGCGCTCGCGGAGAAGCACTCGTTCACCGAGCGCGTGCTCGCGGACCTGAAGAAGAACTACGCGCTGCTGCAGCAGGAGCATGAACTCCTTCGTCGTCGCGTGTTCGAGGCCAAGGCCGAGCGCATCGACTCCAAGCAGCTCGAGCTGGAGCTCGAGAAGACGAAGACCGAGCTCGACGCGATGCGCGAGCAGATCGAGCACGCGACGGGCACGAAGCTCGACGACGAGACGGACTCTCCGAAGACGCGAACGCGCAATCGGCCGACCGGGCGACGTAGGCTCGATCCGGCTTCGCTGCCGACAGAAGAGATCGTCATCACCGATCCAGAGATGGAGGCGCTCGTCGCCGAAGGCGTCGCCGAGATCACGGGATCGGACGACTCGACGCGCATGAAGCGTCGCCGCGGGTGCACGATCTGCCTGGTGACCAAGCGCATCACGTACCGAACGAGGAAGGCCGAAGGCTCGGACGAGACGACGCTCGTCACGGCGGCTGCGCCGGTGGAGATCATCGAGCGCTCGATCGGCACGCCGTCTCTGTACGCGAACATCATCGTCGAGAAGCACGACCGCGCGATGCCGCTGTACCGGCAAGAGGAGCGCTTCGAGCAGGAGGGTGTGCCGCTCGACCGCGGGACGATGTCGCGCTGGATGAACATCCTGGGTGGCACGCTCGGCGCGACGGTGCTGCACGCGATGAAGCAGGAGGCGATGCGCACCGCGCTGTGCCTCTCGACGGACGCGACGCAGATCTTGGTGCGACACAACGAGGAAGCCTCGTCGACGAAGAGACGGCCCTGCAAGAAGGGTCACTACTTCGTGCAGATCGCGGACCGCGACGCGGTGTTTTTCGAATACGTGGAGCGCGAGACGAGCGCTGCGGTGATGGAGCTGTTCCGGGGCTACGAGGGCTACATCCAGGCGGACGCGAAGAACGTCTACGACATCCTGTTTCGTGAGCCGGACGAACCGCCAGATCCGGACATCGAGCCCGATGGAAAAGTCCGCAAGGAAGCGGGGTGCTGGGCGCACGGGCGTCGGTACTTCTTCGAGAGCGCGGCCGTCGCGAAGGAACCTGTGGCGCGCGAAGCCCTCTATCGGATTCGTCGCATCTTCGAGACGGACGCGCGGTTCTGGGGTCGCGTGGCGCCCTCGACGCGGAAGTTGCTGCGCGAGCAGTTTCTGAAGCCGGAGATCGACGCGTTCTACGTCTTCGCGCGAGCGGAGCTCGAGAAGGTGCAGGGCCAGCGCGGCCTTCTCCGCAGTGCGTTCGTGTACGTGACTCGGCAGGAGGACGCGCTGCGTCGGGTCCTGGAGAATCCGCATCTGAAGCTCGACAACAACGCTTCGGAGCGTGCGCTGCGGAAGGTGGCCATCGGCCGCAAGAACTGGCTTTTCGTGGGCAGCGATGACCACGCGCAGACGACGGCGAACCTGTTGTCGATCGTGGCGAGCGCGAAGCTGCACGACCTCGAGGCCGAGGAATACGTGCGGGATCTTCTTCGCGTGCTGCCGCACTGGCCGCGCGACCGCTACCTCGAGCTCGCGCCGAAGTACTGGCGCGCGACGCGCGAGCGTCTCGACGCGGCCCAGCTCGAAGCAGAGCTCGGCCCGCTCACGGTCCCGCCGCCCCGCGCTCGGTGAGCGTCATCGGTACGCGTTCCGCGTACGACGCACGCCCGATCGACGACCAGCGAGAAGAGAACGCGGCTCCGCGCAGCCCGCTCGTCATGCAAGGACGGTGGTCGTGCAGCGAATACGGTACGTCTGGAAGGCCGCGCGCGCGATCTTCGGCGAGACCTCCCCCGAGGCCGAGAACTGGGTCGGCGATCGATTCCTCGCACTCCTCACCGGTCGCACGGGTGGCGGAGTGGCCGCGACGATCCGCTACTGGGCCAAGCGTCGGAGCAAGAGCATCGACGCGTCGGCGCGTAAGGCGATCACGAAGGCGTGCGCGTATCTCGCCAACCGAACTCGCGTTCGCCTGATGCACTACGCCGACTACCTCGCCGACGGTCTGCCGATCTCGACTGGCGTCATCGAGGGCGCATGTCGCTACCTCGTGAAGGACCGGATGGACC
>JBKDQC010000233.1:0-2886 GCA_046342295.1 Deltaproteobacteria bacterium | reverse complement strand
GGACGTTCCGATCACGCAACCCAGGGGCCGTTTGTCCGGGCTACGGTCCGCACCGCCCGATGAGAGCCCTCCTCAGGAATGCATCGCGACCGTGAGAGGCTCCCGTTACCATCCGGGGTACAATTCGTACGGACTACGGTCTCGGGCATCCGACCGAAGTTGGCTGTCGGCGAGCGTCGGTGCTCGAACTCGCAGTTGTCTCGATGCCGCAGCGCCCAGCAACGCCTCCAGGCCCTTCGGCTTCGCGCGTCGAGCCTCCATGGCTGCCCGATCGACGCGGTCACGCCCATGAACGAGTTCGCGCCGCCCGCGGGCGTCGTCGTCTCCGTGTGCGGCGTCGAGCACGACTACGTCGCCGACGCCGGCGGGGCTCGTTCCACGGGGCGAAGCGATGCGCGATAACGGGGCCTGGAACCGCGCCATGCCCTCGGGCATCCTGACTGCCGCGTGACACAGCCGCAACGCCCGCTCCGCTATGGCGTGCACATCACTCTCGGGGACGCGGGGTTCCACTACACGGCCGTAGGCGACGCGCCAAACGTCACTTCCCCGTCGTCGTTCGAGGACGCGCTGAACCTGCGCGTCCGGCGCGGTGCGATCCAGATCATCGCCGCCATCGCGATCCTGCTCGTGCTCGTTGCGATGGGCCTCACGGGTCGCTCGGTGGGCGAGCTGTTGTCGGTGCTCGTTGCGTCGCTGCCGTTCCTGTTCGCATGCCGCTGGGTGGAACTGCGTCGTCGCCGCTTCACGCTCCGGTACGACCTCCCGAACGACGTCGGTGCGGCGTGGGCGAACGTGATCCGGGCCACGGAACGCCTCGGCGCATCGAGCCTGCTCAAGCACGAGAGAACCGCGGATCGCCACGGCGACTGGAAGCGCCACGCTGGTGCCGACACGACCGTCGAACTCGGACCCGCGACCATCGACACGCGTTGCCCGAGCACGATCGACGCGGATGCGCGCCCGGTTCACTTCTCGGCCGGCGGACGCGAGGCGCTGCTGTTCCCAGATCGGCTGCTCATGTGGTCGAACGGGCGCTTCATCGTGACGGCGCTCCAGGACATGACCATCGAGGCTTCGGACGGCAGGTTCCGCTGGGGCACGTCCGTCCCGCGCGGCGCTGAGGTGATCGAGTGGACGTGGCAGTACGTGAACAAGCGCGGCGGACCCGACCTGCGCTTCAACGACAACGCGCGCGTCGCAGTGCTCCGGGTCGGTTACTTCACGCTGGGCGCGCCGAACGGACCGACCGTCGAGATCATGGCGGGCAACACAGACGCGGTCGATGAACTGCGCGCGGCCATTCATGGCTACCTCAAAGAGGTCGTTCGTTGCGCGACGTCGGTGGAGCGATACGAGGCGAGCGTCGAGCGCGCGCTCGACACGTTCCGTCTGGGCGACATCCCGACGGTCGATCAGCTCCGCACCCGCTTTCGTGCGCTCGCAAAGGAGCGGCATCCAGACCGTGTCGCGCAATTTGGCGCGGCCGCGACTGCGGCGGCGGAGGAGGCATTCAAGGAGCTGAACGCGGCGCATGAGGCTCTCGGGGCCGTCGCTCGAAGGAGCGGGCCTGATGCGCCCGAGAAGCTTGATGTCGAGAAGCCGGTGCGCGTGCCGCTCGAGCCGCCCGCGGAGCGATGGCGCGAGCTGGCGCTCCACCGCGCGGCACCGTTCGCCGCGGCGGCGGTCGCCTCGATCGTGTTGCTCATGGGGATGAGCGAGCTCGGTACCGTCTTGCACCGAGTCAGCACTGCTCAGGCGCCCGCACCGCAGGCGGTCGCCGTCGTCGTCGCGGCCGAGCCTGAGTCGCCGCCGCCGCGGGCTCGCCCGCGCGTGCTCAGATCGCGGTGCGGAGCGGCGGGGGCGTCGCCGCCCGCAGAACGACTCGTCGCCGACTGGGCCGAGTACGAGTGCGCGACCGAAGCGGCGATCGGCGATGCGTGGTCGGACTGCCTCGCTCGCTCGGAGTACGCCGACGAGGCAGGCGCGGGATGTCCGGGCGCTAGGCGATGCTGCCCACCGACTATCGACAGTGAAGGCACGCGCGACGACGAGGACGTGGAGGACGACGTGGCCGGTTTCGAGGCGCAGCGCGAGGAGGTAGATGACACCGTCTACGTCGGAGACGAGCCCTTCGCCGCGCCGACGAGCGCACCGCACACGACGTCGGTCACTCCGCCTGGCACAACCGCCCCGCCTGCGGATTCACCTCCGCCGTGAGGTCGTCACCAGAGGGCCCATGCGGGGACGGACGTGCCATCGTGCGGCGTCGAGCACTACTACGTCGCCGAGGGCGGCGAGTACCGCGAGGTCGGCGATCTTCCTCCGCGTGCGCGCGTCGTGCGCGTGCTTGGGGGCGCGGGCGCAAGCGAGCCCGGAGGCGAGGTCTGCGGGCCCGGGCAGATCCACGTCCACGGTTACTCGCGCGGTGGTCGACGCGTTCGCGGGTACTGCCGACGGCGCTAGCACCTCCCCATCGGCACGACGCCGAGCCAGCGCCCGCCCACGGTCCAGAACGACTCGTGGTCCGGCCCGACGTGCAGCGCGACGTCGAGGCTGGTGATGTAGAGGACGACGTGGTTCGGTCCGCAGGGCAGGTGAGCATGGGCGGCTTGTCGGCGGGGAGGTCGACGTGTTGCGGCAGGACCTCGTCAGAACCCGCCGACCTCTCGCGTCCATCCGCATGCCCTACCGCCTGACGATCCCGCAGGCGGCCGCCTGGCACTCCAACGACGCCTCGACGCGTCTAAACAGCAGCGGCGAGACCCTGGATCATAGAAACCTGGCGATATGACCGGCGACCATCTCCGGATAAGCCTTGAAGGTCTCGAAGGTGTCGACGAGGGCCGCGTCACGGTCGGCGACGGTGGGGTAGAAGCGGTTGTG
>JBKDQC010000232.1:0-2001 GCA_046342295.1 Deltaproteobacteria bacterium | reverse complement strand
AGACATGCGCCGTCTTGCGTTCTCCGAACGTGTCGACGCGCGGCTGTACACCGATGCGCGACCAGGTCTGGTGCAACGTGCCGTCGAGCCAGAAGCTCGCCTCGTCCCCGAACATCACGACGCCGCGACAGGCGGCGGCTTCTTCTTGATCGCAGGTAGCCGCTTGCGAACCCAGTGCGCTTGCGCGTCGAGGTCCGGCAGGAGGAATCGGCGCCAGATGCGAGGCTGGAGGTCATCGAGAGAGACCTCGAACTCGTAGTACTCGGGCATGTTGGTCTCCTGGGCTCGACGGATTCGGCCGTTGCGTGATGCGTATCAGCGTGCGCGGGAGGAGAGGAAGGATGCGAACGCCGCGAGCGCTCGCTCGTAGCGGGCCACGGCGGCGGGTCGATCGGTGATCTTGCGGGCGAAGTGGGTGCTGTCGCCCGCCGTGCCGGCGGCGAACGAGGCGAGCGAGCGCGCGGCGGTGGTGCGGTCGCCGTCGTAGAAGTAGAGGAGCCCGCCGACGTGGAGATCGCTCTCGAGGGCACGCATCGCGCGAGCAGAGGCTCCAGCGCGCTTGCTCGCGAGGAGGAACTCCGCCATGGCCGCCGCGAGCGGCTGCGCGGCGGGCTTCTTCACCGTCGTATCGGCACACCAGAGACGAACGAAGTGATCGGTCCAGGCCTCGAGCTCCTCGGCGCTTCCGTCGGTCCAGGTGTCCTCGATCGTCGACCGCAACTCCTCGCAAGCCTCTTCGAGCGAGAGCTGATCGATGAGCAGGACGTGGTCGCAGCCGCGATCGAGGCGGCGGAATTCGACGCAGCTCGTGCCGCGTCGGCCGTAGGTCCCGGGTCGGACGAGCGCCGTGCTGCCGCGCAGCGTGTAGGGTCGACTCGCGCGCGCCCGCATCCGCTCGGGGCGATCCCACAGCGCGATCGTCACGCCGGCCTTGCGGAGACGCTCGAGCATGCGCGGCGCGAGCGCCTCCTCCCACGGAACCTCGAGCACACACGGCAGCAACTCTGCCCACGAGAGCGCCGACTCGATGCTCTCGTACGGACGGAACGGCACGGTGAGCTCACTGCACGCGCGCGTGCCCAGCGTGGTCTTGCCGACTCCGGGAGGACCGACGAGGAAGATGGGTGCGGCCACTACTTCTTCTCCCTACCTGGGCCGAGCGCGCCGGCGGGGACCTCTTCGGCCTCGCCCGAGCTCGCGTCGAGGGTCTCGCGGATCACGCGCTCGGTGACCTGATGCAGGTACTTGTGGAGCTCGTCATGGATGGCCCTGAACTCCGGCCAGAGCGTCTGGTCGAGGAAGCGCGGGCCCACGCGGAGCATGATGGTCTGACGGTGCTGGCCGACGTGGCGGTAAGGCAAGAGCCCGTATCGACGCGCGAGGGCGTTGGAGACGCGCCGTGCCCACGGATCGGGGATGGATGGTGAACCTCCGCTCCTCGGGCGGGTCGGTCGCCCGCATCGCCTCGATGCGCGCGAGCATGCGCTTGCGTGCCTCGCTCGCAGCGACGCGCTCTCCGACCGTCGTCGCACCGGCGTGGAGCGCCTCGATCTTGCGGAGCTTCTCGATGAGGGCGGCCTCGTCGTTCGACATGCCGCGTGATTCTCACGATCGGCTCGCACGGTGCACCCCGGCGAATGCGTCTCCTCACCGTCCGAGGGACGAGACGCTGCGGCAGGGCCGGAGGAGGCAGGTGTCGGGGCCGTGGTGAAGCGACGGGATCGTGAACGCCCACTCGCGTGGATCCTGGAATGGCCACGCGAGCCCGCGGCGCGCAGCGGTCGAGGGCGCAGGCCCGCACTCAGGTGCGCTTGGGTGTTCCGCGGAGGTGAAAGAGCCCGTAGTAGTACGTGACGTCGCTCACGTGCGGGGGCGCCACGTTCGGCAGCTCCGTGCGTGACCTCGAGATCTCCGTGTTCGATCCCGCAGGGTCTCTCCTGCTCACGAGGTTCGAGTCGGCGGTGACGGGCGCGGCAAGCCTGAGGCTCGGTGCCTACGGGT
>JBKDQC010000231.1:0-31102 GCA_046342295.1 Deltaproteobacteria bacterium | reverse complement strand
GCAGATGCGGCGCGCCGCCGCGAGCGTCGCGCTCAACCTCGGCGAGGGCAGCTACGTCGGCGGTGGGCTCGAGCGCGCTCGGTTCCGCACCGCGCTCGGGAGCATGGCGGAGGTCAAGAGCGGCGTCCTGGTCGCCGAGGCGTTCGGGTACGTCGGCGCTGTCGAGGCCGCGCGGATGGATCGGATCGACAAGGTGATCGCGACGCTGAGGAAGCTCGTTCGGTAGCGTGGGCCGCGCCGGTGGCGGGGGTGTCCCCGCCGCCGGAAGGCCTCGACTTCGACTTCGACTTCGACTTCGACCTCGACCTCGACCTCGACCTCGACTTCGACTTCGACTTCGACTGCGACTTCGACCTCGACCTCGACTTCGACCTCGACTTCGACCTCGACTTCGACCTCGACCTCGACCTCGCCATCGACTTCGCCATCGCCATCGCCATCGGCTTCGCCTTCGCCGTCGCCCTCGTCCTCGCGAAGGCGGCGGAGCCGGTGCCCCGCCGCCGCGTTCGGTCTACCTCGCGAGCTTCGTCAGCACGGCGACCATCGTGTCGAGCCGCGCTCGCTCGGTGTCGGGGAGCGGGCCTGCGAGCCCGAACGCGACCGCTGCGTCGAGGCATGCGCGTACCTCGGCGGCGCTGCCGCGTGCGGTGCGGAACCGCTCGCGCGCGTGCCCTGCGTCGCTGTGCGCGCCCTCGGCGAGATGGAGCACCACCGAGCCCGCGGCCCGCCGCAGCTGCCGCGCGAGGTCCTTGTCCGCGCGCTCGATTCGAGCGACCACGACCTTCAAGTCCGCGCACATCTGCACCGCGTCACCGTAGAGTCGAAGCGCCATCTCTCCATCGACCCATCTCGACGTGCCTCTGCGCGTCGCGGCTCGCTGCGGGCACCACGCTCGCGAGCGGCCGTTCCGGGTCGCGCCTCCCCACCCGCGCGGGCGTAGGGCGGCTCAAGACCCGCGAAGCGGCCCGGGTCGGCCATCCGAGCGCAGAGGCGCGCGTGACGATCGCGAGGGCGTCGCGGCGGATGGTCGACGCGGGGGCCGAAGGCCGTCTTGAACCGACCGAGCACGCGCCACCGTGAGGCGACCCGGAACGGCCCTGAACCTTCGTGCGGAGACGGAGAACGGCCGGCCAAGGCACGCAGACTTCGACTTCGCCGTCGCCTTCGACTTCGCCATCGACATCTTCGCCTTCGCCGACGACATCGACATCGCCATCGCCTTCGACATCGACATCGACATCGACATCGCCATCGACATCGCCTTTGCCGTCGACATCGCTTTCGCCATCGCCTTCGCCATCGCCTTTGCCTTCGACATCGCCTTTGCCATCGACGCTCGACGGAAGATCCGCGCGGCGCGAGCGTTGGGCCGCGAGATCGGTTCACTCGCAGGGCAGCTCGAGGCGTGAGAGGTACGCGGACCAACCGCCCGATTCGCTCACCACCGTGACCGCGAGCCGGAGCACGCGCGGACCCTCCGGGTCGCGGAAGACGGCGAGGGCGAGGTCGACGTGACCGCTCCCGCCCGTGAGGGTCGCGTGCGCCGAGCGCCGCAGGCAACGGGCTCCGCGCGTCGGCTCGCCTCGCTCCGTCGCGTGTCCCGCGCGCTCGAGCGGGGCGAGGGCGCTCAGGGTGAGCGCGTCGAGCGCGGGCTCGTCGAGGGCGTCGCCCGGCGAGAGGTCCAGCATGAGGGTGGTCTCGCCGCCCTCTCCCTCGAGCGCGTCGCCCTGGAACGCCCACAGCGCATGGAGGTCGCGGTAGCCCTCACCCCCTTGCTCGAACGTGTCGGCCTCGACCCAAGGTGCGGGCAAGAACGGCATGTCGGGGTGTGGCAGGCGGAAGCCGAGGCGCAGGTGCTCGATGCCCAGCGAGCCGTCGCGCAGCCGCGCCTCGCGCATCGGGACGCGATCGCTGGCCGTGAGGACGCTCCGTCCGCGGGGCGGGGCCATCCGCGCGAGGAGCACGAGCACGAGCGCAGCGATCGCGGAGGTCACGAGAGCGAAGCGGACACCCATGGGCGTGGCGCGCTTGCGGAAGAGCCACACCGCCGCGCCCGAGCCGCAGGCGACGAAGCCCGAGAGGGCCCAGACCGAAGGCCCGGCAGCCTCTCGCGCGGGGCCTGCGAGACCCTCCGTGAGCGCCTGCCCTGCGAGCGAGGTCGCGAGGCCGGCCGTGAGCGCGAAGCTCGCGGCCAGCACGAGGTCGAGGCGCGCGCGCCGCGGTCCGGAGGCGCCCCTGCTCATGCGCGCGCCTGACGAGTCAAGCGCCCGGGCTCGGCGAGAGAGGCCTCCAAGATTCCGGCGGATGGATTCGAACCATCATTCGTGGATCCAAAGTCCACTGTCCTGCCTTTAGACGACGCCGGAGCGACGGCCGAGGGATAGCGCGGACAGACGCGCCGTCGAGAGCCCGCACATTTTCGTGACGAGCGCGCACGCGGCGAACCACAGGGGGGCATGGTCTCCCTGCGCTCCGCCCTCCTCAGTCTCCTCGCGCTCGGACCTGGGGGTGCCCTTTCGGCGTGCGATGCTGGGGGCCCGGATCTGGACGCGGCGGCCAGCGACGTTGCAGCCAGCGACGCGGCGGCCAGCGACGCGGCGGCCAGCGACGCGGCGGCCAGCGACGCGGCGGCCAGCGACGCGGCGGCCAGCGACGCGGCGGCCAGCGACGCGGCGGCCCCGGGGGACGGGTCGGTCGACGCGGCCACGCGTGAGGACGCGCGCGCGCCCACGGAGGATGCCTCTGCCCCCGGCGGGCCCGTGCGCCTCGAGATCCGCGAGCCGTATGCGTACGGCAACTGCTTCGGTGGGCCGCCCGATCCGCTGCTCGCCTTCTGGACCTTGCGGGCGGAAGGGCCCTCGGGGGAACGGGTGACCGTCGAGCGTGCGAGCCTCGTCGTTCAGGTGCCATCGACTGGATACAGCGAGACGCAGGCGCTCACGATCGATGTGCCGACCTTCACGATCGGGGCGAGCGGGACGACCTCTCAGGAGCAGCGCAAGACGTCGGGGGCGCCGTCGATCCCGGTCTGCACGTTCTGCGGCATGACGGTCGCTGGCGAGCTCGTGCTCGAGGTCTCCACCAGCGGCGGCACCGAGCGCGTATCGGCCTCGCTCTCCGACGTCGGCTGCGTGTTCTAGCTCGCCTCGCGAGGTCTTTGGCGAGGGACGCGCGGTCTGGGACATGAGAAGGAATTGCGGGCCGAGGACTTCCGCTCCGGCGGCGCGCGGAACATCCTTGTCACCTGGCCACCCACGCCCCCCGGAGCACGGACGTGACATCCACTGCGTCGAAGCACCTGCGCACGAGCCTCCTCTTCACGACCACCGCGCTCGGTCTCGCGGCTGGCTCGCTGGTCTCGTCCGAGACCGCGGAAGCCCAGCGTGTGATCGAGGTGGAGTACACCCCGACCCGTCGCGCGCAGATCGCGGTCTGGCTCGCCAGCCAGGACGGGACCTATCTCCGCACGCTGTCCCTGACGCAGTCGGTCGCGCTCTACGGCATCGGCAACCGCCCCGGCGCGCTCCAGATGAACAGCGGCTTCCGCTGGCCCTACGGCCGGCGGGAGGGGGTTCTGCCGACCTGGGCGAACGCGCGTGTGTCGGCGCCGGGCGCGCAGCCGTTCCGCCGCGTCATCTTCCAGGACCGCGTGAGCGAGGGCCACGCCTCGCGCTCGGCGAGCGACTTCTCGCGCGACGACCACTTCTGCCTCTCGTTCAACAACGCGACGACCCAGCGGGATGCGCTCGACGCGGTCTCGTGCGCGTCCGTGTTCAACAGCGACAAGGGGCGCTACATCACCGAGGCCGACGTCGCGGCCGGCTACCGCGAGCCGGCCGAGGGCCAGCCGGGTACCTCGCGCAGCTATGCGCTCGGCACCGATTCGCTCTACCCGCCGCGTCGCGACGTGCGGCGCTGTGCGGAGGCCGGCTGCTTCGACCACCCGGATGTCGACCGCTACAGCGCGGACGCCCGCGGCGTGATGCCGGAGATCGACGCGGTCACGACCGCCACGCCTCCGGGCGAGGTCGCGCAGCGCCTGATGTTCACCGTCCCCGACGATTGGACGAACGGCACCTACTACGTCTACGTCGAGGTCAACGTCGAGGGCGACTACGGCCCGGGCTGGAGCCCGGCGGAGTATCCGACACCGCGGTCGGACGGCGGCACGGTGCGGGAGCAGTGGGACTACTGGGCGATGAATTACGGCTACCCGTACCGCGGGCAGCCGTCGATCGTGTACCGCGTGCCCGTCCAGGTCGGCGAGACCGCCATCACGGGGACCGCGGAGGCGATGGGCTACGGCGCGCTCGAGGGGCGCGGCGAGGACGCCGGTGAGATCCAGCCGATCGACGACTCGATCGTCGACGACGCGACGGGCGCGCCCGGCAGCGGCGTCGATCGTCTGCGGGAGGGCGCGGGCGGCTTCCGCGTGCGTGTCCGATCGCAGGCGGCGGAGACATGCCGACTCAACCAGCCGCCTTCGGCCATCGCCGGGCTCGAGGTCTCGCAGTACCACGAGCGTCGCGACGCGCACCGCTTCGCGCACCTCGAGTTCGTCGCGCCCGCCGACGACCAAGCGGTGGTGCAGTACGAGGTGCGCTACTCCGACGTCCCGATCACCGACGCGGCGAGCTTCGAGCGCGCGCGGCCTGCCAACGCGGCGACCCTCGACAACGTCGCGCTCGAGGTCCCCACGGACGTCGCCGCCGGGCAGGCGGTCTCGGTCGACTTCGGGGGCCTCGCGTACGAGCGGCACTACTGGGTCGGTGTCCGCGCGGTCGACGCCTGCAACGCCGCGAGCGAGATCGCGGTGACGGAGTACACGACCCCGGCCATCGAGTTCACGACGGTCTCTCCATGTTTCGTCGCGACGGCGGCCTATGGCACCCCGATGGCCGAGGAGATCTCGGTCCTTCGTCGCTTCCGGGACCGGCACCTCCTGACCAACCCGCTCGGTGAGGCGCTGGTGGACGCGTACTATGCGGTCGGCCCGAGCCTCGCCGCCGAGATCTCCGAGGACGACGACCGCCGCTCCGTGGTTCGGACGCTCCTCGGGCCGGTCGTCGCGCTGGCGCGGTGGGTCGACTGACTGCGGCGCGGCGCTCCCGCGGGTGCGCCGCGCGGGCTCGGGGAGCGTCGCGGCCGACGACCTCGGCGGGCTCGAGCCAGGTGTGCGCGTGCCCGCGCCGCGGCGCTCCCGACGAGCGCGGGCACCGGGAGCGGTCACGCGACGGTCTACCGCCAGGGCAGCGCATCGAGGTCCACGTTGCCGCCGCAGAGGACGACGCCGACCTTGCGGAGCGCTGGGCCGAGGCGCGAGCGTCCCCGCCCGAGCGCGGCCGCCACGCCGACCCCCGCGCTCGGCTCGATGACGAGCTTCATGCGCTCGAAGACGAGCTTGGTGGACGCGACGATCGCGTCCTCGTCGACGAGGATGATCTCGCCGAGGAGATCGCGCACGACGGGGAAGGTCAGGGCGCCGAGGCTCGCACGCAGGCCGTCGGCCACCGTGAGCGGGGGCTTCTGCTCGACGATTGCTCCGCGCTCTCTGGCTTCGAAGGCGTCGGCCGCGAGCGACGGCTCGGCGCCGATCACCTTCGTCGCGGGACACAGCTCACGGTACGCGAGCGCGATGCCGCTGATCATCCCGCCACCACCGAGGGGCGCGATCACGGCGTCGAGCTCGGGGAGCTCCTCGAAGAGCTCGAGGGCGATCGTGCCTTGTCCCGCGATCACGGCGGCGTCGTCGTAGGGCGGCACGAGCGTCGCGCCCGTCTCGCGGGCGACCTGCGCGGCGGTCTCCTCGCGGCTCTTCTGCGTGGGACCGCACGGCACGACGACCCCGCCGTAGCCGCGGACGGCCTCGCGCTTCACCTCGGGCGCGTTGGTCGGCATGACGATGTGCGCGGGGATGCCGCGCAAGCTCGCCGCGAGCGCGAGAGCCTGCGCGTGGTTGCCCGAGCTGTGCGTGACGACACCGCGCCCCGCGACTTCCTCGGGCAGCCCGAGCACCGCGTTCATCGCGCCGCGCACCTTGAAGGCGCCGATGCGCTGGAGGTTCTCGCACTTGAAGAAGAGCTGCCGCGGGACGCCGTCCTCCGAGGCCCACGCGTCGAGCGTGCGCGAGGTGAGTACGGGCGTGCGGTGGACGTGCGGCGAGATGCGCGCATGCGCCGCGCGAATGCCGGCGAGGTCGGTGGAATACCTGGTCACGCGCCCAGCATAGGGCCCGCGCGGGAATGGAGCCCGCGCAGAAGTAGGGCCCGCGCAGAAACAACGTGATCCGAGCGGCGTCGGGGTCTCGGCGCGCCGCCGATTGTGCGTGGTCGTCGATCGGACGGTGGGCTCTCTGGTATGTGTCGCGGCATGACACGCCATCTCCTCGCGATCGACCAGGGCACGACCGGCACGACGGTGCTCCTTCTCGCCACCGATGGCCGCGTGCTCGGCCGCGCGACGAGGGAGTTCCCGCAGCACTTCCCCCAGCCCGGTTGGGTCGAGCACGCGCCAGGTGAGATCTGGGAGAGCGTGCTCGCCGCGCTGCGCGCCGCCTACGCCGCCGCGAGCGAGGCGCCGCGCGAGTGCGTGGGCATCGGCATCACCAACCAGCGGGAGACCACCGTCGTGTGGGATCGCCAGAGCGGCGTGCCCGTGCACCGCGCCATCGTCTGGCAGGACCGGCGCACGACCGACCGCTGCCGCGCGCTCAAGGACGCGGGTCGTGAGCCGCTCTTTCGCGAGCGCACGGGCCTCGTGCTCGATCCGTACTTCAGCGGCACCAAGATCGCCTGGATCCTCGACCACGTGGACGGCGCCCGCGACCGCGCCGAGAAGGGCGAGCTCGCGTTCGGCACGATCGATACGTTCCTCGTGTGGAAGCTCTCCTCGGGCGCCGCGCACGTGACCGACACCTCGAATGCCTCGCGCACGCTGCTCTTCGACCTCCACACGCGCACGTTCTCGGACGAGCTCTGCCAGGCGCTCGGCGTGCCGAGGTCGGTGCTCCCGAAGGTCGCATCGAGCTCGGAGGTCTACGCGACGACCCGCGGCGTGCCCGGCCTGCCCGATGGCCTGCCGATCGCGGGGATCGCAGGTGACCAGCAGAGCGCGCTCTTCGGGCAGACCTGCTTCTCGCCGGGGGACGCGAAGTGCACCTACGGAACCGGCGCGTTCCTGCTCGTGAACACGGGCGAGCGGATCGTGCCCTCGAAGAACGGCCTCGTGACGACGGTCGCCTGGACGCTGAACGGCACGACACACTACGCGCTCGAGGGCTCGAGCTTCATCGCGGGTGCGGCGGTGCAGTGGCTGCGCGACGGGCTCGGGCTCATCGCGAAGAGCGCCGAGGTGGAGGCGCTCGCCGCGAGCGTGCCCTCGAGCGACGGCGTGGTCTTCGTCCCCGCGCTCGCGGGCCTCGGCGCGCCGTACTGGGATCCGGACGCGCGCGGCGTGATCTCGGGCCTCACGCGCGGCACGACCAAGGCGCACCTCGCACGCGCGACCCTCGAGGGTGTGGCGTTCTCGGTCGCCGATCTCGGTCGCGCCATGGAGGCCGACATGGGAGGCCGCATCGCGCGCCTGCGCGTCGATGGCGGCGCCAGCGAGAACGCGCTCCTCATGCAATTCCAAGCGGACGTGCTCGACGTGACGATCGACCGCCCCGCCAACGTCGAGACCACGGCGCTCGGCGCGGCCTACCTCGCGGGCCTCGCTGTCGGCGCCTTCGACGGCCTCGACGCCGTCCGCAGAGCGCACCGCGTCGCGCGCACGTTCAGCCCCGCGATGAGCGAGACCGAGCGCAGCGCGCATCTGCGGCGCTGGGCCGAGGGCATCCGCCGCGCCCGCTCGAGCGGATGAGTCGCCCTCAGAGCATGAGTCACTTGGATTGACTCATGCTCTGACATTTCTTGCCGGAGGGTCTGGCCGCAGCCCCTCCCTCTCGCCGAGTGAATCGGCGAGAGCCTCCCTCCCGCCGATGCGAGCCTGTGGCACCCGCATCGATCCATCCGAGTGCCACGTGCTCTCAGGCCAGCTCAGGGCCCGCGCAGGAATAACCTGTGCGCTTCGCCGCCGGGGCATCCCCGCCAGAGCCGCCCGCTCTCCTCGAAACACCCCCAGTATTCCTTGTCGCTCGGTCAGCACTGGCGGGGCGCCGCGACGCCGATCCGAGCAGGTTGTTCTGTACGGGCCCTTCTTTCTGCATGGGCCCTTCTTTCTGCATGGGCCCTTCTTTCTGCATGGGCCCTTCTTTCTGCATGGGCCTTCAGCGTCACTCGGTGCAGGTCAGCGTCGCGACGACGTAGTCGACGTAGAGATCTTGCCGCTCGGACCACGCGATCATCATCGTGTCGCCGTCGACGCCGAGCGCGGCGGGCGCCCCGGTCTCGGAGCCCAGTGTGCCCAAGGTGAAGCGGTCCAACACGGCCCCGACCGCGCAGCTCTCCTGGTCGAGGTAACCCACGCGCAGCACCGGTCGCTCGACCCTCGGGACCCTCGCGCGGTACGCCACCGCATAACCGCTGAGGTAAGGCTCGACCGTCGCGCCCCACGCTTGCTCGCCGCCCGCGGCGATCGCCGCCACCGAGAGCGCGGGGCCTCCCATCTCCGAGACGACCCGGAACACGACGTCGCGGAAGCCGAGATCGTCGACGTCGTACACCGCCGCGCCCGCGAGGGGCGTCGCGCCGGGCGTCGCCGGTCTCGAGGCCCCTGCCAGGTCGAGCGACGAGAAGATCCCCGGATCTCCAGCCACGTCGCTTGCTGCGCCCGTCGTGCCGCTCGATGGGTCCAGCCTCGCCACGCGGGGGGCCCCGCCATTGGCCCAGCTCAACGCGAGCGCGTCTCCGGCGCCGACGCGCTCGAGCGCCACCTGCTGGACCGCCCTGCCGGCCGACACGAGCACGTGCTCGAGCCCCGCGGGCGCGCCGCTCTCGTCGAGCGCACGCCCGCGGATCTCGCTGCCTGAAGTCCACACGAGGTAGCCGCCGGTGCTCGTTCGCGCGAGCCGCGGTGGTGTGCTCGGGCTCGCGGAGGCCACCGTCGAGGGGGAGCCCAGCGCCGTGAAGCTCTCGTCGAAGCGCGCCACGCGAAGCTGACCGCCCTGGACGAACGACAGCCAGAACCCGTCGGGGCCCGACACCAGCGTGGGAAGTGACCCGCCCTCCGTCTCCGGCAGCGTCTCCGGCGGCAACGGGCCTGCGTCCGCTCCAGAGGTTCTCACCTGGAAGACCTCCAAAGCACGCGTCCCTGCGCTCGTCGTCGAATAGACGGCGACGAGCAGGCCTGCTGTCGTGGCGACCGTCGCGAAGGAGGGCACGCTCGTGTCGCTGTCGCGCGCCAGGAGGAACAAGTCCTCACCGAGCGCGTGGCGGTGAACGCACTCGAGGCGCGCCCGGGGGCCGCCGTCGGAGATCGAGGGAACGAACGCGTCCTGACCGGAATCCTCGCTCGGCCCCACCCATCCGTCGAGGTCGAGACCCACGTCCATCACCGAGGCGTCGGTGGCGATGACCCCCGCGTCGGGCGTCCCGGTGCCCGTGTCGAGCGTCGCGAGACCTGCATCCATGGTCTCGGTGCCCGTGTCGGGCGTCCCGAGCCCTGTGTCTTCGGGCGCGATCGCGTCGGGGCCCGCCGCGTCGCGGCGAGTGCGCGACGCGTCGGCCTCTTCCAGCGCCGGCAGATCCCCGCACGCC
Source organism: Deltaproteobacteria bacterium (assembly GCA_046342295.1). Lineage (GTDB taxonomy): Bacteria > Myxococcota_A > Polyangia > Polyangiales > Sandaracinaceae > JAFLCL01. Next base: position 21,407 of record JBKDQC010000231.1, on the reverse strand, counting down.
GCCGTGAGCGCGATCGCCGCCCCCGCTGCTCGTCCCCACGCGCTCCTCGAGCGGACCGGCGTTCTCATCGTGACTCCTCGCATGGAGCTCCAGGGTACCATCACTCCGGCAAGAGGACGGTCGCAATCGCGGCCTCGTCCACCTCGAGCCGTCCGAGCGTCGCCCCCACGATCTCCTCGAGGCGCGCGTCGATCGCGCGCTCGTGGAGCTGGCGCTCGATCGATGCGCGCACCGCTTCGAAGGGCACGTCCACCGCGTCGGTCCGGCGGTCGATCCGGACCAGATAGAAACCGTCTTCGAACGGGACCAGCTCCGGATGGACCTGCCCTGCCTCGCTCGCGAATGCGATGTCGCGCACCGCTTGCGGGACGAACGGATCGCTCGCCCGCGGAACGGCCGCGAACATCTCGGTGTCGACGCGCGGCTGCCAACGCGGGCCCGCGAAGCCGATCCGCTCGGCCGCCTGCATCCAGAGCTCGGCCTGGTGGTGCATGTCGCCGCGGATCTCGGCGAGCGCTGCTTCGCCGGCCGCTCGATCCCGCGTGAAGATGAGCGCCACGCTGCGCAGCGGTGGGTCGCGGTAGTCGTTGCGATGTGCGTCGTAGTGCGCCCGCACGTCTTGCGCGCTCGGCGCCGGGACATCACCGGCGAGCTGATCGAGCAGCGCCCGCGCCAGGACCTCGTCTCGCGCCACGGCCACACGCGGGTCGTCTCCGAGGCCGCGGCGCCGCGCCTCCACCGCGAGAGCGCGCGAGCGGATCAGGCTCTCGATGAGCGCCTGGCGTCCCTGCGCGTCGGTCCATCGCGCACCGGCGGTCGGTCCCGCCCGCTCGAGCTCGTAGGCCACGTCGATCACGCGGAGGGGCTCCCCATCGATCACGGCGAGCTCGCGCTGCGCCTGCTCCGGGGACAAGCCCAGCGTCAGCTCCGGATCGACCGAGGATCGAGACGGGGTCTCGCCCTCCGCGTCGGAGTCCTCCGCGCAGCCGCGGCAGCCCGGCAGGCAGAGACCGAGCGCGAGGAAGAGCGCGAAGAGCGTGCGCACGCGAGACGTCATTCGGTCGCTCCGGGCGCGGTCGGCAGGGCGGGCCGCTCGCGCTCGATGCGCTCCATCGCTTCGCGCGATCTCTCGGCCGGCATGCGGAACGCGACGCCGTCGATCCTCTCCACGTGGACGTCGCGGACGTGCTCGGCGAGGGCCCGCTCCGTCAGCGCAGCCAGCGCTTCGCTCCCGCGCTCGTAGGCGAGCACCGAGGGCTCGGGCGTCGGGGGGACGTAGCCTCCGGTGCGCCCGGCCATGAAGACGACCGCCAGCTCGCCCCCTGGGAGCTCGATGGGACCGGACGCGGCGCCCACCTCCGGCAGCGTGAACAGGACCTCGCGAAGCTGCGGGTCGAATCGCACGTCCCCCTCGGCGCGCATCCATGCGCTCTGCTCCCCCGTCCCGAGCTCCTCGGCGCGCGCGAGCACGCGGTCGAAGGAGCCACCGACCGACTCCGCTGCGAAGCGGACCGCGTCCTCACGCGAGCGCGTTCTCAACACCACGGCGAAGCGCTCCTCGGGGATCGCCTCGGGAGGTGTGCTCGGGGGCGCTTCCGCCTGGCCGACGGCGGCCGCCCTCACCGACAGCTCGAGGAGATCCACCAGCACAATCTCTTCGCGTCGCCTCGCCTCGTAGCGGATGGCTTCGCTCATCACGCCCCGCCGCTCCGCCTCGCGCGCGAGGAGATGGCGCCGCGCGAGGCGCCGGAGGATCTCCGCCCTCCCTTCGTCGCTCCGGTAGCGCGCCCGCTCGGACGCGGGTGAGCTCCACAGATGGTCTTCGATCTCTCCGACGGTGACCGCCACGTGGCCGACGCGCACCGCCACCCGCGCCCGTCGGTCACGGTCTCCCGGGCCCACGACGCCCTGCGCGAGGACGTTCGAGGGGGAGGTGGCCGAGGGCAGGCCCGCGTAGACATCAGGGGTGGTCTGCGCGCCGAGCGCCCCAGGGGCCGCGAGCCAGGCGATCGCCGCGGCCCACCCCGCGGCGGACAGGCACACGGCGGGCGAACGGAAGCACCCCGACACGAGCGGCGCCCAGGGGCCACGAGCCTCCCGCGGTGTCACAGGTCGCCCGCGCACCGGAACTCGAGGGCGAAGTCGCGCAGCGTCGGCGTGGCCGTGCGCGCCGCGTTCGACTCGAGGATCGCGCGGACCTCGACGTAGGGGGACCGATGAGGGAGCCCCGCGCCGAGGAAGAGCTCGGTGACCGAGGGGATCGGCGAGCTGCCCGGCGGCGTCGTCCACACGGCTGGCAGCGCCGTCGCGAGGCCCTCGCGCGTGCTCGCGCCGCGGAACTCGAAGGTGATCGAGGTGCCGCTCGGCGTGTCGGCCGACCACCGGAAGCGACCCCAGACGGGCGCTTCGACCAGCTGGTTGCAGATCGGCTGCGCGGGCGTCGCGTCCTCGGTCGAGGTGCTGTCGTAGACGCGCGTGTACGTGCCTCGCGTGTCGTAGCGGAAGCCGTCGCAGTAGCCCACCGGCCCCACGCTCGTGACCCGCGGTGTCAGGCGCCGGTCGGTCGTCGACAAGCGCACGTCGATCTCGATGTAGCGCCCGTCCGGCACCGGGCCCGGAGCCACGGTCAGGTCCGCGGGGTTGCCCGCGAAGGGCCCGAGCCACGGGCGCGTCGCGAGCGTCGCCGTGTCGTCCGCGGTCCGCGCGTAGAGTTGCACGTCGGTGCCGGTGGGCATCGTGGCGGCCCAGTTGATCGCGGTCCAGCGCTGCCGGAAGCACGAGGCACCGCCGTCCGTGATGAACTGGTAGTGGCCGCGCGGGTTCGCGAACACGTTGAGGCCGTAGCCGATGAAATCCGAGTATGTGTAGGGGCCGCGCAGGACCGACTGCGACTCGGTCCAGGTCGTGCGGTCGGGCGAGAGCCGCACGGCGCGGCTGCCGCCTCCGGCGACGGCCCAGATGGCGTTGTCGAAGGTCACGCCCATGCCCATCGGGCAGCTCGCCGTCGGCATCCGGAACGCCTGCATCGGGCCCGTGAAGTCGACGCTGGTCCGGTAGAACGTGGCGGAGCAGCCGCCGTTCCAGTTCGGTCCGTTGGCCCAGCGCGCGATCCACAGGTTCCCGCGCGTGTCCGCGGCGAGGCCGCGGACGTTGCCGGGATCGGTGATCGTCCGGACCTGCGTCACGCCCGAGCCCCCCGTCACCGTGAGGCTGCGCACTCCGGTGCCCGCCGAGAGGCCGACGCTGCTCGTCCCCGAGCCACCGGCGACCACGTAGCTGCTCACCGAGGAGCCGTTGATGTAGAGGGTCTTGCGCCCGGTCGTGCCGTCGTAGGTCTCGGTGACGTTCACCCACACGTCCGAGCCAGGCATGTTCCCATCGTGCCCGTTGTTTCCGTCGACCTCGGTGCCATGTCGAACCTGGACTCGCATGCTGGTCGGGTGCAGGAAATGGGCAGGCTCGCGGTCTCCGGGCCCGCAGCAGTCCCGACCGGTCGAGTTCTTTCGGAGGATGTGGCGCAGGGTTCCGGTCGCCGGCCCCGCGTTGAGCCAGTACGAGATCGTGTAGGAGCTGCCGCGATCGCCCCACGTCAACGAGGTGAACCCCGTGCCGCTGCCCCCGCTGCCCGGGGCACCGAGCACGGCCTGCTGCCCGCCGGAGAAGCGCACCGCGCGGCCGAAGCGGCCGTCGACGAAGGCGCCCGAGTTGGTGTTGAAGTGGTAGCTGTTGCCGGACGCGTCGTTCACGTCGTCGTCGAAGCGCCAGTCGGCGAGCAGGCCTGCGGAAGATACGGGTGTCGCCGCGTCGCGGTCGGCCACGACCTCGGTCGCCGAGAGGGCACGGCGGTAGATGCGGAGGTTGTCGATGGCGAAGCCGGTGCCGCTCGTGTCGTAGCCGGCCCAGGCGCCCACCGTGAACGTGCCCGTGTTGCCGCGGGTGCGCGGCCCGGGAGGGGTGGTGTAGAGCGTCTTTCGTCCCGTCGTCGGGTCGTAGACTTCGGCGATGTGCACCCAGACGTCCGAGTCCTGGAGGAGACCGTCTTGTCCGTGGTTCGCGTCGGCCTCGGTGCCGTGGCGGACGTGGATGGTCATGCGGTCGGGGTAGAGGAAGTGCGCGGGCTCGCGGTCGCCTCGGCCGCAGCAGTTGCGCCCCGAGGAATTCTTTCGGAGCACGCTGCGCCAGTTGCCGGTCGAGGGGCCGGCGTTGAGCCAGTACGAGATGGTGTAGGGCGAGTTCGCGTCGCCCCACGTGAACGCCGCAGAGCCCGGGACCTGGGCCCGCTGTCCGCCGGAGAAGCGCACGGCGCGGCCGTGGCGGCCCTCCACGAACACGCCCGTGTTGCTCGTGAAGTGGAAGCCGTTGCCGGAGGCGTCGCTGACGTCGTCGTCGAAGCGCCAGTCCGCGAGGAGGTTGGCGGTCGAGGGGGGCGCGGGCGACTCTCGGTCCGCCGCGACCTCGGCGGCCGTGAGCGCGCGGCGGTAGACGCGCAGGTTGTCGATCGCGAAGCCGGTGCCGCTCGTGTCGTGCCAGCCATCGTGGCCAACCGTGAGCGGGCCGGTGTTGCCGACCGTCCGGGCCCCGGGCGCCGGGCTCGTGTAGATCGTCTTTCGGTTGGTCACCGGATCGTACGTCTCGGCGACGTGCACCCAGACGTCCGAGTCGGCCATGTCGCCGGCCTGGTGGTGGTTGAAGTCGTTCTCCGTGCCGTGCACCGCCGTGACGGCCATCCGGTCGGGGTTCAGGAGGTGCAAGGGCTCGCGGTCGCCCGGCCCGCCGGAGTCGCGACCGGTGGAGCTCTTGCGCAGGACGCTGCCCCAGCTCCCGGTGGGGGGCCCCGCGTTGATCCAGTAGCTGATCGTGTACGCCGTGCCCGTCTCGCCCCAGGTGAAGCTCGGCGAGCCGGGGACCTGTGCGCGCTGCGTGCCCACAAAGCGCGCCGCGCGGCCGTGGCGCCCCTCGACGAAGGTGCCGGTATTGCTCGTGAAGTGGAAGCCGTTGCCCGAGGAGTCGTTCGCGTCGCCTTCGAAGCGCCACTCCGCGAGGAGACCCACCGTCGAGGGCGCGGTCCCAGTGCAGGTGCCGAGGCTGATCGCCAAGTGCCCTGGTCCCCCCGCACCCCCCGCGGTCCCCCCGACCGCGACACCTGACGCGTACGCGCCGAGGCTCGTGCTCGGGGGCGTCGTGCCCGTCCCTGCCACGGTGGTCCCGCCAGGGCTGTATCCGGAGCCGCCCCCGCCGCCGAAGCCAGCGGCGTCGCCGCCGCCCGACCCTCCGCCGAAGTAGCCGCCGCCGCCGCCGCCCGAGCCGCCGTCGACGTTGTAGCGGATGCCCGAGCCGCCGAGCCCGTAGCCGAAGCTTCGGTACGCGGCCTCGGGCACGTTCACCACCCAGCGGAACCAGCGCGTCGTGCCGGTCTCCGGCCCGTCGCATTGCGTCGGGCCCCAGACCATCTCAGCGCCGAGGCGCCGGCCCCACGCGAGCGAGCTCGAGCCCCACAGACCCGGGTTGGGACACGCTCCGGCGAACGGCCATGACGACGCATCGAAGGCGGGCGTCTCCCACCCAGCGCCTGGGTCCACTGGCACGGTGCGAACCTGACCCGCGGTCGTCACGGCGAATGCCGTGGAGCCTTCGGTCGGGTACATCAGCGCCATGCACCCCGCCAAGGTGCCCCAGTCCGTGGCGCGGAATGCGATCGTGTGGGCGCCCGGAGTGAGATTCAGCCAGTAGTTGTCGGGGGCAGTCGCGCGGCTGGAGTTCTCACCGAGCGTCTGCGCGGCACCATCGACGAAGAGCTGCTCGACGACGTTGTCGCAGGTGATCTGCAGAAGCGTCGGAAGGGTCGTGGAGACGGCGTTGACGCCGTCGCCGCCGTTGGGGCCGACCCCTGGGCGACCGCTGCGACGACTCCCCGCTCCCGCGGCCCCGGGGGCGCTCGACGTACCGCCCCCGCCGTTGGTGCTCACTCCCGAGGCGCCGCCGCCGGCCCCGCCGCCCACCGAGCCTCCGGAGCCGCCGCCGCCGCCCCCGCCGGCGACCAACAGCGGCGTACCGTCGAGGAGCAGCCCGGTGCCGCCCCCGCCGGAGCCTCCCTGAAACGTCCCGCCGATCGCGGTGGCGCCGGCGCCGCCCATGCCCACGCGGACCGTGAGCACCTGCCCGGGCGTGACGGGCACGACCCGCTGTGCGTAGCCGCCCGCGCCGCCCGGTTGCGCGGAGCCCGCGCCGCCGCCCGCGCCCCAAGCGTGGACCGTGATCGACGAGACCCCGTCGGGCACGGTGAAGCGTTGGTCCTCGCCGGTGGCCGAGAAGACCTGCGCGGGTGCCGCGCACTCGCTGCCCCCCGACCATTCCCGGTCCGCCGCCACCTCGGCCGCCGAGAGCGTCCGGCGGTAGACGCGGAGGTTGTCGATGGCGAAGCCGGTGCCACCTCGGTTGTACCAGCCGTCGAACCCCACGGTCAGCGCCCCGGTGTTGCCACGGGTGCGCGCGGCCGGGGGCGTCGCGTAGAGCGTCTTGGTGCCGGTCGTGGGGTCGAACGTCTCGGCGACGTGCACCCAGACGTCCTCGCCCTGCATGCGGGCATCCTGGCCGTGGTTGGCGTCGGTCTCGGTGCCGTGCCGCACCTGCATCGTCATGCTGTCGGCCGCGAGAAAGTGGGCGGGCTCGCGGTCGCCCGCGCCGCAGCAGTCCCGCGTGGTGTTGCTCTTGCGGAGCACGCTCCGCGCGCTTCCCGTGAAGGTTCCGGCGTTGAGCCAGTACGAGATGGTGTAGGGCGTGCCCGAGTCGCCCCACGCGAACCCCACCGAGCCAGGCACCTGCGCGCGCGCCGTGCCCGAGAAGCGCAGCGCGCGGCCGTGGCGACCTGCCACGAACACGCCCGAATTGCTCGTGAAGTGGAAGCCGTTGCCCGAGGCGTCGGTCGCGTCGTCCTCGAAGCGCCAGTCCGCGAGGAGGTCGGTCGTCGAAGGGGGCGTCGCCGCCTCCCGGTCCGCCGTGACCTCCGCCGCCGTGAGCGTGCGTCGGTACACGCGCAGGTTGTCGATGGCGAAGCCCGTGCCGCGCGTGTCGCGCCAGCCGTCCCAGCCGACCGTCAGCGGGCCCGTGTTGCCACGGGTGGTGCCTCCGGCTCCGGGGACCTGCGTGAAGCTCCAGGTGTTCGTGTTGACGTCGTAGCGGAGCACCCGCCCCTCGTCGGTGCCTCCGAAGATGTACTGCTGGGTGAGGTCTGCGCTGCTGTAGAACGCCACGCCGTAGCCGACGGCGTTGTACGGGGCGTCCGAGGCGACTCTCCACGTGTTGGTCGCTGCGTCGACGTGTCCGAGGATCTGCCGCGTCCCGCCGCGGCGCGCGTAGAACCAGATGCGGTTTCGGGAGTCGGCCACCGCGCCGTAGGGCAACACGGGGCTGATGGACACCGAGGCGATCGTCGCTCCGTCGCTCGGCCGCAGGCGGTAGGTGCGTGCTTCGTTGTAGTTGCCCACCCAGATGTCGCCAATCTCCACGCCGGGGGGCGCGATGCCTATGGTGAGCGCGCGCGGGACGCCATTGTTGGCGCCCACGGGGACCGTCCAGAGGATGCACTCGTCATCGACGCCGAGAAACTCGCTCGGGTCCGTCATGTCGATGCGGCCATTGCCGTTTCGGTCCGAGGTCGTGTCGATGCGGCCGTTGCCGTTGCGGTCGATGCAGCGCTCGAGCCGCGCCGCGATCTTCGTGACCGTCCCCTGATTTCCGAACGCGCGGTTGGCGATGTAGCAGTCGAAGTTCTGGTCGACCGCCGTACGCGAGGGGCAGTTGCCGGTGTTGCTCCAGTTGCAGTACTCGGTCGCTGGGCGCGCGCGGTTCACGAAGTCCGGGCGAGCCGTGACGTAGCGGCCGATCTCCCGGCCCGTCGTCGGGTCGAGGCGCGAGATCGTGCCATCGTCCATGTTGGCGACCCAGACGCCGGGCGAATTCAGGCCGAGCACGCCGAGCACCAGCGCGCCATCGGCGGGATCGACCACGGCGCCGTCGCTGTTGGTGGCGCTCGGCATCCACGGCATGCCCGTGCCGGCGCCGATCCGCGGCATCGTCACGCACGAGCCGCCGGTGCACGTGGTCAACGTGCCGGTGTTCTCGGCGCCGCCGCGCGCGGGATTGAAGATGAGCCCGCCCGAGCCTCGCTCGGCCACGTCTGCGCTGCGGATCGTGTCCACCGCGTTGAAGCACAGCGGGTCGCAGTTCGAGCACTGGACGGGATCTTCGCTGGCCGCCGCGATCACGACGCCCACGCCGTTCTCGTCGGTCAGCTCGCGGACCTCCTCGCACGCGCTCCAGCTCCCACCACGGCAGGTCCGTGTGCCCACGAGGCACACGCGCACGCCGCCCCGCTCGACCGCGTCGGGCCAGCACTCGCGCTCCTCGCCCTCGTCACCGCAGGGGCATCCTTCGTCCGCCAGCGCGCAGCTTCGTCGGCCGCCGTCCGCGCCTCCGGCGTCGCCGCCGTCCTCGCTCCCGGCGTCGCGCTCGGGCGGTGCCTCGTTCCTCTGACACGACGCGATCGCGCCCACGAGACCCGCGACGCCCACGAACCAACGCATGCGGCTCGGGATGCCCATCGCTCAGCTCCTCTCGGTGCACGTGAGCGTCGCCGCCCAGTATTCGAAGTAGGTGTCCCGCTCCTCCGACCACACGATCAGCATCGTCCCTCCCTCGACGCCGAGCTCGGCCGGAGCGCCGGTCGCCGAGCCCAGCGCGCCCACGACGTAGCGGTCCGAGACGGCGCCCACGCGGCAGCCTTCGCGGTCGAGGTAGCCCACGCGGAGCACCGGCCTCGGGAGCCCCGCGACCATCGCGCGGTACGCGACCGCGTAGCCGCTCAGGTAGGGCGCCACCGTCGCGCCCCAGGCCTGGTCGCCGCCTGCTGCGACCGTGGCCACGGGCAGCGAGGAGCTCCCCGACTCCGAGACCACGCGGAACACGACGTCGCGGAAGCCGAGGTCGTTCAGGTCGTAGACCGCCGCGCCCGCGAGCGGCACCTCGCCCATGTCCCCGGCGGAAGAGATGCCCGCCATGTCGAGCGAGGTGAAGATTCCCGGGTCGCCGGAGAGGTCGCTCGCCGGGCCGAGCGTGCCGGTCGACGGGTCCAACCTCGCCACGCGAGGCCGACCTCCATCGGCCCACGCGAGAGCGAGCGCGTCCTCTGCGCCGACCCGCTCGAGCGAGGCCTGCTGAAAGGCGCTGCTGCCCATGAGCAAGAGCCGTTCGGCACCGCTCGGAGCGCCGTTCGCGTCGAGCGGTCGTCCACGGATCTCCACACCCGAGACCCACGCGACGTAGCCGCCCGTGCTCGTCCGCACCAGCTGTGGGGGGACGCTCGGGCTCGCGGAGACGACCGTCGACGGAGCGCCGACCGGCGCGAAGCTGGCGTCGAATCGCGCCACGAGGATGCTCCCGCCCTGCACGTACGAGAGCCAGTACCCATCGTCGCCCGCGACGAGCGTCGGGAGCGACGCTCCCTCGGTCCCGGGGATCAGCGCGGGGGGCACCACCGGGTCTGCGCCCGAGCTCCTCAGCCGGAACACCTCGAGGTTGCGCAGGCCTGAGCCGGGCACGAAGTCGCTGCTCGAGTACACCGCCACGAGCTCGCCCGCGCCCGAGGCCACGCTCGCGAACGAAGGCACGTCCTTGTTGCCGTCGACCGAGAGCCGGAAGAGGTCTTCACCCATCCGGTGCGCGTGGACGCAGTCGAGCGAGCCCGGCGGTCCGCCGTCCCAGCCCTCGGGAAAGAAGACATCGACGGGGCCCACGTCTTGCTCGACGGCGGCGTCGAGACGCTCGTCGGTGTCGGGCCTCGGGCCCGCGTCGCGACGTTCCCGGGCGGCGTCGAGGAGGTCCGGCTGCACATCCGTCACCGCGTCGCACTCACATCCCGCCACCGCGAGCGGCGTCGCCGCCAGAGCGGCCCAGAGGCTCGTTCGCATCACTCGCATGTTCCGGCTCCGTTCGCGCAGAGGCCCATGGGGGTGCAGAAGCCGCAGTCGCAGTCGGCGGTCGTCGTGCACGGCCTCGCTGCGCAACCGTGGTCGTCGGCCGTCGGCGAGCTCGGCAGGCACGCCATGTTCGCGGGGCACGCGTAGCCGTCCGTGTCGCAGCGCGCGGTCGCGCACGTCGGGCCCGTACACCGAGGCTCGCACACGCGGCGCGGGCACGCGCAGCGCGCGCCGTACGTGTTGCACACGAGCCGTGATGGATCGCCCGCGTCGACGCGGGGCCCGACCTCGACCGGCCCGGCCTCGATCAGCCCAGCTTCGGGGATGCCTGCCTCGCCGATGACTCCGGCGTCTCCGAACCAAGCGTCGACGAAGAACTCGGGGCCCGCGTCGCCAGTCGCCCGCTCGAAGCAGTCGAGGTCGCTCAGGCACTCGTTGACGAGGCCCATGCACGGCCCGCACACGACGCCCGGGATCGGCAGATTGCAGCGGAGCAAGCCTGCCGCGGCGCAGTCGTCGTCGCGGGTGCACGGCACCGGCGGCGCCGGCACGCCCTCGCATTGCACGACCGGGCCGGCGTCGAAGCTCCCTGCGTCGACAGGTCCCGATCGCGCGTCGGGCCCCGCGGCGTCGAGGCCCGCGGCGTCGTCCGGGAGCGGGCCCGAGTCCCGGCGGACCCGGAACGCATCGACCGGCGCGTCCATCGGATCGGCAGGACACCCGAGCCACGAGGAGGCGCAGACGAGGGCCGCCACCGCCACCCAGAGTCTTTGCGCCAATCGTACTTCCTTCAAGCGTGCCTCTCCGGTGCTGCGCGTTCTGCATCGACCCGCGGGACGACGCGCTCGTGCAGGTCATGACTCGGCGGCGGCGACCTCTTCGGTGCCCGTTCCGCGCGCGTCGACGGCCGGGCCCATCACCAGGCCCCGACCGAAGGCTCCATCGGTCGACCGCGGGAGAAACTTGAGGCGCCCTGGCCGAGCTCACCCGGGGGGCGGCAGAAGGACGCCGCCGACCAGGTGCACGACGCCGTTGACCGCGACGATGTCGGTCGTGACGAGGGGCTCGGCTCCGACGGTCGGCGGAGCGCCCGGCGCGAAGGGCAGGGTCGGTCCGAGCTGCGTCGCGAGCTCCGCGGGCTCACCGGGGAGCTCTGCCGAGAGGACGACGCCCGGCGAGGGAGACGCGAGCAGGTGGTAGAGCAGCATGTCCCGCAGGAACGCGGGCTCCGCGTCGAAATAGCCGGGGAAGGCAGCTTCGAATGCCTCGTCGGTGGGCGCGAAGAGGGTCCATCGGGCGCCCGGGTCCGCCAGCGACTCCGACAGGCTGCCTCCGCTCTCGAGCGGCGCCGCCGAGGTGAGCGCCTCCTCTAACCGGCGCAGGCCTGCCGCGGCCGCGATCTCTCGCACGCTCGGCGGCAGCAGCACCGCGCCCACGACGTGCACGAGCCCGTTGGTGGCGCGGAGGTCGGCGCTGACGAGCCCGCTTCCGTTGATGAGAACCGTGCGCCCGTCGAGCCGCGCGACGAGCGAGAGCGGGGGCGCCCCCGAGGCGACCTCGTAGGGCGCGCGCGCGAGCGTGGGCAGGGGCGAGGTGCCCGTGACGGCGCTCGAGGGAACGAGGCCGCGCGTCACGTGGTAGCGCAAGAGGCTCGTCAGCGCGTCGCCGCTCGGGAGCTCGGCGAGCCCGGCGAAGGCCCCGTCGGTGGGCGCGAACCACGTGAACGGCCCTTCGCCGGAGAGCTCGGCGACGAGGGCCTCGGAGGCCACCGCCGCCGAGAGCGTCGCGAGGCCCGCGTAGCGAGCGATCGCTTCGACCGTCGGGGGAAGCAAGACCCGATCGATCACGTGCAGCACGCCGTTCGAGGCCAGGACGTCGGTCCGAGTGATGTCGGCCCCGCCCTCGATCGCGCGACCGCCGTTGACGCTCGCGCCGTCTGCCGATCTTCGGAGGAAGAGTGGTAGCCCAGAGAGGCTGTCCTCGGTGCCGGTCGCAATCCTGGCGGCGACGAGGCGGCCGCTCCGCATGTGGTAGAGGAGCACGTCGCGGAGGACATCGGGCGCCGTCACCCTCACCGTCGCCAGGTCGAGGCCCGAGGCCTCGAACGCCGCGTCGGTCGGCGCCAGCAGCGTGAGGTCGCCAGGCGCCTCGAGGGTGTCCACGAGGGGCGTCGGCCTCGCCCCCGGGAGCGGCGACGCGCGCAGCAGGGCCGCCTCGAGGATGTCGAACGCGTCGCTCTCCACCACGAGGTCGCGGAGGGTCGGCGGCGACAGCACGCCCGCGAGGACGTGCACGACGCCGTTGATGCCGACGAGGTCAGTCACGGCCATCGGCTGCCCGTCGAGCCTCGCCGGAGTCTCGGGCAGGAAGGGCGACGTCGGCCCGAGGGCGGTGGGCAGCTCCGCCGGCTCGGTCGGGAGCGCGCGGGAGAGCACCACGCCCGGCGTCGGAGAGGCGAGGAGGTGGTAGAGCAAGAGATCGCGGACGGCCTCGCCATCTGCGGGCAGCCCGCTCGGGAAGGTTGCGGCGAGGGCCTCGTTCGAGGGCACGAAGAAGGTGAGCCGCGCGGACGGCTCCGAGAGCAGGCTCGCCACGCTTCCGCCCTCTCGGAGCGGCGCTGCCGACGCGATGGCGGCCACGAGCTGCGAGGCGCCCGCGGCGCTCGCCAGCTCGAGGAGGCTCGGCGGGAGTAGGACCGCTTCGACCACGTGCACGAGGCCGTTGGTCGCGGTCAGGTCGGCGACGCGCACGGGCACGCCGTTGATGCGTTTCGTGCCGCCGTCTTCGCGCGCGACGAGCGAGAGCTGCGGCGCGCTCCCGCCCACGGTGTATGGGGCCGCCGCCAGCGTCGGTAGGGGCGCGGGGGTCGCTCCGAGGGCGCTCGAGGGCACGAGCCCGCTCGTCAGGTGGTAGCGGAGGAGGGTCGTGAGCGCGTCTTCGGTCGGCAGCTCCGCGAGCGCGCCGAAGGCCTCGTCCGTCGGCGCGAAGAGGGTGAAGGGACCCTCGCCCTCGAGCTCGTCCGCGAGGCCGCGCTCGGCGAGCGCGCCCGCGAGCGCGGTGAAGCCTCCGTAGCGCGCGATCGCCTCGACCGTCGGGGGAACGAGGACGCGGTCGATGACGTGGGCGACACCGTTCGAGGCGCGGAGGTCGATCCTCACCACGTCCGCGCCACCGCGAACGCCGTTGCCACCATTGACCGTGAAGCCGGTCCGCGAGACCAGGAGGAAGAGCGGATACTGCGCGAGGGTGACGCGGGGGCCGGGCGTCGCGGCGGGGCTCGGCACTTCGCCGGTGAGACCGTGATAGAGCAGCACGTCCCGGAGCGCCTCGGGAGGGGTCTCCATGACCACCTCCATCGTCAGCCCCGACGCTTCGAACGCGGCGTCGCTCGGGGCCAAGAGCGTGTAGGCGCCGGGCGCATCGAGCAGCTCGGAGAGGAGCGTCGGAGCCATGCCCTCGACCGGCGAAGCGCGGAGCAGTGCCGCCTCGAGGATGTCGAAATCCTCGCTCCCGGCCACGATCTCCCAGAGGCTCGGCTCGACCACGGGCGCATCGCCGACGAGCGCGAACGCGTCGTCCACCCTCGCCGTCGGGGCGTCGCCGCCCTCGACCATCGCGCCGGCATCGCGCGGTGGCCTCGCGGCGTCGTCGGAGGGCACGGCATCCTCGGAGCATCCAGACACGAGCGCGAGGGCGGCCGCCAGGAGAAACCTTCGATCCATTCCATCCTCCACCGAGACACCGAGAGCCTTGAACGAGCCTCGAGCGGCGTGGCGCGCTCGTGTGCGGGGCTTCGGATGTCCGCTGCCCGGGCATGAGCGCTGTCAGAGAGGTCGCGACTTCACGCACGAGGCTGCTACCATCGGCTTCCCGTTTCGCTCCCTCCCTCTCCAGAGACCCATGTCCGACGAACAGAACACCACGCCCGCCGTGCCCTCGCGCAAGGTGCCGATCGCCTGGGAGGCGCTCGAGGACGCCTTCGAGAACAACGCGCCGGCCGTGCACTCGTACTTGCATCTCGAGACGGGCGAGGTCGTGCGCATCGTCGATGGCGTCGCCGATCCCGCGATGCACCAGCGCGTCTCGACGGACGCGAGCTACCTCCGCGTCGAGCCCGTGAGCTCGCGCGAGCAATACCGCTGGATGGAGCGCTTCATCGCCACCGTCGACGAGGGCGAGCTGCGCGACAAGCTCGTGCAGTCCATCGACGGCAAGGGCGCCTTCCGTCGCTTCAAGGACGTGCTCATGACCTTTCCGGTGGACCGCGAGCGGTGGTTCACCTTCCGGTCCGAGCGCCTGCGCTCGTGCATGGAGCAGTGGCTCGGTGCGCACTCGATCGAGGCCGTTCCGCGCACCGAGTGGCACGTGCCGACCGCCGACGAGATCACGAAGCCCGTCGAGGAGGAGAAGCCCGCGCGCCGCGTGCGCGCCCTCGCCGCCGAGCAGCAGCGCCGTCGTATCCAGGAGCTCGCGGATCTGCTCCCGGCGCGCGAGCTCGACGCCGCGGTCGCGTTCCTAGAATTTCTCCGGGAGCGCAAGCATCTGCCCCGCGCGCGCATGAAGGTCGAGGGCGAGCGCGAGCACGAGGGCGATGCGCCCGAGCCGCAGGAGTGACGTGCCCCGGGCGCTCCACCGAGCGCCCGACGCACGCTCGCGCGGCGCGGCGCGCCCGTGCCGAGCCCTCGCCTGCGCGTCGCTCGTGTGCGCGCTCGCGCTCGCGCCCTCGGCGCTCTCCGCGCAAGAGAGGCCTGCCGAGGCGCTCGTCGCGGTCGTCGGCGGTCGCACGCCGAGCGCGGCCACCGACGTCGTGCTGCTCTCCGACGTGGAGCTCGTCGCGGCGCTCGCGCTCGCGCGCGGCGGCGCCGCCGACACGCCTCCGACCGACGCGCTCCTCGAGGCGGCGCTCGATCAGATCGTCGGCGAGGTGCTCATCCGGCGCGAAGCGAGCCGCCTCGGCGCGGTCGCGCCGACACCCGACGACATCGCCGAACAGCGCGCGCTGATCGAGCGCTCGGTCGGTGGAGCGGCCGCGCTCGAGGCGCTTCTTGGCCGTGTGCGGGCCGAGCCTGGCGAGATCGACGTGCTCGCCGAGCGCCGTGCGATCGTCGAGCGCTTCCTCAGCGCGAACCTCGAGGGCGCGGCGGACGTGACCGAGGCGGACGTCCAAGAGGCCCACGCCGGGGCGCGTCACCCCTTCGCGGGCCGTCCGCTCGAGGAGGTGCGCGAGGCGCTGCGCGCCTGGCTGCGGATCACGCGGCTCGATGTCTACGTCGCGCGCTGGCTCGCGACGCTGCGGGTGCGCACCGAGGTGAACGTGCTGAGGCCCTTCGTCACGCGGCGTGTCGGGCCCGTGGAAGAGACGAGCGATGTCGGCACCCGGTGAAGGCGGCAGCCTGGGCGTCGTCCGCGAGCTGCGCGCCGAGGATGTGGAGGGGGCGAGCGCCCTCGGGAAGCGTTCGTTCACGGGCACCGAGCAGCCCGACTTCGCGCACGAGCTCGTGCGGCCGATCTCCCGGGCGTGGGTGGCGGCCGACCGCGAGGGGGGCGTCGTCGGCTACGTGCTCGGCTGGGTCGCCGGCGGCGAGGCGCAGCTCATGTCGATCGCGGTCGAGCCCGGGCGGCGAGAGCGCGGCATCGGTCGTGCGCTGCTCGCGCGCTTCCTCGAGGCCATGGCGGAGGAGCGCGTCACGGACGTCGTGCTCGAGGTTCGGGCCGGCAACCTCGCCGCGCGCTCGCTCTACGAGGCCTTCGGCTTCGAGATGCAGGGCGTCCGTGCCCGCTACTACGCCGATGGCGAGGACGGAGTGACCTACCACCGCGCAGTCTGACGACGAAACACCCCGAGAACACGGCGCGTCCGTCTCTCGAATCAGCTCGAGAGCAGGCCTGCGACGACGATCCACCCGAACGCCACGAGCAGCAGGCCCGCGGCGATGCCGAGGGGGCGGAAGCCGCGCGGGCCGAGTCGGTCGGCGAGGTGCATCCCCGCGAACGCGCCGGCGAGGAAGGTGACGAAGGTCGTCGGCGTCGTGGGGTAGCCCTCGCCGAACCCGAGAAAGAGCCCGTAGTTCACGAGCAGGCCGAGCGACCCGCCCGCGACCCAACCGAAGACCGTGGTCATGCGACGCCTCAGCTCGTCGTTCGAGCGCTCCCCGGGCGTTCCGCCCGCTCGCGTGTCTTCGGCCATCGGCGAACTGTTACTCGACCGGCGCGCCGCAGGCACGGAGCGAGGGAGGCTTGCCAAGGCCCGGTGCGCGCTCCAAGAACGAGCGCCGCCGGGGAACCGGCGAGAACGTGCCCGGGACGAGGTTCCGGGAGGCAATGCTAGCTCCTCGCGCGAAGCGCGAGACCGGAGGTGGTGTCCATGGCCGTCGCGATTCAGAAGCCCGCGCCCGACTTCGAGGCCGAGGCAGTCCAGGGGCTCGAGTTCACGAACGTCAAGCTCTCGGCGCTGAAGGGCAAGTACGTCGTCCTCTTCTTCTACCCGCTCGACTTCACCTTCGTGTGCCCGACCGAGATCATCGCGTTCGACCAGAAGCTCGAGGAATTCAAGAAGCGCGGCGCCGAGGTCATCGGTGTCTCGGTGGACTCGAAGTTCTCGCACCTGGCGTGGAACAAGCAGTCCCGCAAGGAAGGCGGCCTGGGCGGTGTGCGCTACCCGCTCGTGGCCGACATCACGAAGAAGATCGCGCGCGACTACGGCGTCCTCTTCGAGGACGGCGAGGACGCGGGCCTCGCGCTCCGCGGGACCTTCGTGATCGACAAGAAGGGCAACGTCCGCCACGCGACCCTCAACGACCTCCCCCTCGGCCGAAACATCGACGAGTACCTCCGCCTCATCGATGCGATCGAGTTCAACGATAAGCACGGCGAGGTCTTACCGTACAAATGGCATGAGGTCGACGATGTCATGAAGGCCGATCCCACGGGCTCGCTGAGCTACTTACTGAAGCACGGCTGAGCAGCATCCGACGCAGCTCCCCTCGCGGCTCCGGCTCACCCCCGGAGCCGTTTTTGTTTGGGCACGGTGAGCCGATCGCGGACCTTCGTGGATCTTCTCCGAGATGGCTGCGTCCAAGGTCGGACACAGACCTGCCGTCTCAGAGCATGAGTCACTTGGATTGACTCATGCTCGATTCTTGCCGGAGGGTCTGGCCGCAGCCCCTCCCTCTCGCCGAATCGAGCCCGCGTCACTCGCAACGATCGATGCGAGTGATGCGTGCTTTCAAGAACGACGTTCTGTCGGGCTGGCCCGGCGTCGCGCGATCCGACCGCGCCTCCGCGTGCTAGCCTCCCCCCTCTTTCCCCGAGGTCGTACGCCGTGAGCAAGGAAGCGAAGAAGAAGTCCGCCGACGAGGAGCTCGATCTCGGAGCGCTGTCCGCGCTCGTGCGGCCGTCGATGGCGCCGCCCGCGAGCACCGACAAGGACGACGACGCCAAGCTCGACCTGCGCTCGCTCGTCGCGTCCGTCCCGCCTCCGCCGGCAGCGCTGGAGCCCGCGCGGGACAGTGGCGTTCAGGCCCGACCCGAGAAGAGCGAAGCCTCGGAGGCCACGGACTCCAAGAGGCCCGAGAAGAAGGCCGAGGTTGCCAAGCCCGCGAGCAAGGCCGACGGTCCGATCGCGCCCAAGACGGTGGTGGCCGCGCCTGCCCCGGCGCCGCAGAGCAACGGCGGCATGTGGATCGGGCTCGGCATCGCGGTCGCCGCGATCGTCGGAGGCGTCGTGTTCATGCAGAGCCAGAGCAACGGCGCGGGGGCCGAGCCCTCCGACCGGCCGCGCTCGTCGGAGCCGCGCTCGGCGACACCGGTCGCCGCGGCTGCGGCCGCGGTGGCCACGCCTGCCCCGCCAGCGCCGGTGGAGGCCGTGCGGGCTGCGCCCGCGGAGGCTGCGCCCGCGGAGGCTGCGCCCGTGGAGGCTGCGGCCGTGGAGGCCCCGTCGGCGTCGACCGCGGCTGCCGGCGAGGGCGCTTCGGCTGGCGCGCAGGCGGGTGGCGAGCGCGCGCCGCGCGGGGATCGCGGCCGACCGTCCGGCGCCGCCTCGGAGCCTGCGAGCGCCCCCACCCAGCAGGCCGTGGCTGAAGCACCTGCGCCGGCCGCCGAGCCGAGCGAGCGTCCGTCGGGGCGGCGTCGTGGCGGCGAGACCGCCGAGGCCGCGCCCGCGCCTGCGCCAGCGGCCAGCACCGCCTCCCTCGACGATGCGGTCGGTCGTGCGCTCGGCGGGGGCGGCTCGGCGCGCCCCGCTCCGGCGGCGGCCCAGGCGGCGCGTCCGGCAGCGGCCGAGCTCCCCGACCAGCCGAGCCGGCAGGAGATCAGCCAGGTCATGGGTCGCCTCATGCCGCGCATCCGGGCTTGCGCGGGCGAGCAAGTCGGCATGGCGCTCGGCACCGTGATGTTGCGCAACGACGGCACGGTCGCGAGCGCGGCCGTCGGTGGCTCGCCATTCGGTGGGACGCCCCAGGGCGCGTGCATGGAGGGTGTGATCCGCGAGGCGCACTTCTCGCCTTTCCGGCAGACTTCGTTCCGCTTCCAGTACCCGATGCGCGTCGCCGCGCAGTGACGCCTGCAGTGTGAGCGACGTCTACAGTGCGAGCGGACCTCGGGCTCGAGGTTGAGACGCCGGCTGTGAGCCGGATCTCGCGGTGCGGCGACTGGAACGACCGAATGCCCCAACCCGGTACAACACCTCGATTGCACCTCGTGGGCGCTCGCGAGGGTGGGCTTCCGTCGATCGAGGCGCTGGTGGGGCGAGAGCCGGAGGCGGTGGCTCGCCTCTATGACCTTCAGGTGGAGCGGGTGGAGCGCCTGCTCGTCGCCGTCATGGGCCCCGACCGGGAGCTGGATGACATCGTTCAGCGGGTGTTCGTCGAGGTGCTCGACGCGTTGCCTCGCTTCCGCGGCACCGAGCCGGGCATGCTCGTGGCGTTTCTCGACCGAATCACCGTCAACGTCGCGCGCACCTGGATTCGTCGGAGAAAGCGCAACGCTTGGCTCTTCTTGGCGGCGCCCGCCGAGTTGCCGGAGATTCCGGCGTCCTTTGGAGAGCCGCGGGCGCGCGCGGCGCTCCAGGTCGCGCTTGGCATTCTGGACCGCTTGCCCGTGGACGAGCGCGTGGCGTTCAGTCTGCGCCGCATCGAGGGGTTCCGGCTCGAGGAGATCGCGCAGCTGGTCGAAGCGTCGCTCGCGACGGTGAAGCGCCGGATCGACCGCGCCGAGCAGCGGCTCGTCGCCGAAGCACGTACGCAGCCCCTACTGTGGAGCTGGCTCGAGGACCATGACGGACCAACGTGAATCGTCATTGCCAGGCCGGGAGCACTTGGCCCGCGAGCTGGCGAGCCTCGCGAAGGCGAGCAGCGAGGCGCGCGCGCCCCGTCGCGCGGCCCTTCGGAATCGTCTGCTGAGTCAGCTCGGGCCACGGCGGGTTGCGGTACCGAGGAGAGCGGTCGTGCTCGGCGTGTGTGCGCTCGCGGCGGCGGTCTTGTTGAGCTTCTGGAGCTCGCGGGAGCCTGCAGCGCTCGTGGCACGTCTCGAGGGACGCGCGGTGGGCTCGGGCAGCTTCGTCCAGGCGCGCGAGCAGGCGCGTGTGGTCGAGTTCTCGGATGGAACGGAGATGCGCCTCGAGGCGGGTGGAGTGATGCGTCTGGAGCGTCTCACGCAGCAGGGCGCCCGCGTGGTCCTGGAGTCCGGCGAGGTCGAGGCCCGTGTGACGCCCCGTAGGGGCGCGCATTGGAGCGTGGAGGCTGGGCCCTACACGGTCCAGGTGACGGGCACGCGCTTCACGGTGCGCTGGGAGCCGGCACGAGAGGGGCTCGACGTGGCGCTTTCGGAAGGCTCGGTGGAGGTTTCGGGGCCCGGCATCGAGGGGTCCCGTCGCTTGGCAGCCGGTGAGCATCTGGCGCTCGGTCGCGCCGAGGAACGACCAAGCTCCGAGGCCTCGATGGAAGAGGCGACGGGGACCGAGCCGGTGGAGGAGCCGGTGCCCGAGCCCACCGAAGACCGCGACGAACGCCACGGTACTGGGCGACTTTCGCGCCCCCGAAGTCCGAGCTCGGTCGATTGGCAGGGGATGCTCGAGGCGCGACGGTACCGCGAGGCCATCGTCTCGGCGCGTGCGCAGGGCCTCGATCGCATCTGCGCTGCGGAGTCGGCGCAGCGGCTTCTGCGCCTGGCCGATGCTGCGCGGTTCGCGCGCGACGTCGAGGCCGGGGAGCAGGTCCTCGGGTGTGTTCGCGTCCGCTTCCCGCGCTCCGCGGCGGGAGCGGAGGCGGCCTTCTTCCTCGGTCGCATCGCGCTCGAGTCGAGGCGGGACGGCCGCGAAGCGGTGCGGTGGCTCGAGCTCAGCTTGTCCGAGGCCTCCCAGGGTCCCTTCGCCGAGCAGGCCGCTGGGCAACTGATCGAAGCCCGAGAGCTCGCAGGCGACAGCCAGGGCGCCCGCCGAGCCGCCGAGGCCTACCTCGCACGCCACCCTCGGGGAATCTACGCCGAGCTCGCTGGCCGGCTCGTGCACGGAGCGCCTCATTGAGACCGCGCGACGCGGGCTCCACAGCATCGGCGAGACGCCGATCCATGAGTGGCCCGTCTTGCCGGCGGGGCTGATGCACCTGGGTCCTCCGCTCACCGTTCTCTGGCACCGGAATTTGGTCGGGTCGGTTGTGGCTCGCGTCTCTGCGGCAAGGGTCGAAGAAACCGCGAGCCGAATGTCGTGGCCCGGCGACTGGAAGGGTATGCGCTCGACACCCTTCATTCTGGTTCTCTCCGGGCTGTCGAGCATCGGCTGTGCCTCGGAGACCTGTTCGCTCGAAGCTCCGGGCGCAGCTCATGAGCCGCTCGAGAGCGCTCGGTGGCTCGCGGGGTCCGAGCCTCTGTGGACGGCGGCACTGTCCAACTCACGGTGGACGCCCGGCGCCGAAGGTCTGGCGGGACCGGGCGCGGTCGGCCCCTCGACGCACGAGCTCTACGCGCGGCTCTCGTCCTCGGCTGCTTCGCCGCTCTGGGTCGGTGACCGCTCAGCGACACCGGGGTGACGCCGCGGGCCCGAACCCTCACGGTCGCGCGCGATGCGACGCAAGATCGAGGACGAGCGCGAGGCACGCCGGTGCTTGAAGGCCGCGAAGGCCGCGAGGCTGACGGCTGGCGAGTGGGCGCGCGAGCACGGCATCGACGGCCGCTCGCTCAACGCCTGGCGGATCAATCTCTGCCGGTCGGTGACGAGCCTGCGCGAGAAGCCGAGGCCGCGCTTGGTGGAGCTCGTCCCCGCGCCGATCGCTCGCGACGACGCCCGGTACCTCGTGCGCGTGCGGATCTCGCGAGTGCGTGAACGCCCGGATCGCCGGGACGTGAACACCGAGATCGCCGGGACGTGAACACCGGGATCGCCGGCGTGAACACCGGGATCGCCGGCGTGAACGCTGGGATCGGCAGGCCTGAGGGCAGGCC
>JBKDQC010000230.1:0-4004 GCA_046342295.1 Deltaproteobacteria bacterium | reverse complement strand
CTTCAGCTCGGTCTCGACGACCTTCTTCGCGTTGTCCCACGCGCCACCCGCGTTCGCGAGGAAGAGCGCCTGGAACAGGCCGAAGAGCGCCGTGCCCACGAGGTAGCCGATGAAGAAGTAGCTCTCGAGGAAGGCGAAGGCGAGCGTGCCGAAGAAGACGGTGAGGAAGATGTTGAACATCCCCTTCTGCGCGTACTCGGTGCAGATCTGGACGACCTTCTTCGAGTCCGAGATCGACGCCTTCTCGACGCCCTCGAGCTTGATGTTCGCCTTGATGAACTCGACCGCGCGGTAGGCGCCCGTCGAGACCGCCTGCGTCGAGGCGCCGGTGAACCAGTAGATCATCGCCCCGCCCGCCATGAGCCCGAGGAGGAAGGGCGGATGGAGGATCGACAGGTTGATCATCAGGTCGGGCTGGAGGCCCGTGAGCACGAGGATGACCGAGAAGATCATCGTCGTGGCGCCGACGACCGCCGTGCCGATGAGGACGGGCTTCGCGGTCGCCTTGAAGGTGTTGCCCGCGCCGTCGTTCTCCTCGAGCAGATCCTTGGCGATGTCGAAGTTGGGCTCGAAGCCGAAGTCCTTCTTGATCTCGGCCTTGATGTCCTTGACGTTCTCGATGAGCGAGAGCTCGTAGACCGACTGGGCGTTGTCCGTCACCGGGCCGTACGAGTCGACGGCGATGGTGACCGGGCCCATGCCCAGGAAGCCGAAGGCGACGAGGCCGAACGCGAAGACGGGCGAGACGTCGACGCCGTTGATGGTCATGAGCGAGCCGATGCCGGCCGCCGTGCCCGCGTCGAGGGTCGTCACGTAGTACGCGATCCCCATGAGCACGATGAACACGATGCCCATCCAGTACGCGGAGAAGTTGCCGGCGGTGAGGCCCGCGAGGACGTTGAGCGACGCGCCGCCCTCCTTGGAGGCCTGCACGACCTCACGCACGTGGCCCGACTCGGTCGAGGTGAAGATCTTGATCACCTCGGGGATGATCGCGCCGGCCGCCGTACCGCAGCTCACGATGATCGAGAGCTTCCACCAGAGGCTCGTGTTCCCGCCCACGTCCGGGATGAGGAGGTTCGAGATCACGAAGGTGAGGACGATCGAGACGAGCGACGTGAGGATGACGAGGTAGGTGAGCGGGATCTCGAAGTTGAAGCGGACCTCGTTGCCGAAGCGGCTCTTCTGAACCGCCTCGTTGACGAAGTACGAGAGCGCGCTCGCGACGACCATCACGATGCGGATCATGAAGATCCACACCAGAAGGACGGTCGCCTCGGTCTGGTGCGAGGGATAGATCGCGAGGAGGATGAACGAGATGAGCGCGACGCCCGTGACGCCGTAGGTCTCGAAGCCGTCGGCCGAGGGACCGACCGAGTCGCCGGCGTTGTCGCCCGTGCAGTCCGCGATGACGCCGGGGTTTCGCGCGTCGTCTTCCTTGATCTTGAAGACGATCTTCATGAGGTCGGAGCCGATGTCGGCGATCTTGGTGAAGATGCCGCCCGCGATGCGCAGGGCCGAGGCGCCGAGCGACTCACCGATCGCGAAGCCGATGAAGCACGGGCCCGCCCAATCGCCGGGGACGAAGACCAGGATGCAGATCATCAGGAAGAGCTCGATCGAGATGAGCAGCATGCCGATGCTCATGCCGGCCTTGAGCGGGATCGCGTAGACGTCGAAGCCCTTGCCGCGGAGCGCCGCGAAGGCCGTGCGCGAGTTCGCGAAGGTGTTGACGCGGATGCCGTACGCGGCGACCGCGACCGAGCCGGCGATGCCGACCAGCGAGAAGACGAGGATCACGAGGACCTTCGTGATCGGGAAGCCGACGAAGACGCCGTAGTACACGGCCATGATGGTCCCGATGAAGCCGAAGAGGACCATGATGAAGCGGACCTGCGTCTCGAGGTAGGTCTTGCACGTCTCGAAGATCAGCTCCGAGATCTCGAGCATCGACTTGTGCACCGGCAGATTCTTCATCTGCGCGTACATGGCGATGGCGAAGCCGACGCCGAGCGCCGAGACGACGAGGCCGCTCATGAGCAGCGTGCGGCCATCGACGCCCATCATCGAGATGTCGGCGAAATTCGGCAGGACGAGGTTCGCCTCGCCGCCGGCGTGGTGTCCGCCCTCGGCGTGCTGCGCGAAGGCGGTCGGGATCGAGCTGGCCGTGGCAAAGAGCGCGGCGAACATCGCCGATACCACGCTCGCCGCGTTGGACAGGGTGGACTGGATGGGGGTCTTCGGACTGGACATGTACCGCGTCTCCTCGAGCCTCTGGGCGGCACGCCGCCCTGTGAGCCGTGCCTTCCGCCTCGGGCCGAATCCGCGCAAAAACGCCTTGAATTCGGCCCGTCTAGCGAAGGCGCCGCCTCTTAGCAGTCGAGACGCGGCGTGTCGAGGATCACGGCATCGGACGCATGGTCCGGGCGCCCCCGCGCCCCGCGCCCGCCTGGCTACTGCGCCGGTCCGCGGGTCGGCGGCCGCTCGTCGTCCATCGCGCGCATCTCGGCCTCGGACGGGTAGTCGCGTCGGCTCTCGGGCGCGGCAGGCCGGACCTCCGCGGTGCCGCTCGGGTCGCGCTGCACGGGCGGCTGCACCGGGGCCTGCTCGGCGGGTCGGTACTGGCCGGCGGCGAAGTCGATGTAGGTGAAGTAGAAGCTGCCCTCGGCACCGTTCGAGATCTGGGGCACGACGTTCGCTCGCATCTGCATCACGAGGACCATGTCGTTGCGCCGCCGCTCGAGGTGAGCGCGCACGACCGGCGTCTCGAAGAACGTGGTCTCGAGGTAGCGCCGGCTGTTGCCGAGATGAATCGCCGTGTTGGGGAACACGATCTCGACGCGCCCGTCGCTCGTGGAGAGCGACGCGGCGACCGAGGCGCTGGTCTGCACGAAGAAGCGCGAACCTCCTCCTGGCAGCATCTGGAAGCCGGGCCACGTGACGATCGCCGCGCGCGCGGCGCGACCGCGTCGACGCGTGAGGCGCCCCACGGCGGGCGGCGGGTTCGGGCTGCCCGGGGTCACGCCCCCGTACTCCGAGAGGCGGTGCGGCGCGCTCGGTGCCGGCGCGCTTGGTGCCGGCGCGCTGGTGCGCACCTGCTGGGCGAGGGCTTGCGGGACGTGCGCCGCGGGCACGAGCCCGACCAGCGCGATGACGACGGCGATGAGGTTGCGGCGCACGGGGCCATCGTAGGTCACAGCCTCCCCCCAGCGGCAAGTTCTTGCGCGCCCACGCGAGAGTCGCGCCCGCGCGTGTAGGCTCCCCGGGTGTCCCTGCTCGGAACGCTCTACATCGCGTGCGCCGCGCTCTATGCGCAGGCAGCGGTCGTCTACGCGTGGCTCTGGATGTACGGCGGTCGGCGCGACGCGATCAGCTCGGCGATATCGCTCACGGCGGCAGGCTGCGCGGTCTTCGCCCTCGGCGCGGTCTTCCTCACGGCGGAGGTTTCGCGCACCACCGCCGAGCTCGGCGCGCGCCTCGTGTACGCAGGGAGCTTCGTCGCTGCCGGAGCCTTCTGCGTCGTGGCCTCTCGCGTCTCGGGCACCCGGCTCCGCCGCCCCGCGCTGCCAGCGGTGGCCGCGACCAGCCTCACGGCTGCGGCGCTCGCGCTCGCTGGGGTCGTCCACGACGCGAGCTCGGTCGAGCCGGCCATGGGCCACGAGCCGTCGCTCACGGCGCTCGGCGCAATGCTCGTGACGCTCACGCTGGTCGCGGTCGCCGCGGCCCTCTACGCCCTCGCGCGCGCCTCGGAGCATCGGGCGGGGGCGCGATGGATCCTGGTGGGCGCTGCGCCCGGCGCCCTCGGCGCGCTGGGCGAGCAGATCGCGCGGCTGCGTGGCTACGAGCCCTCGTTCATCCTGACCGTGCTCGGCACCTTCCTCATGCTGGTCTCGGCGTGGGTGCTCTTGCGTCGCTTCGCCGCCGTCGGCGATCAACTGCGCGCCCAGAGGGCTGCCCTCGCGTCGAGCCACGCGGCGCTCCTTCAGGCGCGCGGCGATCGGAGC
>JBKDQC010000229.1:0-15373 GCA_046342295.1 Deltaproteobacteria bacterium | reverse complement strand
CGATCCAGGCGTAGGCCGCGTAGAACGCCAGCGTGCCCACGAGGTTGAACACGAAGCCCCAGAAATTGCGGCGAAGCGCGATCGAGCGCTCCTCCCCCTCGATGCGCTTGGTGATGTTGCGCAGGCGGCCCATGAACTCTTCGCCGAGGCGATAGAGCTGCACTTCCTTCGCGTAGTCCTCGCGCGAGACGACCTGCTCGAGGTGCGCCTGTTCGCGCTGTTGGGGCGAGCGCTTGCGTTGCTGGTCGAACGCGTGCTGAGAGAATCGCAGCTCGGCGATGAAGACCGGCATCCCGGCGAGGATCACGATCAACACTGCCCACCATGACAGCGCCGCCAGGACGGCGATGCACGAGAGAAATGCGACGGCGTTGCGCGCGACGCCGAAGATCCCGACCACGAGGTTGTAGGGCCGTGTCCCGGCGTCTCGACGGGCCCGCATCAGCCGGTCGTGGATGTCCGGGTCTTCGTAGTGCTCGAGCCGGAGCGTGAGAGATTTCTGGAGGATCAGGTCGGTGACGGTGTTCGTGAGGCGCGCCTTGAGGATCGCCTGCGCCGCCGAAAGGCCGCGCTGCGCCGCGAGGATGAAGGACACGAGCACGGCCTCGAGGCCGATGAGCCCCCAGAGCTGCTCCTTGTAGAGCGCCCAGCCATCGTCCTCCGCGAGGGCGTGCACGACGGCGTCGACGATCGCGCGACCCACGTGGGCGACGACCGCCGGAAGCGCACCGATGACCACCGTGCAGATCGACATGGTGACGATCACCCACGGCGCGGCGCGGCGCGCGACCCGCAGGAGCCAGAAGCTCTTTTCGACCGCGTTGCCGTCGAGCCCCTCGGCGTGATCGTGCGTCGGGGAGCCGGCGCCGAGGGCGCCCGGCGCCCGACGAAGGCCCGCGCTCCGCCGTGTGCTCGCCCGCGCGCGGCTGCTGGCGGAGGCCGCGCCGCCCGCAGGGCTCCGAGCCGACGAGGCCCGATCTGCGGGCGTCCCGGACGCGGGCTTTGGTGGCTCGTCGTTGCGCTCGTCGGTCACGTCGTCGGCTCGCGGTTCGCGGTCACGCCGTCCTCGGGAGGCTCGCCATCACTCTCCTTCGTCGAGGCGCTTGGTGTAATGCCCACTCGCTTCGTTCGCGGCCTTGGCCTGGGCCGCGAGCCGCTCGCCGAGGCGCTTGCCCGTGTGGGGGAAGGGCTGGCTCGGCGTCGGGACGCCGAGGACCGGCGCGAGCTTCTCGAAGCCCTCGCCGTGCGCGATCGCGAGCACGAGGAGGTCATCGGGCCGGTCCGCGAAGTACGCCTTCACGGCCTCGACATGCCTGCGGTAGGCGCGGAGGAAGCGTTCGCGGTGGAAGTCGTAGCTCGCGTACACCGCCGCGCGAAGAAAGCGGCGGATCTCCATGTGGGTCCGGTGCTCCTCTGGCCCCACGTCTTTCCCGGGCGGCGGCGCCTCCTGGAAGGCGGGGCGGCTCGCCCAGTGGTTCTCACAGGACTTCAGCCAGCCCTCTTCGTCGCGCACCGTCAGCACGAACTTCGAGCCGGGGTAGGCCGCGTCGAGATCCTCGAAGTAGGGCGAGACCGTGATGTCGGTCATTCCGTCGTAGCGCTCGAGGTGGGGAAAGCCCACGTCGCCGCGCATGAGGGCTTCGAGCGCGGCCCGGTCGACGGGGTAGTGGACGGTGTCCCAGCCGAGCAGGTGCAAGGCCGCGGTGAGCGAGCGCGTGCCCGTGCGCGATAGACCCAGTCCGAACACCTTGGGCTTCTTCGTCGGAGGGCCGAGGCCCGCGGGATCGTGTTCCATCGCCTTCGTCACCTCGTCCATCGTGAGCGTGCCCGCCTGCACGAGCCCCATGGCTCGAACCTCGAGCTCCGCGATCTCGGGGAGCTTTCGGATGTAGTCGTCCACGGCGCCGGGGCCAGCGTCGAGCGGCACGTGCTCGACCGCGTGGCGGACCGCGCGGCGCGCGACGTCGACGTCCACGCTCTGACCCCACTTCTTCATCGCGGTCTCGAGCCTCTTCTGGTGCGTCTCGTCGCGGCTCCTCAGCTCGCGCAGCGCGTACTTGTGGAAGATGTCCGTGTAGCGCTGGAAGTGATCGTGGAGGATGTGGAATGTAGCGAGCTGCTTCTCGAGGCCGAGGCGCGTCAGCGCGAGGTTGCGGAGACGGCTCTCGGGTCGGAGCACGTAGCGCATGTCGCCTTCGGGCTCGGGCGTGTCGCGCATCGCGTGGACCACCTCGAGCGAGGTGATGTGCACGCCGCAGTGGATCCGGCCGCGGAAGCGGTCGTTCACGTAGCAGTCGACGTAGGGCCGGTCGTTCTGATCGAGGAACGGCCGCATGTCCTCGAGGATCAGGCAGTCGGCATCCATGTGGACGACGTGCGAGCAGTCGTGCGGAAGCTGGAGCATCCGCTGCACCGCCCGGGAGAAGGGCCGCACGTTGCGGAGGACGTGGTAGCGCACCGGCTGGATGTGCCGGAGCGCCAGCGACAGGGCGAGCTCGCTCGTGCGCTCGTCGATGGTGCGGAAGACGAGCTCGACGCGGCGCCATCCCGGCTGCGGCGGCACACCCTCGAAGGACGCGATGCTGCCCTCGTCCCCCACCGCGCTCACGTGGCCTCCGGCGCGGAGCCGCCTGCCGTGTCCGGCCACGCGTAGTGCGCGTTGAGCGCTCCAGCGACCGCCTCGAAGTCGGCGAGCGCCTGCGCCGGCAGCTCGCGCTTCCAGCGCAGGTCGAGCACGAAGCCGCGCGGGTGGGCTCCGTAGTAGTCCTTCTTGGAGCCGGAGATGGGCGCGGCGCCGCCGGACTTGGTCTGGGTCCGGGTGAGCAGTGATTGCGTGCCCGCATTGCCGCCGAGCGGGTGCTGCTCGCTCGAGAAGGGATCGAGCATCGCCGGATCGAAGTCCGCGCCGATCACCGCGCAGAGCCGGCGGAGCGTGGCTTCGGGCGAGGTGACGAGCGCTTCGTAGCGCACACGCTCGACGACCCCGGGAAAGCGCGCCGCGAGCGCCGCCGTGCCCGTCATCTGCGAGACCCACTTTCGCGCGTGTTCCGTCGCGCTCTCCTCGGGATACTTTCGAAGGCCCGAGCTCACCACCGCGCGGCCGTCGCGCGCGAGGAACAGGAGCACGGCCCTCGCGCCGCGGCCGTGCACGAGCGCGCTTTGTTGCTCGAGCCACTCGAGGGATTTGGTCGAATCCACAGTGACCGGCCGGCCCGTGCGCTGCGAGAGGGCTTCGTAGAGGTCGACGGTCTCGCTCGTCGGGAGGTGATTCCACACCCTGCATTCCGGACCGCAGACCTTGCACATGCGCTTGCGGAGCGGCTTCTTCTCGTTGCCGAAGAAGAGGCTCTTGCGCGCTTCGCCCGCGTAGAAGACCTGCGGATGCGAGCCCAGGCAGAGGCCGAGCAGCGTCGAGCCCGAGTGCCCGGCGCCGCCGATGAAGACCGCGGTGGTGTTGGTTCGCATCGAAGGATCTCACCCGCTCGTGGGCCGTGCGGCTCGCACTCTCTCGCGGACCGTTCAGCCCATCCGGAGGCGCTTCATCTCCCAGACAGCGCGCCAGCGGAGGTACTCGCGCGCCCGCGTCGCGCGGTGGCGCGCGAGCGCGAGGCCCCGGGCGGGTCTCGCCACCGGAGTGTATCCGCTCTTCTCGAGCTCGCTGCCGAGGAGACCCTCGATCGCCTCGATCTGCTCGGTTCGGAGCTTGTCTCTCCACTCGGCGATCATGCTCGTCGTGATGGCTTCGTAGGTCTCGTGGTGCGTCGTGTCGGTGCGGTGTCGGATCGCGTCGTTCGTGCGGTAGCGGTCGAGCATCTCGGGCGCGTAGGGCAGGCCGAGGAAGGCGACGATCGACCGGGCCGTCGCTTCGGGAGCCGTCACGAGCTCTTCGTAGCGACAAACGAAGACGTCGTCGGGGAGCTCGCGCTTGAGCTCGCGGATGCGGCGCGCCTTCATCCACCACATCAGGCTCGCCGAGACGAGGTCGTGCTCCGGCTGCGTCTCGAGCATCGAGCTCACGGCGCCGCGCGCGTCGCGCAGCATGAAGACGAGCTTCGCGCGCGGGAACACGCGCTTCACGAGGTCGCCGTCCTTGCAGTAGCCGCCCTTCTTGTTGCCGACGTAGCGGGCTCCAGGCTTGGTCTGGTCGCGGAAGAAGGCCATCAGGTCCTCCACGACCTGCGCGGTCGTCACGTCGCGGTACCGGGCGATGTGTGCTTGGTACGCGCGGTGATCGATGCGCCAAGCCTTGAATTTTCGGTCCTTCTGGAGCACCTGCCGCATCGTGCGTAGGTTCTCGGGGCTGAGCGGCCGGTTGCGGGGCATCTCGAACAGCACCTTGGCGATGATGTTCGTGCCCGGGCTGATGGAGATGTCGGGATGGCTCGCGAGGATCAGCTGAAGGAGGGTCTTGCCCGAGCGCTGGTTCCCGGAGAGGAACACATGATCCATCGAGGCACCCTACCTGACCTCCGGGTGCGGACCCAAGGGGGTTGTTCACTCGGATGCGCGTGCGGACCCGTCGCGCCGGACGAGGCCGAGGACGTTCGGGATCGGGCGGGGGCCGCGCTCGACGTGGCCGTCGTCCTCGACCCGACTGCCCACGAGCGACCGCGGTGTGCCCGTGCCGTCGTCGATCCATGCGGAGGCCTTCGGTCCTCCCTCCACGTAGTGCACGTCGGTGAGACCGAGCGCGGGGTCCGCGAGCGTCACTGCGAGATCCCTCATTCGGTAGGGAGTTTCGGCGTGGACGAGCACGAAGCGTCCCTCGCGGTCGCGGGCGAAGGCCGCCGACGAGTACGCGCTCGGGTCGACCCAGGCGATGGCTGCGCCGTCGCAGTCGAGCATCCGGTAGTTCGCGACGAGGCTCCGGTACCGAGCGCGCAGCGCGGGGAGATCGACGCCACGGCAGTCCCTCCCGACCATCACGAACGGCGCATCGCGGGGATCGATCGGATCGAACGCGAGCACTCCTCCGAAGCGCGGGTCGTCGGGAGCGCGCTCGAGCCCGTCGTCGACGAGCAGTCCAGAGGCGCGGCCTTCGGGCTCGAACATGGCGGCGTTGATCCCGCCGGCGAGCCGATCGCGCGCGGCCCACTCGGGGAGGGTTCGCCACACGCCTTCGTTCTCGGCCTCGGTGATCAGGGTCAGGCGGTACCGCGCGAGATCGAAGCGTGCGAGCGTGACTCGGCCGTCGCCGTCGGTTCGTTCGGTGCGCGGGCCGACGATCTGCTCCACCACGATCCCGGACCGGGAACTTCGGTCGAGGGCGCGCTCGGCTCTGGCCGGCTCCCCGCTGGCCGGCTCCCCGCCGGCCGGCTCTCCTCCGGGCTCGGCGTGGGCCTCGCGCGTCGGGGACGCAGGCGCGGCCCCGCGCGCGCATGCGGATGCGACGAAGATCGAGACGAGCCCAGAGAGAAACGGCATGCGCTGCTTCACGGACGCCACGATGAACGAACCTGTCGGCGCGCGCGAGGCCACCCGGGGAGCTCGCGCCGACACGCGAGGAAGCGACCGAGCACGTCACCGTCGGTCGCGCCGGCTCGAGGCCGAGAAAGTGGGGCACGAACCGACACGGATGATTCATGCTCCTATACGGTGCTGCGCGCAGCGGACGTCGTCGTGATCGGTGCAGGCGTCGTCGGCCTCGCGTGCGCGGTCGAGCTCGCCAAGCGCGGCTACTTCGTGACGGTGCTCGAGCGGCATGGACGCGTCGCGGAGGAAGGCTCGAGCCGCAACAGCGGCGTCGTTCATTCGGGGCTCTACTACCCGACCGGCTCGCTCAAGCAGCGACTCTGCGTTCGGGGCCGCGAACTGCTCTACGCGCGCTGCAAGCGCTTCGGCCTGCCGCACGCGAAGCTCGGCAAGCTGATCGTCGCGCGTGACGAGCGTGAGCTCGCCATGCTCGAGACGCTCCACGCGCGCGCGGCAGACAACGGCGCGGGGCCCACGCGTCTGCTCGATTCCATCGAGCTCGCGATGTTCGAGGAGACCGTGCGCGGCCACGCGGCGCTCCTCGTCGAGGAGGCAGGCGTGCTGCGCACGCAGGAATACGTTCGTTCGCTCGTCCGCGAGGCCGAATCGCTGCGAGTCGAGGTGCTCGTGGGGATGAACGTGACCTCGATCTCGCCGGGCGAGCGCGACGAGAGCCGGGGCCGTTGGGAGATCCGTGTCCACGACGCGGACGCGAGCGCGGGCGGCTTCGTCTCCGAGGTCGTGATCGACGCCGCTGGCCTCGGTGCTGACCGCGTCGCGCGCCTCGCCGGGATCGACACGGACGCGCACGGCCTGACGCATCGCTTCTGCAAGGGCACCTGGCTGGCGCTCGACGAGCGCTTCCGGAAGGCCGTCGGTCGGCTCGTGTACCCCGCACCGTACTTCGGCGCGGCTCCGGTCGATCCGGCGGCGCTCGGAGCACCGAGCGCGCTCGGGATCCATCTCACGCGGGATCTCGAAGGATTCCTCGTCGCGGGGCCCGACGCGGAGTGGGTGGACGCCCCCGATTTCACGCTCGACGGTTCGGAAGCGCGGGCCGCTCGCTTCGCCGAGGCGATCGCGCACTTCCTGCCGGGGGTGGAGCCGCGGCATCTGGTTCCCCTCGCTGCGGGGGTGCGCCCCAAGCTCCACGCGCCCGACGCGGCCGCCGCGGACTTCGTGATCCGAGACGCGACGGCGCTCACGTCGGGCGCCGGAGGTGTGCGGCGCTTCGTGCTGCTCGCGGGCATCGAGTCGCCGGGGCTCACCGCGAGCCTGGCGATCGCGGAAGAGGTGTGCGCGCTCGTGGAGGGCTGAGGAGGCCTCCGGGCGCTGCGACTGGCCGCGCTCTCGTGAGAGCCTGAGGAGGGGAGGGTGCGAGCACGGAGCTTTTCTTCCAACGCGAAGACCCACCCGGCACACCATGGGTGCAATCGCGGTGGAGTCGTCGCGGTGGAGGTCGAGCGCCCGGTGTCCCGTCCTGTCTCAGCCATCGTCGCGTCGTTCATCGCAGGCTCGGTCTGCGTCGCGTCCGCCGCGACGGCGCAGCCGGCGATTCGGGTCCTCCTCGCCGGGCAACCGGCGCTGGAGCCCCCGGCGCTCGACGCGCTGCGCTCGGAGCTCGCGACGCGTGGGCTGAGGCTCGAGGTCCTCGCGGGCTGGTCTGCGCGCGAAGCCGAGACGGAGGGCGCATCCCGCGTGGGCAGTGGCGAGGCCTCCGCGGTGCTCTGGCTCGAGGTCGGCCCGTGGCGGGGGCTCGCGCTCGGCCCGGGTGGCGAGCGGCGGGCGGCGCTGCTCCCGGACGCCCCAGGCTCGCTCGAGCCCCACGTCGTGGCTGTTCTCTTCGCGAGCGCCCTCGACGAGGCGCTCGAGCCCAACGATGCGCTCACGGCGGCAAGCGACGCCGAAGAGGCGGAGCCCCCGCGCGAGGCGGCCGTGCCACCGCCGCCTGTGCTCGATGACTCGGCAGCGACGCTCGATCCCGTCCCGTCGGCGCCTCGTCGCGGGCTCGCGCATGCCGTCCTCGGAGTCGGCGGCACCTTTTTCGCCCAGGATGTGCTGAACGACGTGCGCGCGCTTGGCGGCCTCGAGCTCCGCGCGGGTGTCCTCCTGACCATCGATGATCTCGAGGTCGCAGTCGTCGGAAGCTTCGGCTACTTCCTCGACGAGCGCGCGCGCATCGGCGCCGAGCTTCAGCCCCTCGTCGGGACATGCGTCGAGGTCGGAGCGCCGACCGAGATCGACGAGGAGATCCGCGGGCACTTCGGAGGCCGCCTCTGCGGCGGTTACCTCGAGCTGAGGCGCGACCTGACGGACCGGACCGGCTTCTCGTTCGCGGTGGACGAACCGAACGTGTGGACCGGGCTCGGCGCGTACACCGCGGTCACGCTCCCGATGGCGCCCGGCTGGCGCTGGGGCGCAAAGCTCGAAATGGAGGCGCGTGCCGTCTTCCTCGGGGAGAACGCAGGCCTCGTCCTGGCACCGACCTTGTCGCTCCTGTTCGTCTCGGACTGAAAGCGCGAGAAACGCTCGCCTCCCACGGTCGAGATCCCGCATGGGGTCCGGAGGCGAGCCGCCAAGCGCGCGGCGTACGCACCGCCCGTGCCGCGAGGTCGCGCCAGAGATCCTGTCCCCGCCCTCCGACCGGAAGGCGGTCTGCAGTCCCTTGCCCACAGCCCAAAGAAGGACCGATCCATGACCCGCACGTTCCACACGCTCTTCCTCACCTCCGCACTCACCACGGCCCTGTCGGGCTGTCCGTCTCCTGCAAGCTCGGCAGTGACGGGCGACGCAGCGGCCACGACGGACGACGCGGGGACCGGTGGACCCGACCGCAGCGAAGTGAGCCGGTGCCGCGCGCTCGCCCGCAACTTCCGGGACAACTGCGCAGAGAGCAACGGCGAGGGCGATGAGCGCGTCTGTCTCTGGGAGGGCTACGAGGCGCTCTGCGAGACCGGCAACACCTCGCTGCTCATCGCCGCCATGGAGTGCCTGGACCCCGCGGCGTGCCGGGCATTTTCGGACCCGAACGAGGGCGGCGCATGCCTCGACGCTCTCGCCGGGCGCTCGCCCGCGCTCACGGAGGCCTCCGAGCGTCAAT
The DNA here is from genome assembly GCA_046342295.1 of Deltaproteobacteria bacterium. Classification (GTDB taxonomy): domain Bacteria; phylum Myxococcota_A; class Polyangia; order Polyangiales; family Sandaracinaceae; genus JAFLCL01. The sequence goes on along the minus strand of JBKDQC010000229.1, from coordinate 6,801 downwards.
GCGCCGCGTGCGGCGGTGGCACCGAGTGCGTCGAGAGCATCGGTCGAGCCGAGATCTTGCCGTACTTGCCGGTCTCCTCGGCGGGGGCTCTGGACGCCTGTCTCGGCGCCGATGTTTGCACCCTCGACGCCATCGTGGGCGCTTGTGCACCGACCGTCGATGCCTTCGCGCCCTTTCAGTGCCCCTCCGCCCGGTGACGCGCGGGGCGGCGTGCTGGATGGCCTGCCGCGCCCTCCTCAAGAAAAAGGCAACACGACGACGTCCAGAAGCCACGGAGGGGGCCTATGATCTTCGCAGTGATCCCCAGAAGCGCGTACCCCCGCGCCGTGGAGCCCCGCCGCGACGTGGACATCCGAGGTCGCCTCGACGAGGCCACGTTGGCGGCGCTCTCGCGGGGCGACCCCTCGACCATCGAGGCGGCTCTGCGCGCGCTTCACCCCGAGATCCGGCGGCGGATGCACCATCTCCTCGGCCCGCGCGCCGAGCTCGACGACGCTGTCCAGGACACGTTGATCGAGCTGGCGCGGGCGCTCCCTCGCTTCGAGGGTCGCGCCTCGCTCGCGACGCTCGCGAGCCGCATCACGGTGCGGACGGCGGTCCGGTACATCGGCCGGAGCCCCACCGTCTCGCTCGATGCAACGCCGACCCTCGAGCTCGTCGACGACGGCGACCCGGAGTCGCGGGTCGCGGTGCGCGAGACGCTCCGCCGGCTCTACCGATGCCTCGAGAAGCTGTCGCCCAAACGCCGCGTGGCCTTCGTTCTCTGCTCTGTGGAAGGCATGCAGCCGGCGGAGGCCGCCGAGATCGAGGGGATCCCATCGCTCGTCATGCGTGCGCGCCTGCTCGAGGCGCGCAACGAGGTCGCGCGGCTCATGAAAGGTGACCCGTTGGCGATGGCGCTCCTCGACAAGAGCCCCCGATCACGGGACAGGATTGGAGGAGAGTCGTGAGCTCCCGACGACAACTCGACGATCGCATGGTCGATGCGCTCGCGGCGCTGGCCGCCGAGGCCGAGCCGCCGCCGATGTCGGCCGCTGCGCGCGATGCACAGATCGCGGCAGCGATGCGAGAGGCCGCGCGAGCACCGGTAGGCCGCGCGCCGGCGGGCTGGGCTCGGGCTGGCTACGCCCTCTCGGCCGCCGCCGCGGTTTTCTTCGGGCTGTTCGCCGTTCGGGAGTGGACGCGCGAGCCGTCTCCGGTGCGCACCGCCCAGGAGATGGTGCTGCCGACCGGTGACCGGGTCTTGACTTCGCCGAGCGCGAGCCTGCGCTTCGCAGACCTCACCGCCGAGACCAGGGACGTCGAGCTCTTCCACGGCGAAGCGCTCTTCGATGTCCGCCCGCTCGCGCAGGGGCAGTCGTTCCGGGTGCGCGCCGCGGAGCTCGAGGTGGAGGTCACGGGCACCGTCTTCTCGGTCGAGCTCACCGAGGACGACGCCCTCGTGAGGGTGTACGAAGGCCACGTGCGCGTGCGCTCGCGCGACACGGTGCTCGCATCGCTCCGCGCGGGAGAGAGGTACAGCGCTCGGCACGGCGCGGGCATCGGCGTGGACGATGCCGCCCTCGCCGCTGACGGTCGCCGTGCGGCGCAGCGACGCGCCGCCGCCCCCTCGTCGCCTGGGTCGCCCCAGCCTGTGCCGCAGGACGTGCCGGCCCTGAACGTGCCGGCCCTGAACGTGCCGGCCCCGGTCGAGTCGCCTCCGATCGCGCTGCCCGAAGGCTCGCTCCCCGAGAGAGCCATCCCCGAGAGAGCCATCCCCGAGAGAGATGGCGAAGGGGCGAGCCTCCCCGCGGCTCGTCGCTCCGAGGCGTCGACGGCGCAGCGATCGGAGTCGGGGCACCTCTCCGTGCCTCCGAGGGAGCGGTCAGGTGACCCTCGAGAGACCCGCGAGACGGTCGCGGAGCGAGAGGAGGAGGTCGAGGACGAGCCGTCGATCGGGACCGCTGAGGTCGTCGCGCTCCTCGGGGCGCGGCGTTTCGCCGACGCGCTCGAAGCCTCCCGTCGCGGCGCGTCCCGCAGCGGTGAGCCGCGCTTTCGTATCTTCGAGGCGCAGGCGCTCGAGGGCCTGGGCCGCGCGGAGGATGCAGCGGACACCCTCGACGCGATCGCGCAGGACACGAGCGGTGGCGTCCGCGCGGAAGCGGCGTATCGCGCGGCTTCGCTGCGATGGCGTGCGCTCCACGATCCGCGCGGCACCGTGCGATCGCTCGCCTCGACCTCGTTCGATGGGACCGCGTTCGAGGAGCGCGCGCTCGGCTTGCGGGCGCTCGCGCTCGAGGCCCTCGGCGACCGCGCCGAGGACTCGCAGGCCGCGGAGCGCTATCTCGAGCGCTACCCGAGCGGCGGGCTCGCCGACGACCTGCGCGAGGCCCTCGCTCGGTGAGGGCCTCGCAAAGCGGCGCTCGGCGCATGGGTCCCTTGCATGGACCCATCCGCTGACGTTGTTTCCGGAGGGGCCCGCAGCGCCTCCCGAGAATCGGCGAGAGCCTCCCTCCCGACGCTCCACTCGAACCATCCGAGTGCCAGATGCTCTCAGGCCTTTCGGCTCTCGAGGTCTTCCCAGCGCGCCATCACCGCCTCGAGAGCACGCTTGGCCTCGTCGGCGTCTCGGGTGCGCTGCGGCACCTCGTGCCCGCGCTTGGCGAAGAGCTCGGGGTCGCCCAGCGCGGCCTCGGCCGCAGCGGCGCGCGCTTCGGCAGCCTCGATCTTCTCGAGGATCGACTCGAGCTCGAGGCGCTCGCCGTACGTCAGCCCCTTTTTCCTGGCGTCCGGGGGCCGGGACGCCTCCGGGGCCGCGACCTTGCCGGCGGGAGCTTTGCTCGACCTCGCCTGAGCGTCCTTCTCTTCTCTCGCACGCTGCTCGGCTTCCGCCTTCAGCTTGCGGTACGTCGAGTAGTTGCCGCCGTAACGCACCACCCGGCCGTCGCCCTCGAACGCGAGGATCGCGGTGGCGACGCGGTCGAGAAACCAGCGATCGTGCGTGACGACCAGCGCCGTGCCGTCGAGCTCGACGAGCATCTCTTCGAGCGAGCCCAGCGTCGCGACGTCGAGGTCGTTCGTGGGCTCGTCGAGCACGAGGAGGCTTGCCGGCGTGAGCAGCATCCGCGCGACGAGCGCCCGCGCCCGCTCGCCCCCCGAGAGTGAGCCGACGGGTTGTCGCTGCTGCCACGTGTCGAAGAGGAAACGCTCGAGGTAGCTGCGCACGTCCATGCGCTGCCCCGCGAAGTCCACGTGCGACATGCCGGGGGCGACGTTGTCCACGATGGACTTGTCGGGGTCGAGGCCCGAGCGGGCTTGGTCCAGGTACGCGATCTTGGTGTTCTGCCCGACCCGGATCTCGCCGGCGACATTCACTCCCGCGCCGAGCTGCCCGAGCACCGCGCGCAGGAGCGTCGTCTTGCCCGAGCCGTTCGGGCCGACGATGCCGATCCGCTCCCCCTTCGTCAGCGAGAGCGAGAGCGAATCGATCAGCGTGCGTCGCGTCGCCCCTGTGCCGACCGTCACGCGCAGCCCCTCCAGGTCGAGGATCGTACGGCCGCTGCGCGAGGTCTCCATCGCGAGCTCGACCTTCCGATCGCGCTCGGGCGCCTTGACCGCGATGGCCGCCTCCGCGCGCTGGATGCGCGCCTTCTGCTTGCCCGTGCGCGCCGCGGGTGTGCGCCTCAGCCAGTCGAGCTCCTTCTTGAGGAAATTCTGGCGGTTCTGTTCTTCGCGCGCCGCGAGCTCCGCGCGCTCGGCCTTCGCGATCAGGTAGGCCTCGTAGCCGCCGTCGTAGACATGAAGGCTCCCGCGCTCGAGCTCCCACGTCCGGGTCACGATCCGGTCGAGGAAGTAGCGGTCGTGGGTCACGAAGAGGACCGCGCCCTTGTAGGTCTCGAGGAGGTACTCCTCGAGCCACTCGATCGTGTCGGCGTCGAGATGGTTCGTCGGCTCGTCGAGGATCGCGAGGTCGGGCTCCTCCACGAGGAGGCGCGCGAGGGCGACGCGCCGCTGCTCGCCTCCGCTCATCGACCCGAGGGCCCTCGCCGGCTCGCGCACGCCGAGATGCTCGAGGATCGCCCGCACCCGGTGCTGCGGGTCCCAGCCCCCGAGGTGCTCGATCCGCGCGAGCGCGTCGCTCTGCGTCTCGAGCAGCGCGGCGGTCTTCTTGGCCTCGAGCGCGCCCGAGGCCAGGGCGCCCGAGGCCAGGGCGCCCGAGGAGAGCGCTGCGGTCGCGTCGTCGTACGCCCGCTTGGCCTCGTTCCAGCGGGCCAGTCCCGCACACGCCTCGTCCCACGCCGAGCGCGCCGGGTCGAGCTCGGGGCTCTGCGCGAGGTAGCCGACGCGCGCGCCCCGCTTCTTCGCGATCGTGCCGCCGTCGGTGGGCTCCGCCTCCGCGAGCATCTTCGCGAGGGTGGATTTGCCGCACCCGTTCTTGCCGACGAGACCGACGCGCTCGCCCTCTTCGATCGTCAGCGAGACGTCGTCGCAGAGCACCTGGGGGCCGAAGGCCTTCTTCAGGCCGCGAGCGTCGAGGATCGACACCGCCCCTTCGTGTCCCGCCGACGGCGGTGCCGCAAGAGCCTCTGCGCCCCGCGAGCGCGAATGCCCCGGCACGACGAGCGCTGCGGTCCGGAACGGCGCTACGTTCCACCCATGCTCGCGCTCGTCGTCGGCAATCCCTCCGCGCAGTCCGGCCAGGCCGCACGCTTCATCGCGCGAGCGGTCGAATCGCTCGCGCTGCGCGGCCTCTCGTGCCGCGTCGTCCACACCGAGCCTGCGGGCCGCACGCCTGACCTCGTCGCCGCCGCGATCGCGGCGCACAGCCCCGACGTGGTCTGCTCCCTCGGGGGCGATGGCACCTTCAACGAGGTCGCGCGCGGCATCCTCGCGAGCGGCCGCGCGCTGCCGATGGGCCTCTTTCCGATGGGGACCGCGAACGACCAGGGCAAGTCGTTCGGGATCGCGTCGGGCCCGGCACACCTCGAGGAGCAAGCTGCGATCGTCGCGGCCGGCTTCGTGCGGCGCATCGACGCCGGGCGCATCCGCGCGCTCGAAGGCGGGCGCGAGCTCGCGCGCTCGGTGTTCTTCGACTCGGCGAGCTTCGGTCTCGCGCCCGACGTGCTCGCGGCGCGCAACCGGGACCGAAGAGAGCTCGCGCGCGTGCCGATGCTCTCGATGCTCTACCGGGATCAAGCTGTGTACGTCGGCGCGGCGCTCGAGAGCATGCTCGCCTCGCTCGTCGAGCCCATGTAGGTCGACGCCGTGATCGAGACCGACCGCTTCGAGCTCACGCGCACGGCGCTGACGGATGTCGTGGTCAAGGCCACGCCGATCTTCGCGGGCGAGTGGGTGCTCGAGCGCCGCGCCGAGCCCGACGACGGGCTCTTCGAGTTGATCACGGTCGCGGGGCGTCGGGAGTGGCTCGAGCGGATCGTGGGAGACCTCGCGGCCAATCCATTTCGGCCCGAAGCGGTGGGGATGCCACGCCCCGAGCACCGTGCCGCGAGCCGCTTCTCGCTTTCGTTCTACCGGCCCGGCCGCGAAGGGGTGGCCTCGCAGATCGACGGCGAGGAGTGGGTGGAAGCCGACCGCTTCGAGATCGAGGTCGCCCCGCGTGCGCTGAGCCTCGTGGTTCCCGAGTCCTTCGTGCCGCCCTGGCGGTGACGCTCCAGCCTCAGGCGCTCCTTGACACCCATGCGGCCCCCGGTAACTCTCCGCCCCCTCGAAGCCATCGGCTTTCATCGTTCCCGTCCTCGCGCTCGAGCCTGATCGAGCCCTCTCGGAGTCTCCGTGGCCAACGTCGAATCTGCCAAGAAGCGTATCCGCCAGACCGAGCGCCGCACGGCGCGCAACAAGCACGTTCGCTCCACGGTCCGTGGTTCCGTGAAGAAGGTGCGCGAGGCCATCGCCGCCGCCGACAAGTCCGCCTCCGGCCCCGCGCTCGCCGACGCGATCAAGAAGATCGACGCCGCCGTCTCGAAGGGCGTGATTCACAAGAACGCGGGGGCTCGCTACGTCTCGCGTCTCTCCGCCCAGGTCCACGCCGTTCAGAAGGGCTGAGCGCTCGCTCCGCGGCACGGCGTCCGCGCGACCAAGCCGCCCCGCAGGCATGTGGAGGCGGCTCGGTTCGTTCCGTCGCCCCGAGGTGAGCATCGACCTCGTGGCTCGTCGCCACCACGACGGGGAGGCCGACCTCCGATGTCCGCGTTTTTCGAGCCCCGTGCGGGCTCCTCGTAGGATGCGCTCGACGTGAACGAGCCGCAGGAGACCGAGCCGCAGGAGACCGAGCCCCGCAGTCCCGAGCTCCACGAGGCCGAGCTCCGCGAGGCCGAGCACCACGACCGCCGGGGCGCCGAGGCGCCGGTGCCGGCCAGCCCAGCCGCCGCGGCCTCACCAGCAAGCCAGCTCACGCGCCGCAGTGGCATCGTGGCGGCCGGCACGATGCTTTCGCGCGTGCTCGGTGTCGCGCGCGATCAGGTCCTGGCCGCCACGATCCCGACGGCGTGGACCGACCTCTTCTTCGACGCGTTCACGATCCCCAACGCGCTGCGCGGCCTTCTCGCCGAGGGCGCGGTGAGCTCCGCGCTCGTGCCGGTGTACTCGGAGGTTCGTGAGCGCGAGGGCACAGAAGCCGCCAAGCGGTTCTATGCGGGCTTTCGGGGGGCGATGCTGGTGGTCCTCCTCGCGGTGTCGGCGATCGGAGTGCTGTGCGCGCGCCCCATCGCGACCGCATACGGCGCGGGCTTCGCGGACGACCCCGAGCGCTTCGAGGCCTTCGTCACGCTCACGCGCATCGTCTTCCCCTACATCCTCTTCATG
>JBKDQC010000228.1:0-3978 GCA_046342295.1 Deltaproteobacteria bacterium | reverse complement strand
AGTGACTCATGCTCTGAGGCACCGCGGAGCGACGAGCGAGATGTCGATACGCGCCGAGGAGTGCACGCCCCGAACTGCCGCGGCGCCCCGGGGCGTGTCGCCGTCCCATGAACGGTGGAGATTGGTTCGCGCGCGGGCAGGCGCCCTCGACGCGCCGGCTTCGCGCTCGCTGGGTCGCCTCCCTCCTGTACGTGATCGCGGTGGCGCCCCTCGGAGCGTCCGCACGCGCGCAGGCGCCGGAAGTGGGGCGGCTGGAGCGCGGCGAGGTTCCCGATGCGGTCGCATCGAGCATCGCCGCTCCTCACGCTTCGAGCTCGCGGACCCGGGCGTGCTCACGGGACGCCCCACGCGACGCTCTTCGCTTCTCGTCGGCGCGAGCGCCAGCTTCGCGAGCGATTCGCGTTTCGCAGACAGCCTGTTGCCCGAGCTCGACCTCTACGCGCGTCTCACCGACTGGACATCGATCGGTATGCGCCTCCGCACTCCCAATCGTCTGCGTCCACACTGCGCGCGGTGCGCCCGCCCTGCGTGCGCGACGTCGCGTCGATTCCCTCGCGCTCAGGTGAGGACGAGGTCGTCGCGGTGCACGACCTCGTCGCCGCCGTGGAAGCCGAGGACCGACGCGATGTCCTTCGTCGCGATGCCCGCGAGCCGCGCGGCGTCGCGCGTGCCGTAGCGGGCGAGGCCGCGCGCGATCTCCCTTCCGCTCGCGTCCGCCACGACGACCGAGTCGCCCGGGGAGAAATCGCCACGCACGCCGACGAGCCCGGCGGGAAGGAGGCTGCGTCCGCCCCCGAGGAGCGCGTGCTTTGCGCCCTCGTCGACGAGCAACGTGCCGCGCGGCCGCAGCGTGTAGGCGATCCAGTGTTTGCGGGAGGCGAGCTTGCCCCCCTGTGGGACGAACAGCGTGCCGACGTCGTCGCCGCGGACGATCCGATCGAGGATGTCGGGATCGCGGGCGTCGGCGATCATCGACGGGATGCCTCGCAGCGTGGCGCGTCGCGCGGCCTCGAGCTTGCTCCCCATCCCGCCGGTGCCGACGTCCCCCTCGGACGCGTTCACGAGGCCCATCGCGTGCGAGATGTCCTCGACCACCGGCACGCGTTGTCCCTCACGGTCGAGCAGGCCCTCGACGTCGGTGAGGAGCACGAGCAGGTCCGCGCCGCTCAGCGTCGCGACCATGGCCGCGAGCTGGTCGTTGTCGCCGAACTTGATCTCTTCGACCGAGACGGTGTCGTTCTCGTTGATGATCGGCGTCGCGCCGAGCTCGAAGAGCGCGTCGAGCGCCCCCCGTGCGTTGAGATAGCGCTCGCGATCGGCGAGGTCGGCGTGCGTGAGGAGGAGCTGGGCGACGGGCATCGCGTGCGGCGCGAAGGCCTCCTCCCACGCGCGCATGAGGAGCGTCTGGCCGACCGCCGCGCATGCCTGGAGCTGCGCCATGTCCTTGGGGCGCGAGGCGAAGCCCAGCCGCTGGCGCCCGAGCGCGATCGCGCCCGAGGACACCACCACGACCGAGCGGCCTTCCTTGCGCAGCGCCGCGATCTGGCGCGCGAGCGTGCTGAAGCGATCCGCCGCCGAGACGAGCGAGCGCGAGCCGACCTTGACGACGATCCGGCGGCCATCCGGCGCACCGCGGCTGGGGGGGCTCATCGCGTGCCTTCCTCTCTCGCCATGGCCGCATCGAAGAGATCGCAGACCCGCTGAAAGACGTCGTTCGGCGCGTCTGCGGCTCCGTCGAGCACGTGGTCGACGAAGCGCTCGACGAGGCCTCTGTCCTCGAGATCGGGCTGCAGGCTCTCGCGCGCTGCCCGCCAGATCGTCTCGAGCGCGCCGAGCGGAATGGAGCGCAGCGCCTCGAGGCCGCCGTCCACGAACGCGCGCTCCATGGCCGCGCGCACGCGCGTCGCTTCGAGCTCACCGACCGGCGCGCCCCCGCGCCGCGACGAGCTCGCGAGGTAGTGATCGAACACGAGCGCGGCGAGAAAGGTCGCCCCCGCCTCCTCGAGTCGCGAGGCGATACGCACCGGCGCGAGCGCGCGCGACAGAGCCGCCCGAAGGAGGCGAGCCGGCCCGGTGCCCGTGGAGTGGGTGAGGCTCACCTGGCTCAGCACCTTGCGCCCTTCGCGAGACAATCGGACGCCGCGCCGCGCGGCCACGCGACGCATCGCCGAGCCGCGAGCGATGCCGCCGAGGATCGCGTCCACGAACGGCACCGGCACCGCGGAGACGGCGCCTGCGGCGGCGGCATACACGGCGGCGCTGGCGGTTCCCGGCCGCGCCAGGGCGCGCGGCGTGTCGCGCACGAGCGCCTCCTCGGTCTTGGCATCGGCGGGGGGATCGGAAGGCTCGCTCACGGGGACCTCGCAGGGGGTGCTCGAGGAAGATGCGCCGCTGGCTCGCGCGTTGGGCGCTCGTTCTACTACCATCGGGTGCCCGTGCTGGTCGAAGAGCTGTCTCCCGCCATCCTCCGTTCCCTCTGGTTCGTCTGGGGAGCTCTGTGGGGGAGCTTCTTCAACGTGGCGATCTACCGCTGGCCGCGGGAGATGTCGGTCGTCAGTCCGCCGAGCCACTGCCCCGCGTGCGGGGCGTCGGTGCCCGCGTGGCGCAACCTGCCGATCCTCGCGTACGCGATCCAACGCGGGCGCGCCGCCTGCTGCGGCGCCAGGATGACGCCACGCTACGTCGTGGTGGAGGTGCTCACGGCGCTGCTGGCGCTGGCCGTCGCGGAGCGCTTCGTGATCGGATCCCCTGGGGATCGAGACCTCCTGGACGCGTCCGTCGAGGGGCTCGTCTACTTCACCTTCGTCGGCTGCCTCGTGATCGCGACCTTCGTCGACCTCGAGCACATGCAGATCCCCGATGAGGTCTCGCTCGGCGGCGCGGCGGTCGGTCTCGCGACCGTGCTGCTGCGCGAGGACATCGACCTGGAGTCGATGGCGATCGGAGCGGGCGCTGCGTACCTCGTCACCATGCTCGTGCCGGTGTGGGCATGGGAGCGCATGACGGGCCAGCGGGGCATGGGAGAGGGCGACGCGAAGCTGCTGATGTGCATCGGGAGCTTCCTCGGCTGGCAGGGCGTCCTCTTCGTGATCGCGGCGGCGAGCCTGCAAGGTACGGTCGGCTATTTCCTGCAGCTTCTCTGGCAATCGCGGCGTCCCGTGAGGCCGGGGGGCGAAGTCGTCGGCGGGGCGGACGAATCGCGCTCTCCCGCCGTCGAGGGCGACGCGGAGGCCCAGGGTCACGCGAAGGTCGAGGGCGAGGGCGAGGTGAAGGTCGAGGGCGACGCGAGGCCCGAGAGGGTCGAGGGCGCCTCGAACGTCGAGGGCGCCTCGAACGTCGAGAACGGCGCGAAGGAAGATCTCGACGGGGTGGCGGATGCGCAGAGCTCGAGGCAGCTCCCGACCGTCGAGGGCGACGAAGACGCCGACATCGTGGAGGTCACGGGCCAGGGCCCCCCCACCGCGGACCACGATGTGGACCTGCCCGGGAAGGTGACGGCACGCGCCCGCCGCAAGGACGGCGGGCTCGCGCTCGTCCTCGAGTACCGCCCCGACGTCGGGGCGCCGAGCGCGCCGCACATCCGCTTCGGGCCCTTCCTCTCGCTCGCGGCGCTGGAATTCCTGTTCTTCGGTCAGCGCATCGTCGACTGGTACATCGAGACGGTCTTCCTCACCGAGTGACGCGTCGCCGCTGGCCTCGCCGCGCTTTGGCGTCAGGATCGCGCATGTTCCTCGGCTCGTCGCGTGTCTCGTCCGCGCTGCATCGCCTGATGGGGGTGCTCGCGCGGTTCGTGCTCGCTGCGCTCTCGTTCCAGGGATGCAACCGCGGCGCGAACGATCTCGGCTCCCCGGATGCGTTCGCCTGTGCGCTCCAGCGCGAGATCTGCGACGGGCGCGACAACGACTGCGACGGCCTCGCCGACAACCCCGACGAGCCCGAATACTGTGACGGCTTCGACAACGACTGCGACGCGCGCGT
>JBKDQC010000227.1:0-3587 GCA_046342295.1 Deltaproteobacteria bacterium | reverse complement strand
CATGTGCACCGTGGCGAGACGCTCGCCTCGAGGCGAGGCGACCAGGCGGTACAGCGGGAACTCGAAGACGTAGCGCTCGGACGGCTCGTTCGTCGCCTTGCCCTTGGCAGCCTTCGCGTCGCTCTTGGAAGCCTTCGCGTCGCTCTCGGAAGCCTTCGTGGGCTTGGTCGCGCCCGTCGAGACCGCCTCGATCGCCGCGCGGATCGCGTCGGTGATCGGAACCAGCGGGGCGGCTTGAACGCGTGGTCCTCGCTCGCGGCCACGAGCAGGTCCCCGTCGAGCAGCACGAAGCTCACGATCAGTGCCTCACCCAGCTCCTTGTCGGGCTGCAGACCGTGCACGCGGAGGCGCCCAGTGAGCTCCTTCGTGGGCGGCGCGCCGCCGCTCACGGTCACGAGCGAGCACCAGCTCGCGCCACGTGGCGCGTCGGACACGCGAACTCCCGCCGGCCCGAGGCCCTTCAGGAGGGCAGCCTCGAGCCCTGCGTGGCTCGGATACTGGTATGTGCCGACGAGTGGGTAGAGGCTGAGATCGAGCTTGGAGGGGTCGAGCTTCGACATGGGGCAAGGGTGCAGCGAACCGGCGCGTCTGCCACGTCGATTCACTCTTTCATCCACGCTCGGGATGCACGAGGAAAGCCACGCTCCGCACCACCAGCCAGTGGCAGCCCGTCGCCGCAGTAAGGGTCCTGACCGACGAGCACGACCCCGACGCGCTCGGGCGGTGTGCGCACGAGGGCTGTGAAGACACGGCCTTCGGGAGCGCTTGTCCGCGCGCGCCGCCGCCACGAAGCGCTCGAGCGCCGCGAAGCGCTCGCTCTCCAGGCATGGCGCGGTCAACCGCGCGCAGTCCCGCGCGCCCGCACGCTCTCGCCGGGCTCCATCAGGCGGGGAACCAGGCCGCGAGGCGCCACGCGCGCAGAGTGCAAGACGATCGAGGGCGTGGAGCCCGCGACGTGTGCTCGGCTGGCTCGCGATCGAGCCATGCGCTCGGACGGTGCGCTGCGCCGCGCGCTCCCGTACTCTCCTCGACATGTGCGAGCCACGAACCCAGCGAGGCGCGGCGCGGATGGGCCTCGCGCTGCCCACGCTCGCGCTCGTGGTCGCGCTCGTGGCGCTCGTCTCGGGCTGCGCGCGCAACCTGGGGGCGTTCATACGAACGGGGCCCGACCGGCCGGGAGATCGCATCGTCGGGCTCTACCCCTGCATGCAAGAGCGAGCCGACGAGGTCGCGCTCGACCCGGAGCGTCCCCTCACCGTGCTCGTCCACGGCTGCACGTCGTCGGGGGCACGCTTCCGCACCCTCGCGCAGGTCTTCGAGGCGCATGATCAGCAGACGCTGTGCTTCAACTACAACGATCGCGACTTCCTGAACACCTCGGCCACGCAGCTGGCGAGCGCGCTGAGCGCGCTCGAGCGTCGCTGGGAGCCGCACGAGATCACCCTCCTCGGCCACAGCCAGGGAGGCCTGATCGCGCGGCGCGCGCTGCAATCTGATCTGCCGCGCCCCCTCGTCACCCAGCCCGGATTCACGTACCGCCTGGTGACAGTGTCGGCCCCGTTCGATGGGATCGCCTCGTCCGCGGACTGCGGTCTCGTTTGGCTGCACGTCTTGACGCTGTCGGCCACCGTCGCGGCATGCATGGCGATCGCGGGCAACAAGTGGAACGAGATCCCGCCGGGCTCGGGCTTCATGACGAACCCGGCGCCGCTCGCCGACGAAGTGACCTCGCACCTGCAGGTCGTGACGGACGAGCGAGGCAGCTGCCGGGAAGAGGACGAGCACGGCCGCTGCGCGACGGACGACTTCGTCTTCGGGCTCGACGAGCAGTACAGCGATGTCGTGACTGCCGACCCGCGCGTCGCGACCGAGGAGGTCGTCGTCGGCCACGCCGCCGCCGTGGGCGAGAACTTCGTCCCGCCGCGCCTCTTGCTCGAGGTCCTCCAAGCGCGCGGAATCCTGGCGCCGACCCCCGTCAGCCAACGAGCCGAGGTGATCGCGCTCCTCGAGCGGCTCTACGAGCGATGAAGCCCGGCGGGCGCTTCGGTCGGCTCACTCGAGCTTGGTGACGCAGAACGCCACGGACGCCTCGGTCGCGATGGGCGAGGCCCTCGAGGCCTCGTCGGCCTGCGCGGCCTCGCGGCAGAGGAGCTCGTAAGCGCTGCGGCGGAGCGCTCCAAAGCCCTCCGGCGTGGCCGAGAACGTGAGCACGCGCGCGAACGCCTCGTCGTCGCTGACGTGCGCGAAGAAGCGCCTGCGGATGGTCTGACCCACCGTGCGGAGAAAGTGCCGGAGCGAGTCGAGGCGCTCGGCCTCGTTGCCTCCCTCGAACGAGCTCCACGCGCGGGTGAGGTCGAGCTTTCCCTCCCGGCTCTCGATCGCGCCCTCCTCGATCAGCACGCCGAGCTCGTCGTGAAACATGTCCGGCTTGGCCCGCAGCTCGGCGCGGGCGTCCTCGAGCAGCACGCCGGGCGAGCGCGAGACGAGCCGGATCAGCTCACGCCGGAGGCCGATGCGGGCGCTGTGCTCGAGGGGCGCGCGGCTCGACTGCGCCTGCTTGGAGAGCGTGGCGATCGTCCGGCGGCTCGCGCCCACGCGGCGCGCGATCTGCTCGAGCGAGAGGCCGCGGTCCTTGTACACCTGCACGTAGGAGCTCCGCACCGCGTCCTCGACGTCCTCGAGGGAGAGCGACAGCCCGCGCGCGAGCTGCAGCGCGGGCTCGAGCGTCAACACGAACACCCGGAGTCGGAGATCGAGCGAGGTGCGCACGGATGGAACGCTACCGGTCCACGGGGCGCGCGGGCAACGCCGGCGCGCACCCGCTCACCGCGTGGCGAGCTCCAGGCTGAAGAGCCTCGTGCCAGGCGACTCCGCGACATACAGCGCGCCCGCCTCGGCCACGCCGCAGTTCGTGGTGCCCGTGACCGCCGCCGAGCGCACCGGCAGGGCGGGCAAGGCTAGGGCCGCACGCAGAGAGGGTAACCCTCGCATCGCCGCGTCAGGGGGCGCGTCTGGAACCGTCGGCAGCGTCCAAGGCGAACACGTATGCCGAGCCGCGCGAGCCCGCATGATCACCCAGCCATGTGGTGTCGTCTCGGGCCGCGCCCACCACGGCAGTGTCGCCCGACACCGCGACCGAGATGCCGAAGTCGTCACCCCAGTTCCAGCCCGGCTCGGGCGGTGGCGGCGGCGGGGTCTCACCGCGCGTCGCGTCCGAGGCCGTGAGCTTCGCCTGTTCCGTCCAGGTCGCCCCGCTCCGTACGAACAGGTACACCGAACCGCTGCCCAAGCCAGGATTGTTGGTTTCGAGAGCGCCGACCACCACCCTGTCGCCCGACACCGCGACCGAGATGTGGAACTGGTCACCCAACGCCGCATCCGAGGTGGTGAGCTTGGCTTGCTGGCTCCAGGTCGTCCCGCTCCGCACGAACACGTATGCCGAGCTGTTGGTCGAGCCGTCGTCGTTGTATTGGTTCACGCCCATCACCGCGGTGTCGCCCGACACCGCGACCGGGAGGTAGACGTCACCCCACGCCGCATCCGAGGCGGTGAGCTTGGCTTGCTGGCTCCAGGTCGTCCCGCTCCGC
>JBKDQC010000226.1:0-7381 GCA_046342295.1 Deltaproteobacteria bacterium | reverse complement strand
TACGAGGACTCGGTCGGGTTCTGCTGGAGCGACGGCTCGGAGTGTCGGCTCTCGCCCGAGCTGCCGCCCGGGTGCGGAGTCGCGCGTTGCGTGAGCCGCGAGTGCGTGGTCGCGGTGCCCCCATCGTGCATCTGACGGCCGCGCCTGCCCGATGCGATCGCGCGCTCGACGCTCCCGAGAAGGCACGCGCTGCGCGCCAGGATGTGGGCCTCGGGGGCCACGCCGGACATGACTCGACGAGCATGAGCTCATGAAGCATGGGCTCGGGCTGGACAGCCTCGCGTGCCCCTGCCGCCACCGCATGCTGTGTCTCTGGTTCGCGGCTGATCGCCGCGAACGACGTCGCGACCCTCTTCGACGAGAAGGGCCTCGTCCGTCTGCTCCGCGCCAAGGGCTTGCCTGACCAGCTCGAGCCCATCCGCCGGGCCCGCGGCCCACCGCCACGGGACTTCGACTTCGGCCTCTGAACGCGGTGCGAGGAACGCGCGACGAGCGCCTCCGAGACCCTCGATCGCGTGGCTCAGGCAGACGCGGACGTTCCGCTCACGCAACCCAGGGGTCGTTTGTCCGGACAACGGTCGCTTCGGATCGCGAGGGTCGAGCGTGGATTCGACCGCGCCGCAGTGCGGGCACACGACCGCCGTGTTGCTCTTGGGACGAGAACAGACGGGGCAGGCCGCAGGCATGGAGTCTCGCGAGGTCGTGGGATGGATCGGCGGCGGTGTCGGGCCCAGGCCTCCGAGGTGACGACGCGTGCGGTCCGGCGCCGCGGGGTGTTCGAGCACCGGCAGCTACGCACCGTCACGCTCGGGGCGGCCCTCACCCTCGACGGCTTCACGTTCCCCGCGGAGACCGAGCTCGTCTTCGGCGACAGCGGCGCCCTCTCGCACGCGCGCTCCGCGGCGATCCTCCACGTGCTGGGCATCCCCTTCGCGGCCCAAGAGGAGGTCGTCTTCCTCTTCGGACGGCTCCACGAGGGCTGGCTCGCGGAGGACCACGAGATCCAATCGGTCCCCTGCCAGGCGGGCGAGATCGTGCGCTTCCACGAGAACGGTCGGCGTCGCGAAGAGAGTTAGGGCCCGTGCAGAAGAACCTGATCGGATCGGCGTCGCGGCGCCCCGCCAGTGCTGACCGAGCGACGAGGAATACTGGGGGTATTTCGAGGAGAGCCGGCGGCTCTGGCGGGGATGCCCCGGCGGCGAAACGGATAGGTTGTTTCTGCGCGGGTCCTTACGGGGCCCACGCAACGGCCGAGGGGGTGGGCCGATGAGAGACGCGTTCTTCCGTAGGAGGTGTCTCATGGTTCTCATGACGAGTCTGATCTGGGCAGCGGTGGGTGCGGCGATCGTGGCGTGGTTGATCGAGCGTAGAGTGGTCGAGGACACGGCGGCGCTGGAGCGGGGCGAGGAGGTCGCGGTGCGCGGAGGGGACCCGACGCTCGCGTTCGTCGTGTGCACGGGCTTCCTTGTCGCGGCGCCGTTCTTTCTCCTCCATGCGCGCGGCGCGCGCGGCTTCGTCGAGGGCTCGCTCATTCTCGGTGGCACTGCGGTGATGAACATGGTCACCGTCTTCGCGCTGACCGTCTTCTTCGGGCATTGAGCCCGCGTGAGCACGGCGCGAGGGCCTGAACGGGGAGCGCGGGCACATGTTGGGCGAGCGGGCTACCCATCGGCCCGGAACGACCACGGCCTTCGCTCCTCGCTCGCTCTCCGTGCTCCTCCTCGCCGGCGCTGCGTTCGCGCTCGGTGTGATCGTCCCGGCGGCGCCGCGTGATGCGCGAGCACAGGACGCGGGCGCGCCATCCAGGCGCAATGCAGGAGCACGCCGTACCGCGCGCAGCGCCTCTCCGGCATCCGCGATCGCCACACGAACCACAACGGCGAAGTGTCCAATCACGTGTACGGCATCGCGATCGACGTCGATCCGAGCATCCGCACGTGCTGCGGCTGCTCGCCCCCGTGGACGGATGACCCTCTCTGCGCGCAGGAGGTGAGCTCGCTCTTCGAGCGCATGCAGATGCCCGAGTGCTGGGTGCGACAGTTCGAGCGCTTCGGCTTCTACTGGCTCGGTCGCGACACGTTGCAGGGCACGATGCACTTCGAGTTCCTCGCCGATCCGGACCCGGTCATGCCGACTGCTGGGACCGCGCCGACGCGCCTCGCACCGATCGACACGCCGCGGCCGACGCCCGTGTCCGCGCGCCGCGCCGCCGCGGCACCGGCCCCGCGCCGCCGCGGACGCTGAGGCGGTTGGTCATACGGCGCGGCCGACCGTGTGGGGCGCAGGGTCTGCGTCTGGCCGCGGCCGACACGCCAAAGGCCTCCCGCGTGTCGACGGAAGCGTCCCCGCATGACCGCGCGGCGTGCTAGCCAGCACGAGAGAGATGGAGCTCAGCACCATCGCCGAAGCCGCACCCGGTCGGTCGCTCGTGAGCTTCGCGCCGTACGTTCCCTCAGTCGACGCCGAGGGCCGCGTCGCCTTCTCGGCGCGCCGCGCCGATGGCACCACGGCCGTGCTCGTGGGCGATGGCTCGGCACCCGCGCGTGCGCTCGACGTCGCGTCCGCCTACCGCGACCACGACGTCGTGAGCCACCCCGCGATCGCGGCGGGCGGTACGTGCTGGTACGCCAAGCGCGGCGAGCATGAGGTGCTCCTCGTGCACGACGGCGCGATCGCCGACGCCGTGCTCGACAACCGCCACCCGGGCCTCACGTCGCTCGGCCCCCTCGGGCCGACGGCCGATCCGCTCGACGAGCGCGGCACAGGCACCTTCGCGTTCCGCGGCACGGCCCAGCATCGCCCGATCGTCGGGACCTGGCGCGACGGCATCGTCACCCTCTTCGACAACACGACCCTGCCTCGTCACTTCGGTCTCCCGCTCGTCGTGAACGAGAGCGTGATCGTGCGCGCGGACGACGTCCGCGGTCGGAGCGTCGTGCTCGAGATGCGAGGCCAAGAGCAGCACGTCCTCTTGTCGACGGGCCGGGCCCTCGCATCGCTCGGGGCCTTCGTCTCCGCCGACGAGGCGCGCGTAACGATCGGCGTGCGCCGCACCGATGGCCACGAGGCGCTCTTCGAGATCGTGCGCGAGTCGGGCCTGGTGCGCCCGCTCATCGAGGCCGGCGCGGACTTCTCGAGCCTGCGTGGCGTGATCGCCGCGGGCGCGCACACCGTCTTCTACGCGACGCCGCACGACGGTGAACTCGCGGTGTACCTCCTCGATCGCGAGCCGCGCCGCATCGTGGGCCTCGGCGACCGCCTGCGTGGTGGGGCCAAGTCGTTGGCGGCGCGCGACACGCACGCCTCGATGAGCCGCGCCGATCTCTCCGGGCCGCGCGTGTCGGATCTCGCGCTCAACCCGGTCTCGATCCACCGTGCGGGATGGTTGGCGATCCGGCTCGCATTCGAGGACGGCCTCGAGCGCATCGTGCGCGCGAAGCTCGGCGCGTGACGCGGCCCGCGCGCGCGTGCGTCGCGCTCGTGGTGGTGGTGGCGATGCTCGTGGTGCTCGGGGTCGGCAGCCCCTCCCGCTCGCAGACGTCTGCCCCGATGAGCTTCGCGCTCGTCGTGCACGCAGACGCTCCCGACGCGGCGCGCGCGTGGCTCGACGCGCAGGTCGGTCAGGCCAACGCGCTCTTCGCACCCGCGGAGGTCGCCCTCGAGCTGGTCGAGGTGCGCGCGAGCCCGAGTGAGGCCTCGCTCGCGTCGATCGACGACCGCGCCGCGCGCGATGCGCTCGGCACGCGTGTCGCGCTGAGCGCTCGGGGCGAGCCGACGCGCGTGAACGTGTTCCTCACCGAGCGCCTCGTCGACGTCGACGATCCGCCGAACGAGCGCATGGGCGTTCACTGGCGCGCTCGGCCCGCGCGCAACGTCCACTACGTGATCCTCTCGAGGCGTGCGTGGCCGACGACGCTCGCGCACGAGCTCGGCCACTACTTCGGTAACCCGCACTCGCGTACGCGCGACAACCTCATGAGCTACGACCGCGACGGGACGACCCCGCCCTTCTTGGACGCCGGGCAGCTCGCGCGCATCCGCGCGCACGCACGGCGTTACCTGCGCGCCGGCCTCGAGCGGCGCTGACGGGTTCAGCTCGCGTCGAAGCAGACCTCGACGCGGTTCACGATCAGCGCCCCGCTCGGCCCACCCGGGTAGATGCGGAGAAGGACGCCCGCATCGCCCGCGGTGAACTCCGTCGTCGCGTCCGCGCCGTACCACTCGTACGGCGCGCTGTTGGCGACGAGGCCCCAACGCGCGGCGCCCGTTCCGTCGAACGTCTGCCACTCGAAGCTGCCGCTCGCGGTGGTGTTGAAGGAGCGGCCGTAGATCGCGAGCGTCACCCCGCGCAGGCTCGAGAGGCCCGAGAGGCTCAGCTCGACGTCGATGAACGCGGCGCCCTCGAGATCGAGGCCACCCTCGCCGAGGAAGACGTCGTCGAAGACGGGCCGGTAGCCGATCGAGCGCGAGTTGGCGGTGACGCGCCAGCGCGACGTGTCGGGCAGCGTGTTGGTCTCGTAGTCGACGTACGCGGTCGCTCCCGCGCCGGCGCCCCGCCAGCGGAAGCGCACGACGTGCGTGCCGCTCGCGCCCGAGACGCAGCCGCCTCCGGAGCGCGCATCGGGCGCGACGAACGCATCGGGCACCACGAACGCATCGGGCACCACGAACGCGTCGAACGAGACGACGCCGTCGCCCGTGTCGAGCGCGCGTGCGTCGGACGCGCCGGCATCGAAGACGCCGACGTCGAGCGCGCCGGCGTCGGACGCACCGCCGCCCGTGTCGCCACGATCCGCATCGGCGCTGGGTGCGTCGAGCGCCGGTGTCGCGGCGTCGCGGTCCGCGCGGGGCTCGTCGCAGCCGAGCGCCAGGAGCACGGTGGAGAGCAAGACGCGTCGCACGCGGGGCCGTTAGCACGAGAGCGGCTACCACGCGCGCATGAGCGGCGAGCTCACCCTCGTGTCGACACCTCTTCGCTACTTCCTCGCGGTGGCGGAGGCGGGCTGACGGCCGGCGCGCGGGCGCTCGGCATGAGCCAGCCCGCCCTCACCGCAGCGATGAAGGAGCTCGAGCGCGAGCTCGGGACCACGCTCTTCGTACGCACCTCGCAGGGCGTCACGCTGACGCGCACCGGAGAGACGTTGCTCGTGCACGCGCGGGGCATCGTGCGTGCGGAGGACGAGGTGCGGAGCGTGATCGACGATCTCGAGCACGAGCCCCGTGGCCGCTTCGTGCTCGGCTGCCACGAGAGCCTCGGTGCGTACTTCCTCCCGGGCATTCTCCCGCGCTTCTTCAGCGAGCAACCCGCCATCGAGGTCGCGCTGTGGAACAGCAACTCGAAGAACATGCTCGAGGCCGTGGTCGAGCGGCGCATCGACGTGGGCACCGTCGTGAACCCGAGCCCTCGTCCCGACTGCGTGATCGTATTGATGTTCACGGATCCTGTGGGCCTCATCGCGAGCGCGTCGCTGCACGAGTCGCTCGCAGGCGATCCGCTCGCGTTGCTCGATCGCGTGCCGCTCGTCTACGTGCCCGTGCTCTCGCAGGTGCAGTGGATCCTCGCGCGGCTGCCCTCGGCGCGCCTCGACGGGTCCACGGCTCCGCGCAGACACCTCACCTGCTCGAGCATGGAGTTCGTGAACGGCCGCGTCATCGACGGTGCGGGCGTCGGCATCCTGCCGCGTCGCGTCGCTGCGCACCGTCTGCCTGCGGGCACGCTCGTGGATCTCGCGCCCGAAGCGCCGGCCTTCGACGACACCATCGCGCTCGTGCGTCGCGTCGACCTCCGCGAGACGCGCGCGGCGCGCCTGCTCCACGATGCGCTCAAGGTGCACGGCCGCGCGCGCGACCGCGGCGCGCGAGACACGCCCGCGCCCGTGCTCAAGCCGGCTGCGGCACGCCGCCAGAAGACGCCAAGCATCACTCCGACGGTGGACCGCCGTAGTCGGCGCCCGGGTCGCCGCGGCTCTCGAACGCCCTCGTGACCTCGCCCGTGACCGGCACCCGGTGCCTGAACTGCGAGACACTCGCCACCGCGACGTGGTAGGTCGCCAACGCCTCCGTCACCGAGCGCGTCACCGACGAGAAGGTGGCCACGCAGGTGGGCCTCGACGACGGCAGCGGCATCGTGTGGATCGACGCAAGCAAGTACGGCGACTTCGACGCGAAGCAGACCTTCCAGAAGAAGGACTCGCGCGGCCTCATGAGCCGGGCCGCGTCGTTCGGGGTCAAGCGAGAGGGGTGCTCCGCCGGGCCCCGAAGATCTCGAGCGCGCTCCAGAGGAGTGAATCCGGGTCGCGATGAACGCGTGGCGCTGCTGTCCATCGGCAGGGCCAAGGACCCGGACGTGGAGCGCGCAGACGCACGGCTCGATGCTCGGCATCGCGCCGTCAGCCGCGCCTTTCGGAGCGCACGCGATCTCGACGCTTCCGCGAAGAGGTTGCTCTCGGACCTGAAGGCGAGAGGCGCCGAGCCCTCCATGCTGCAAGCGCTTCGGGCCGCGCTGGCTGCTCACTCCGACGCGACCCGACGCGAGCACACCGTGTGCGAGAGGCTCTTCGCGCTGGAAGCGCTCGAGCGACGCGGTCGCTGACGTTCGGCGCTCATGCACGCCGCCCAAATACCTTGCTCCCTAACCGGAATTTGCCCTGCGCCACCTCGCGACCGCCTCGGCCGCATCCTCCCTCGCGTGTTCGCATGCGAGGTACTCGAGCGCGTCACGAACCAAAGACTGATGTTCTGGTGTCAGGCGACTCCAGCGTGCCTCGAAGCGCGGAGTGCGCACGCGCCGGTGCCAGGCTGTGGCCTGCGCGACGGCGTAGCCCCGTGGGTGGCCTCGTCGAAGAGGCCGTGGGCGCGCGAGCGGTCGAGCGCGCGTCGATCGTCGGCCAGATCAGACGCGCCCGGTGGGGTTAAGGCCAGGATAAGGGAGTCGCCACGCATACCCGCCCGGGAAGGGTCGACCACAAGGTCGAGTAGAAGTCCAGGAAGCCAGTAGACGAACGACTCTGCGTCCAGCCACGGGAGAGCGTCATGTACAGCGTCTAGCACCGACTCGGGCGCGGTCCGCCAGGTGAAGCCCTCGCTCTCGCTCGCGGCGGATGCGACCTCCGGCCAGGGAGACGACATCTCGAAGATGGGTGGCGGCCCATCGGGAAACGCGGCCCAGAACGCAGACACGAGGTGGGCCAAGCGCGGGTTCAACGCCACCATGGGATTGGTAGCAGGTTCCGCGGCGGGATCAGAGCATGAGTCAATCCAGGTGACTCATGCTCTGAGGCTCGGCCGCCAGCTCATCGCCAGACGCGGTGGCGCGCGACGCGCAGTTTGCTCGCCGATCGTGGAGGCTTCGACGCGACCGCGCGCGGCGACGCTGGTGTTC
>JBKDQC010000225.1:0-20815 GCA_046342295.1 Deltaproteobacteria bacterium | reverse complement strand
CAACGTCTCGGCCGCGGCGAGCTCACGTGCGCGGGGCTCTTCCGAGTCGCGCGCTGGCGCCGTCGAGCCGCCAGCAGCGATTGCCGGGCGTCCCTCCTCGCCCGTGGCTGCGGGCTGTTCATCGACTCGGACCCGGCCCGTACGAGGGTCGTGCGCGAGCTGCAGCGGGGCCGCAGGCTCGAGCGCGTTGCCCTGCACGGGAAGCGGCGGCTCGGGCTCCAGGAGGGGTGAAGGTTCACGCTCCGGACCGCCCCCCAAGTGAGGCAAGTACCAGAGACCAATCCCCACGATGAGGAGCAGCACGGTCGCGACGCCCAGCTGAGGCCCCATCACGATCGCCCCCAGCCAGCGCAACCAGCTCCCCGCCGAGTCGTCCTCCGGCGCGACTTGTCTCAACGGCGCGCGTGCGCTCGTCGCATCCTGAGGTGCAGCAGTGCGCACCTGCTCCCGTGCCAGCCGGGCGGACGCTGCTTGTTGCCGTGCGGCCTCGAGGACCTTCGCCATCGACGGTGCGGACTCGAGCGGCAACCTCCGCGCGAAGGCGCGGCCGCTCACCATCTTGTCGTACGCCTGCCTGCAGGCTGCGCAGGCGTCGAGGTGCCCTCGAACATGCGCTGCCGCGGCGGCATCGATCTCCCCGTAGAGGAGGGACACGAGGCTCTTCTCGCAGCGCTCGCAATCGATGCTCGTCTCGACAGGATTGCTCATGACCTCTCTCGTCCGAGGGAAACGCTCATTCGCGGTCGAGCTCCTTCACGTAGTCCTCGTATTCGGAGAGCGCGCGCTGCAACCGCTCGAGCGCGTACCGCATCCTGCTCTTGACCGTGTTCTCTGGCACCCCGACCACATCGGCGATGTCCTTGAATGGGAGGTTCTGAAGTTCGCGCATCAGGAAGACCTCACGCTGCTCCTCCGGCAGGGCCTCCACGGCTGCGGCGATGCGGACCGACAGGTCCCTCGCGATCGCGCTCCGGTCGCTGCCGGCCAGTGGGCTGGGGACCCGGTCCATCAGAGACTGGCCGTCCTCCGTCTCGCCGCCCATCGGCGCATCCAGCGATCGATGGCGCCGGAAGCTCATCTTGCGGGCGGTGTCGACGCAGAGATTGCGCGCGATCGTGTAGAGCCAGGTCCCGACCTTCGACTGTCCTTGGAACTCCGCCGAACGCTGCACGACTCGGAGGAAGACCTCCTGCAGCAGCTCCGACGCCTGCTCGGGATCCCGGGTCGAGCGGAGAATGAAGTTGTACAAGGGGCGCTCGAAACGACGCATGAGCACCTCGAACGCCGCTTCGTCCCCTTGATGGAAACGGCGAAGCAACTCTTCGTCGGGCACGGCGTCGCGCGGGTCCATCAGCCGCGGCTCCCGAGTGAGCCATCCCGGCGCAATGTGACCTTTGGTTCATGGTGGCCGAGACGCATGGGCCTCGCGTTCGATCTGTGCCTGGCGGGTCGCACGGCCGCGGATTCTAACGAGCGCCACTGCGATCGCGCTCGTTATCCGTTGCCACTCCGAAACCGCATCCGTTCAGGTTCCTCGGATCTCCGGGCCGTCGTTGACCCTCGAGACCTCGGTTGGTATAAGCCTCGGCGACCCTGGGTGGGCTCGAGCGCCCGACAGTTCCACCCCCGGTCCGGCTTCGTTGCCCCGGTCAGCACGTCCCGTGCTACTCGCGGCCCATCAAGGAGTTCGCATGCGCAGGGTGATGGCCCTTTGGCTCTCGGTGGCCCTTGCTACGCTGGCAGGTGGCTTTGCGGTCGCCCAGGAGACGGCCCCGGCTGATTCGCCCGACCAAGCCGCCCCGTCACAGCAACCCGAGAGCGGCTCCAGCGACGAAGTCGTGACGAGCGGCGCCTCCGCTGCCGTGACGCAGGCCGACCAGGAGATGGACGCTGGGACGTACGCGACGCGACTTCGCGACCTCGAGCAGCGGATCGACGCTCTGAAGGAGCAGATCTTCCGCTCGAAAGCGCGCCTCTCACTGCTCGCGGAGACGGTGCTCCAGGGTGTGGTGGCTGGGGCCCAAGCGGTGCTCGTCCACGAGAACCGCATGTCGTCCTCGTACCGACTCGTGAAGGTGCAGTACGCGCTCGACGGCGCTCGGATCTTCAACAAAGCCGATGAAGAGGGGCCGCTCGGCGACCAGACGGAGTTCGAGGTCTACAACGGCTCCATCGTGCCCGGGGATCACAACATCACGGTGAACCTCGAGTATCGCGGCAACGGTTATGGGATCTTCTCCTACCTGAAGGGTTACCGATTCCGCGTTCGCTCCAGCTACACGTTCAGCGCACCCGAGGGCAAGGGGGTCACGATCCGGGTGGTGGGCTATGAGAAGGGCGGGCCGACGGCTCCCCTCGAGGAACGGCCGGCAGTCCGCTACACGGAACGCACGGAGGGTCGAGCGGGACGCTCGGGCGACGCGGCGTCCGCCGACGGGGAGAGCGGCGAGTGATCGGCGGGCGACGACGTTCCATCGTCGTCGCGCTCGTGGTTCTGTGCGGGTCGCTGTCATCGGCGGCGGTCGCACAGGACCTCGACGCGATCACACGTGAGACCACGAGCATCGAGGGGCAGGTCGATGCGCTCGTGCGTGAGCCGCTCGAAGAACAGGGACGACGCAGCGCGACTTTCGTCGAAGAGCGGTTGACGGACGGGGAGTTGTTCTACCGGCTGCAGGACTTCGTTCGAGCCTCCATCATCTTCACCGACATCGTCGACAACCATCGCGAGCATGCTGCGTACTCGGATGCGCTGTTTCTTCTGGCGGACTCGCTCTTCCGCGCCGGCGACTATCTCGGCGCCCGAACACGTTTCCGGGAGGTCATCGCCAGTTCGGCGGACCCTCGCTTCCGTCCGTTCGTGCAGCGTGCGTTGGGGCGCCTCATCGAGGTGGCGATTCACACGCGGGACTTCGATGGGATCGACGAGGTCTTTCAGCAGTTGTCACGTCTTCCTCCTGCGGAGGTGGAGGCTGCGACGTCCTACTTCCGCGCGAAGTACCTCTTCAACCGAGCCGTCCCGACCGAGGACGTCCTTCGAGACCCCGCGGCCCGGGCGCGGATCGATGCTTCTCAGCTCGACCAGGCGCGGGCGGCCTTCGAGGCGGTCGCCTCGGGGAGCCCTTACTACCCTCAAGCCCTCTACTTCATCGGCGTGATCTTCACGGTCCGGGAGCAATACCCCCAGGCGATCGACGCGTTCACGAGGGTGCTCCGGACAGAGGCCACGACGCCGGAACATCAGGAAGTCGCGGAGCTCTCGTATCTCGCGCTCGGCCGCCTCTACTACGAGACGGACCAACTGGCGCAGTCCGTAGAGGCCTACACGTCCGTGCAGCGGACGTCCTCCCGCTTCGACATCGCCCTGTACGAGCTGGCGTGGGTCCACATCCGGCGCGGTGACTCGGTCCGCGCCGAGCGGGCTCTCGAGGTCCTGACGCTCGCGTCCCCGGACTCCCGCTACATCCCGGATGGCAAGCTCCTGAGAGGGAACCTGCTGCTGAGGAACGGGCGCCTCGAGGAGGCCGAGCGGGTGTTCCAGGAAGTCTACCGAGAGTTCAACCCTGTCCGCCGTGAGCTCGACGACATGCTCCGGGCCCACGACTCGGACCCGCTCGCGTTCTTCCGCGGGCTGGTCCACGACAACCGCGAGGTGTTCGACGCCAACGCCTTCCTCCCCCAGGCGGCACAGCGCTGGGGGCGCGGAGAGGGCGACATGGACCGCGCCTTGGACACGCTCGCTGACCTTGCACAAGCTCGCCAGTTGGTGAACGAGACGACCCAGTTGGTGGAGCGCCTGACCGCCGCGCTCGCCTCTGCGACCCGTGTCGGCATCTTCGCCGACCTCCGGCGCCAGCTCGAGCGGTCGACCCAACTGCACAACCGGATCACCAGGGTCCGACGTTCCCTGCTCGCCACCGAGGGAGGGACGGGCGAGTTGGCCGAAGTGCGCCGGCAGCGCCGCGAGCTGGAGCGCTACCTCGACAACATGCCAACGACGGACGAGGAGATCGCGGCGCAGGACGATGAGATCCTCGGGCAAATCCGCCGCCTCGAGAGGGAGCTTGCCCGCCTCGAGGTCGTTCTGCTGGGGATCGAAGCCCGTGTGACCGGCATCGAGCACTACCTGGATTCTCCGAACCGCACCCCGGTCCCGGACGCCGACGCGGCCGTTCGCGCTGAAGCCGCCAACCATCGCGCTTCCGTTCGGGAGTACCGTCGCCAGATCGAGGAGCTCCGGGTCGCGCTCGAGAGCGCCCGGCTCCAGGTCGGTGCGGGAGATGACCGCTACCGACGTCAGGGCCGCATTCGCGAGGAATACAACCGATTGATTGCCCGAGAGCAGCGGCTCGGCGGCGGTGGCGGTCGGACGGACGAGTTGCTGCGGCGGCTCGGGGAAGCGGAGCGTCGACTCGATCAGCGAGACGGCGAGCTCGAGCGGGTCGCCAACGAGCGCGCTGCCGAAATCCGACGACAGGTGGACGAGGAGAGCCAGCGGATCGTCGGATACCAGCAGACGCTCGCTCAGCTCGACACCGAGGCCGAAGAGGTCGTCGGGGCCGTCACCTATCACAACTTCCGGCTCGTCCAGCGACGCTTCTACGACCTCGTCCTCCGGGCCGACGTCGGTCGCATCGACGTCACCTGGGCGGTGCGCGAGGAGCACCGCATGCGCGTCGAGATTCTCACCCGCGAGCGCCAGAGGGAGCTGCAGGCGCTCGATGACGACTTCCGCGAGATCATGGACGAGAACAACCCGACGGGCGCCTCGAGCGAGGAAGCGGGCGAGGGTGCGCAGCCATGAGTGACCTTCGAACGCGGCGTTGCGCTCGCATGGCCGTGCACTTCACCGGGGTCGTGTCGTGCCTACTGACTTTGGCGGTCGTTGCATCGTCCGCGCGTTCGGCCCGGGCGCAGGCCGACCCGGCTGGCGAGGTCGCGCCGACTGACCCGGTCACGACGGACGGCACCGTCGTCACGCCAGGAGCGGAGAACGGGACAGAACCCGCGGATGGGGCCGTGTCCGACGGGGCAGCGGCTTCGGACGGGACCGGCTCCGGAGCGGACGGCACGACGGCTCCGGCGGACCCTTGGGCGGGAACCGTCGATGTGCGTCCGCCGACCTTCCTCGATACCACCGACCGCCGGATTCGTGACGACCGCCCGCCACCGTCGCCCGAGCAAATCGCTGCCCTGCGCGAGATGGAAGCAGAAGTCGATCGTTTCTCGCAGGCCGGTCACTCCTACCGCGGCGCGATCGTTTCGATCCTGCAGCGAGAGTACGGGCAGCGTCGCCGGGATCGAGAGCAGGGATACTCGCGCCAGATTCGCGAGGAGGAGCGTCTCCAGAACGACGCCCGGGACGCGGCGATCCGGGCGTTCGAGCGCTTCATTCGCCGGTACCCATCGGACCCGACCTACACGCCCGACGCGATGTTTCGCCTCGGAGAGCTGTACTACGAGCAATCGGCCATTCGGTTCGCCGAGGCGACCGAGATCGACCCGGCGGCCACCGAAGGACACCCCGACTTCAACCCGACGATCAACCTCTACCGCGACCTCGTCGCTCGGTTCCCCCGGTATCGACGCATCGACGGCGTCTACTACCTCATCGGCTATTGCCTGAACGAGATGGGGAACATGGAGGAGGCGCGCCTCGCGTGGCTCAATCTCGTGTGCGCGAACCGCTTCACGTACACGGGGGCCCCGCCGCCGCGGCCCGAGGAGCCTCCTCCTCCGCAGGACCTCGCAGCCCACCCAGCGGCCTCGATCCTCGCGCCGACGAACGATGGGCCGGAGGCGCCCTTCGACGATCCGTACGCAGACTGCCGGCCGATCACGCCCGACGCGGAGTTCGTGAGCGAGACGTGGCTACGTATCGGCGAGTACCACTTCGACTTCGACTTCGAGCCCCATTTCCTCGAGCGTGCGGTGAGTGCGTACTCGCATGTCCTCGCGAATCCCGAGGACCGCAACTACAACCTCGCGCTCTACAAGGTCGCCTGGGCCTACTACCGAGCCAGCCGGTACCCCGAGGCGATCGCGCACTTCGCCCAGCTCGTCGACTGGTCGGACCGTGAGCAGGAGCGGACCGGGCGGGCGGGCTCCGAGCTTCGCGCGGAAGCCATCCAGTACATGGGCATCACGTTCGCCTACGACGACTGGAACGAGAACCAGTTGCCCGACCCGCAGGAGGGGCTGCCCACGGCGATCCAGCGGCTTCAGGACCCGAGCCTGCTCCCGCAGGACCGGCCGTGGACCGCCGAGGTCTACTTCCATGCGGGTCAGGTCTTCTTCGACCAGGCTCAATACGAGCTCGCGATTCAGGTGTGGGAGCTTGCCTTGCAACGGTTCCCGCTCCATCACCGAAACCCGGAGATCGCGATGCTGATCGCGCGCGCGTACCGGCGCCTCCAGCGCCGAGAAGACGAGCTGCGGATCAGCGAGCTCTACACGCAGTTCCTTCCGGGCAGTGAATGGTACGACGCGAACCCCGACCACCCGCGGGAGCAGCGCCAAGCCGAGGAGATGGCCGAGCAGATCCTCATCCAACAGGCCATCTACCACCACCAGCAGGCCACGGTCCTCCGCCGACGCGCTGTCCAAAACCAGGACGAGGGGATGCTCCAGCAGGCGATCGGTGAGTACAACACCGCGGCTGGGATGTACCGGCGCTACATCGAGCTCTACCCGAACCGGCCTGACGCCTACGAGCTCCAGTACAATCTCGCGGAGTGTCTGTTCTGGTCGGAGCAGTACGAGGAAGCGGCCCAGGCCTACGCTGGGGTTCGCGACTCCAATCTCGACGACCAGTTCCTCAGCATCTCCGCACGTCGCGTCGTCGAGTCGCTCAAGCGCCTCCTCGACTCGGCTGTCGGGCGAGGCTAGGTCGCCGTCCAGACCGAGCCTCCTGAGCCTTCGGGGACCCCGCCCCGCGTGAGCCCCGTGCAGATGCCGGACATCGTGCAGCGGGTCGCCCAGGCGCGTGAGATCTACCTCGCACGCATCGACGAGCGCGCCGACTCAGAGCATGTTCGGGCCTCGTACGACTTCAACAACGCTCTGTTGCTCTACGCGTACGGTTACTGGCCGCAGGCCCGAGACCGCTTCCGTCGAATCTTCGAGGAGCGCTGCTCGGGGCCCACCGCCTCCGAGGAGGGTCAGGTCGCCTGGCAGAACCTCTACAACATGGCGCTCGCGCTCGACGACACCGCGACGGTGGAGGCTTTGTCACGGGCAGTGATCGAACGTCAGTGCACGTTCTCGCCTGGCGAGGCTGGCCAGACGCCGCCGCCGAGCGGCGACTGCAACTGCCAAGCGCAGCAGACCGAGCCCCGCTGCATCGCACAGTGCAGCCTCACGAACATCGAGTTCCGCCGTGCGGTCGAGCTCTTCAATCAAGCGCATGAAGGGACGCCGGCAGACCGTCTGTGCCAGGAGACGATCACCGAGCGTCAGCGTCTGCTCTACGAACAGTCTGCCACGGCGATGGTCAACGCGGTCAACGCCCGACCGGACCACGAGCAAGCGCCGCAGGCCTTGATCCAGGCGGCCATCGCCCTCGAGTGCACGAGCCGTAACGACTCCGCGATGCGTCTGTACTCTCGCGTGATCGACGAGGTCGGGCCGCGTCAAGGGCGCACGCCCGAGGAGACCGAGGCCCTGACAGCCATCCTTGCCCAAGCCTACTTCCGGCTTGCGTTCAGCGCGAACCGGAACTTCGATTATGACAGCGCCGTCCAGAGCTACCGCGTGCTCGCGGACGACCGACGCTTCGCCGGAGCGCCCCAGAGGGAGGTGCGCACCGACGCGTTGATCAACGCCGCCCGCATCTTCGAGTACCAGCAGAACTATACCCAGGCAGCGGACTACTACCGCCGCGCGGCCGAAGCCGTGCAAGACATCGAGACCCGGCGTGTCGCGCACTACCGGGTCGCGGAGATGTCGTACCGGCGCCGCGATTGGGCCGGCACCATCCGGGAAATGCAGGGTTTCCTCGATCGTTACCGGAGCGACGGGGGGGCGGGGGAGCTGCTCGTCACCGCGGCGTGGCGCATCGTCGAAGCCCGCCAGCAACTGCGGCAGGAGCGTGACACCCGGGCGGCGCTTCAGAACGTGGTTTCCACCTATGAGCGCTCGGGACAGCAGCCAGGCTCGGCGGCCGCGGAGTTCGCGGCGCAGGCCCGCTTCACGATTGCGAACGAAGGGTTGCCTCCTTTGCGGGAGAGCGTCCGCGTCGCACCCGGACGTCAGCCCACGGTGCAGTCGTTCGTGCAGGCCATTCGGACACAGATCGACAACGATGCTCGGGAAGTCCGCACGGTGGTCGATGGGTACGCGCCGGTCCTCGGCTACCGGCGCCCGACCTGGACCATCGCCGCGTTCGTGCAGCAAGGACAAGCGTACGAGATCCTCGCGAGCGCCATCATCAACGCCACGCTGACGCCTCTCCCCGACGACCTCCAGCAGCGCATGCGTCGCGCCTCGGCCGACGTCCGCTCCGAGGTGGAACTGCAGTTCCAGGATCAGGTTCGCCAGGTCCTCGAGGAGCAAATTCGCCCCGTCGAGTGCTTCGCGGTGGCCCGCTACGCGCTCGCGGCGCGTGCAGCCAGGGCGGGCGCGATCGACAACGAGTTCACCCGCACCGCTGTGGCACGTCTCCAGAGCTATGGTGACGAGCGCATTGCGGAGTGCATCGCGCAGCAGCAAGCCCAGGACGCTTCGTTCGGTGCGTACACGCCAGGTGAATTCCAGCGAGCGCGGCCCGGTCAGACCTTGCCGATGGATCCGGGGCTCGCCGCGCCAGCCCTCGCAGGAGCGGACGAGTGATCCGCTGCGCACCTCGAGCGTCCGAGTCATCGACATGACCACACGCCTACCCGTCATCCTCGTGATCTTGGCCCTCGCGTCGTGCGGGCCCTCCGGCGGTTCTTCCAGTTCCTCGGGGACCGTCCGCCGCGGCGCGCGCGGCGACCGAGGATCCGCGGGCTCGGAGTTGGTGACACCGCCCGGGTCGGTGGAGCCGGACGACGAGGGCGACCCGCCCCGGGGCTCGGAGCAGGCGAGGGATGAGGACCGTGGTGGGTCCGGGGGGGCGTCGACCGGAACCACGCCGGACGACCGAGCAGCGCGCCCGGACGACGGCGAGACTCCCGGCGCGGCATCCGATCCGTCCGCCTCCGGTCCGGACGCGGCTGGCACGGAGACCACGGCCACCCCTCAGGAGAGCCCTTGGGGTCGGCCGGAGGGCGACACCGGGGAACCTGTGCCACAACGCCGGCCGATGACAGGCGGGGCCAGGGAGGCCTACGATCGGGCCGTGGCTGCCGCGGGGCGTGGCGAGCTCGATGCGGCCCGCCGGGAGTTTCAATCGGTGCTCAGCGCGGATACAAACGCGTTCCGAGCCGCATACAACCTCGGTGTCCTCGCTGACCGGGCCGGACAGTTCGATGAAGCGCTGAGCTACTACCGCCAGGCCCTGCGGGTCCAGCCGGACTACGAGCGGGCGCTCGAAGGCATCGTTCGCATCTACGTCCGACAGGGTCGCGCCGCCGACGCGGTTTCCTTCGCACAACCAGTCGCGGAGCGATGGGTTCGCAACCTCGCGGTACAGGCCGTATTCGCCGACTCGCTCGTGGCGGCCAATCGCCCCCAGGATGCCGTGACGACCGCGCGTGCGGCGCTGCGTCGCGACGAGCGCTTCGTGCCTGCCATGATCGTGCTCGCGAAGGCGAACCTGCGCATGGGCCGCACCGAGCTGGCGCAATCCATCCTCGAACAGGCCCTCTCGATCGATGGCAACAACTCCGAGGCACATTTCCTTCGGGGGCAGATGTACGAGGGGGAGCGCCGACTCGCGAACGCGATCGCGGAGTACCGGCGGGCGGTCGAGCTCGACGCCGACTACGCCGATGCCCGCATGCGGCTCGGGGTGCTCATGCTGGGTGGCGCGAACTACGAGGAAGCCGTTCAGCAGTTCGAGACGGTCTCGCGTCTGGTCCCCGATCTCGTGGCGGTGCATCTCAACCTCGGCGATGCGTACCGCTCGACGAAGCAGTGGTCCAAAGCGAAAGCAGAGTTCGATCGGGTCATCTCGCGCAGTCCGGGCACGGTGGAAGTCCACTACAACATCGGGCTCATGTACTGGGCGCAGGCCAACGATCTGGTCGGTCAAGAGCAGCTCGACATGCTCCAGCGGGCTCAGCAGGAGCTGACGCAGTATCGAAGCGGCATGGGGGCGCGGCTCCCGCGCGACGACCAGTCCAGCACCTTCATCGATGACCTCAACCGCCAGGTCGACCGCGTTCGACGGGTGATCGAGCGTGACCGGGCACGGGCGGAACGTGACGCCGCGCGCGCTGCCCGTCGTCAAGCGGAGTCAGGCGGGGAGGCTCCGGCTGGCGATGGGACCGGCGGCGACACCCCGCCGAGCGGAGGAGACCAATGACCACAGCAACCGTACGGGCGATTCTGACCCTGGTGGTCCTCGGCAGCGGCGCCCTCTGTGGCGTGTCGGTTGCCGAGGCGCAGGGGCGGCCTCGCGGAGCGCCTCGCGTGATCCAACTCGACGAGATCCGAATCGAGGGGCGTGTGCAGAAACCGAACGCGTTCTACATCCTGAATCGCTCGAGCATCGGCTACGAGGTCCTGGATCTCCGCACGAGCTTCACGCGCGAGATCTTGCGTAGCGTGCAGGGCGATCCCTTCTGAGCCGTGCCCAGGGGCTCAGGGATGTTTCAAGCGATCTGTGCCGCCCAGTTGTCGTTGTGGGCTTCGATCGTGGCCCTCGGGGGGTGGCAACTCCGCAGAGGGTGTGAGGGCGTCGACGCCACGGTGCTGGCTCGTCGGCTGCGGCGGTCCGCGAGGACGAAGATCGCGGATGCGCTCGTGGAGGCGGGGGGTGCGCTGCCTCTGCTGGAGACACCGGCTCGCGCTGCCGACCAGGAGGAAGCGTGGGTTCTCCTGAGCGAGCGTGGGCTCCAGGCGGAGCGCGGCCTGACGCGCGGGCTTCCATGGCTCCGGATCCTCGGAATGTTGGCGTCGTTCGTGGGGCTGCTCGCTGTGGCGCACCAAGTCGCGTGGCTTCGCGCCGATCACGGGCTCCTTGATCTCGATCCCCACCGCGTCGGTCGGATCGCCGGCGAGCGAGCCGCAGTTGCCCTCGCCCTCGCGGTCGCGGGTTCGGGCAGCGCGGTCGCCCTCGGTGGGCTCGCTCGGTCGCGTGTGCGCAGCGCGTTGGCCGGGCTCGCCGCGATGCGGGAGCTGCTCGACCGCGCGATCGGTCGAGAGTCTTGTTGACGCTCGAGCGCTGGACCCCGTGCGCGCTGCGATGGTAGATTTCCCAGGAACTTTTTCCGCCCGCCAAGGTCACGGTGTGCGCGAGGCGCCGTCTCCACACACACGATCAGGAAACACATGAGCACACCGACACAGCAGGGACCGCAGGGTCAGCAGCGCGCGGCAAGCGGCCGGCCCGGGGCGATGACGATGGCGATGCAGGCGGTCTCCGCTCGTCCTGCGGGGCCGAAAGTGCTTCGGATTGGAGTGATCCAGGGCGACAAGATGGTCGAGGAGCGGATCATCCGCACGCGGGAGACCGTCACCGTCGGCTCCTCCGAGAAGAACCACTTCATCGTCGCCGGCCTGCCAGGCAGCTTCGAAGTGTTCCAGATCGTGGGTGGCGACTACATCCTCAACTTCACGGACGCGATGCGAGGACGCGTCGGGCTCGCTGGCGGTGTCGAGAAGTTGGAGAACCTCCGGGCCAGTGGGGCGGCCCGAAACGCGGGACAGTATTGGCAGGTCAAGCTGTCCGATACGTCGCGAGGACGGGTCACGATCGGTGACACGACGCTCCTGTTCCAGTTCATCGACGCTCCGCCCGTTCAACCGCGACCTCAGCTCCCGGCGGCCGTGGTGGGGGGCTTTGCGGCTGGCATCGACTGGTTGTTCACGGCGTTCGTGATGTTCTCGTTCATGACCCACTTCGGGTTCGTGATCTTCCTCGAGAACGCTGACTGGCCGATGCAGCCCACCATTGCGACCATCCCAGACCAGGTCGCCGAGTTGATCTTCCAGGAGCCTCCTGCGCCGGAGCCCGAGCCCGAGCCCACCGAGGCCGAGGAGCCCACGGAGGAAGCGCCGGAAGAAGCGACCGCGGAGGCCGAGCCCCAGCCGCGTGAGACTGAGGCTCCTTCGGAGTCGAACACGCCGAGCGAGCAGCAGGCCGCCGCAGACACGGACGCGCGGATGGCAGCAAGCGATGCGGTCCAGCAGGTCGAAACGCTCCTGCTCGGCGCTCTGGGGGGAGGCGAGGGTGCCTTCGCAGACGTTCTCCAGGGCGGCGCTGTGACGGGAAGCGCGGAAGACATCATGGCCCAGGCGGAAGGCGTGGGCGTGGCGTCCGGCAACACGGGCGGCGTCCTCCGCGAGCGCGGCGGCGGCAACCAGGTCGGCTCCGGCCAGGAGCTCGGCGGGCTCCGCAGGGCTGGGGACGGGACAGCCACCGCTGAGCGACGGGAGGGTGAAGCGCTTCAGGAGCGCGCCCCTCGTGCTCGAATGCGCTTCAGCGGTGGGGATGTCGAAGACGAGGGCGGCTCGGGTGATTTCGATCAGTCCGTCGTCGTGCGCATGATCACCACCCGGCGTTCTGCGATTCAGGCCTGCTACGAGCGGGAGCTTCGGCAGAATCCCACCCTTCAGGGACGGGTCGCGATCGCCATGACCATCCAGGAGTCCGGGTCGGTCTCGGGCGTGCGCGCCGCGGAGAACACGACGGGCAGCGACGCGGTCGCGTCCTGTGTCGTCCGCGTCGTCCAAGGATTCCGCTTCAACCCCGGCCCGGACGGCGGGAGCGTGAGCTACACGTTTCCCTTCGTGTTCGAGCCGCAGAACTGAACCCGTGAACGTGAGACCGGGAGGGCGACACAAAGGTGGCGGGTTCCGGCGGTCTCTCGCTGTCCGTTGACACCGGGGACCCCCTCGATATACTCCGCGCCGTCCGTTCCGAGTGATGTGCGGGCGACGGCTCGAAACCGGTCTTTCTCTTGTTGGGCGGCGCTCGCGAGCGCCGGCCCAGGCGCCAGCGCCGGCGAGGACAAGCTTGTTCATGCGAAGACTGCTCGGTCTCATGCTCGCGTCGTTCGTGCTCGCCCCAGCGGCCTCGGGGGCGGCTCAGAACGCGTGGCTCGCAGACCGGGCCCGCACTGAGGGGCCTGGGTTTCGCGTCGGCGACTTCGAACTTCATCCCGGCATCGGGGCCGAAGTCGGGTGGGACTCGAACCTCTACTTCACCGACGACAACCCCATTCCGCGTTCAGACGGTCGTGGTCGCGTCGACACGGGCCTCCTCCGGATAACGCCGCACTTCCTCTTCTCGACGGTCGGGGCTCGTCGCCGCACAGAGGGCGAAGCGCGAGACGACACAGGCGGTTCTCCACCGAGCGTCGCGTTCCGCGGTGGCGTGTCCGCCGCGTACTACGAGTTCTTCTCCGACCCGAACCGGCGCAATCTCGACGTGAGCGGTACCGTGCGCCTTCAGGTGCTCCCTGAGCGGCCTTTCTCGTTCACGCTTTGGGACACGTTCACGCGCGGTATCCGTCCCTTCACGGAGAACTTCAACCCAGTCTCGCAGGCGAGGATCAGCAACCAGGCTGGACTCGACCTGGCCTTCCAGACGACGGGCGGCATGGTTCAGGTCCGCGCGGGATACTCGTTCGGTCTCGAGTTCTTCGAGGGCGCGCGCTTTCAGTACGGGAACTCCTTCAACCACACGGTGACGCTGCAGGAGACCTTCAGGTTTCTCCCGCAGACCGCGCTCGTTCACGACACCAACCTGTACGTCCAGGACTACTTCTCCGTCGCTCTCGATGCTCCCGCGCAGGTGAACGACAACGTTCGTCTCCGCTCGCGGCTCGGCCTCAACGGCGCGATCACCGACAACATCACCGCCACGGCGATGGTGGGTTACGCCGCGGGGTTCTTCCAGCCGTTTCTCAGCGACGGAACCCCCATCGACCAGGACTACGATTCGGTCGTCGCGCAGGCCGAGCTCGCTTGGACCATCACCGAGGGGATGCGCCTTTCGATCGGCTACGATCGCGACTTCTTCCCGTCGGTGCTCGGGAATTACTTTTCACGCGATCGCGGTTACCTGAGCTACCAGATGCTTGTCGGCGGCGCGTTCCTCCTCGCTCTGGACTTCGATGTCGGCTTCGCGGACTTCGGTCTCATCCGGGGTGGCGCGGACGGAATGCGCATCATCGACAGCACCGCAGGGCGTCGCGAGGACATCCGGGTCGGTGGTGGTCTGTTCGCGGAGTATCGCTTCACGGAGTGGCTGGGGGTGAACGCGACCTTCCGCTACACCGGTCAGTTTACCCAGTACCGGTACTCGAACGTCGGCTTCGTCGATCCCGCGCAGTTCAACAAGTTCGAAGTGTTCGGCGGAGTCCGCGTCTTCTACTGACGCGCGGGCTGTTGCGCGCGGTCTCTCGAGAGCCGAGCCCGCCGAGCTCCCCGCGTCGTCCGGACTCCCCGCGTCCGGACCCTCCGCGTCCGAACTCCCCGCGTGGCAGCTCGCGGGGAGCCTTCACCGGTCGGAGACGACCGAGTACCGCAGGCGCACGGACTGCTGGCGTTCTGGGCCGACGCTGAGCCACTTCACGGGGACTCCAGCGTGCGTCTCGACGAGCTCGACGAGGCGCCGGACCGTCGCGGGCAACGACGTCATGGCGCGACACGAGGACAGGTCATCCTCGAAACCAGGGAGGTCCTCGTAGATGGGGCGCGCGTCGACGAGCCGACGTGCGTCCGCTCGATGGGTGCGCTGTCCATCCACCTCATACGCCACACACACACGAACGCAGTCCAGACCCCGCAGTACATCCGCCTTCGTCATGACCAGTTCGGTCAGCCCGTTGAGGCGTGCTGCGTGTCGGAGCGCGACGAGGTCCAACCAGCCGCAGCGTCGGGGACGACCGGTGACCGAGCCGAACTCGTTTCCCGCTTGCCGGATCTTCTCTCCGATGTCGTCGTGGAGCTCGGTCGGGAAAGGGCCTGCGCCCACGCGCGTCGCGTAGGCCTTCGTGATCCCCAGCACGGACTTGATCGCGGTCGGACCGATCCCGAGCCCTGTCGCCGCTCCGCTCGCGAGCACGGTCGAGCTGGTCACGTAGGGATACGTCCCGTGGTCGATGTCGAGGAGCGACCCCTGGGCGCCTTCTGCGACGATGCTGGCTCCTGCGGCCACGGCGTCCTGAAGTCTTCCCGTCGCGTCGCCGATCAGCCCCGCGAGCGCGCGCCCGTGCTCGAGGTAGCGCTCCACGATCGGCTCGGTCTGGGGGACCTCACCTCCAAGTCGGGCGATGGTCGGCGCCCAAGCCTCGAGCGCGTCGGAGATGCGAGTCCGAAGCTCAGCATCGTCGAGCAGGTCCCTCATGCGGATGCCACGCCGACCGACCTTGTCCTCGTACGCGGGCCCGATGCCTCGCTTGGTCGTTCCGATCGCGCCGCGGCCGGCCTCGCGGAGTTGGTCGATCAGGACATGGTACGGGAGCACCACGTGCGCGTTTTCCGCGATGAGGACTCGCTTGGCGCTGGTGTCCACGCCGTGGGCCGCAAGGGCGTCGAGTTCCCCGCGCAGCACCGCTGGGTCGATCACCATCCCTGAGCCCAGCACGCAGAGGGGCTTCGGCTGGAGGATCCCCGACGGGACGAGCCGGATCACGGTCTTTCGGCCGGCCACGACCAACGTATGGCCCGCGTTCGCGCCGCCGCTGTACCGAGCGACGATGTCGGCGTGCTCCGTGAGCACGTCCACGACCTTGCCTTTTCCTTCGTCGCCCCATTGCGCACCGACCACCACCGTCACGGACATGTTGTGCCCTCCGCGCTCGCGCGCTGGTGTGTTTCGAGGAGACGCGCGCCGAGGTCAGCGAGCGCACACCCCTCGCGGATACCGCCGACCCATTGGATCGAGGCGCCGCGCTCGGTCGCTTCGACCGCGGCATCATTCTGCCATGCAGCCGCGAACTCGAGGATCGCGTCGGGCCCCGCCTCGACACAGGCTGCTCGGATTCCGAGGAGCCTCAACGTGTCGACGACGTGGGCTGCACGCGGTCCGGCGACAACGACGCGCAGCTTCACCCGTCTCGCAGCGCGTCCCTGCGCGGCGATCGCCCACGCGAGATGGTCGACGTCGATCGCAAAGCCGCTCGCGGGAAGAGGCCGCCCGAAACGGGAGAGCAGGTCGTCGTACCGCCCTCCGCTTCCCAACGGCTCGCCGGGGCCGTCGGCCAGCAGAGCGAAGCTGGGTCCGGTGTAGTAGTCCAAGCCGCGCACCTCCCCGAGGTCGAGGCGCAAGCGTTCGGAGAGGCCTCGCTCGGCGAGCGCCTCACAGAGAGAGGCGACCGCGTCGAAGTGCGTGGGCGCCAGGTGCGCAAGCAGCGGTCGAGCGCGGTCAAGAACCTCGAGGCCGCCCATCAGGGACTCGAGCTCCACCAGCGCGCGCACGATCGGCTTGTCGAGTCCTGCGCCGCTGAGCGCGCGCTCCACGGCGCGCGCGTCCTTTCTCGAGAGCGCCTCTGTCACCATCGCGGCGCGCTCCGCAGGCACGCGGTCGCAGAGCGCGCGAACCATCGGGACGGCTGCCACCTCGACGTGGTGCGAGAGACCGACCTGCTCGAGACTCTTCGAGGCGAGCTCGACGATCTCGGCGTCGCCCGCCGCTCCCGCGATGCCCAAACACTCCGCGCCGATCTGCGCGATCTGTCGCTGCCGACGCGCCCGCCCTCGACGCACGCGGAGGACGTGACCCTCGTAGTAAAGCCGAAGGGGAGCAGGGCGCTCCCGCAGGCCTGACGCCACGAGCCGCGCGACCTGCACGGTGAGATCGGGCCGGAAGACGCACACCTCGCCGGTCTCGGGATCGACGAAGCGAAGCGTCTCCCTCGGGTCGGCGCCCAGGCCTCGTTCGATCGTGTCCGCGAGCTCGAACGGCGGCGTCGTCACGAGCGCGTAGCCATGCAGTTCGAACACCTCGGCCACCGAGTGCACCAGCGTCCTGCGATCGAAGGCCTCGGGTGGCAGGAGGTCGCGGGTCCCTACCGGCGGTGCGGGGACCGTGCTGCCGGCGGAGGATGTCCACGCGACCGGAGATCCGAGCGTTGGAGTCGGGCACACGGGCGGCGTCCCTACCAGCGCGTGCACGGAGGGTCAAGACTTGCTCGATGGGCGTCAGGGGTCAGGAGGCAACCACGAGCGCGCCGAGCGACATGAGCAGTTCGACCTCGCGGCGAGCACGCCGCGGGTCGCGCCATGCCATCTCCGGCGAAAGCGACGTGAGCACGACGTAGGGGACGGGCCGCGTCGCGCGGTCCAGCACTCCCCTCGCGAACGAGCTCAGGGGAGCGCTCGCCAGTCCGCGCGGAGCGGGTCGCTTGGTCTGCAGCAGGGCCGCATTCAGGTCGGATCCCAGCCCAGCCGCCACGCGACGGTCGGTGCCCTCTTCGAGGACCTTCCACGGATCTAGGCCGAGGTGGAAACCGCTCGAGGGGCGCGCGACCCCGCGGAAGAACGTTCCTCGCCCGTGCGACCACGTGAACAGTTCGAGCAACTTCTCCTGAACCTGGCTCGCGATCTGACGCAACAGATGAACCGGCTCGACCAGGCTGAGTGCGGCGAGCGTCTCGCCGAGTCGTCCTTCGAAGCGAGGCATCACAGCGAGCGCCATGTCGAGCTCGCCGCGCGAGATGACGCCGCGCGCGACAAGGAACTCACCGAGCAGCTCACTCGCGAGGTTCGAGGAGACGAACTCTGGGGTTCCATCGACGACGTAAACCTCCTTGCGGACCGACCCCTGCTCGAAGAGCAGGAGCCCGGTCTCCTTCTCGAGAAGGGCTTGCGCCAGCGCCAGGCCGACGCCTCCAGCGCTGACATCGTACGCGCGGTCAGGCGCTGCGGGAGTTGCGTATTTGTGCGTGCGCTCGTCGAGGCTCGAGGCCGGAAGGTGCCGATACACGTCCGGCATCTCCCGGAGCGGCCGGAACGCCTCGCTCTCGGCTGCCACCTGATCACCCGAGCCGACCTCACGGGTGGTCACGGCTTCGATGAGCCTCGCGTACGTCCATGGCCCGAGCGCGCGACCGTCCGAGGTCCGCACGCGGTATTCGAGCTGGGGCGGCTCGGTCGTTCGCGTGTCGTCCCGCAGCGCGGGATGCGCGCCGCTTGTTCCTGACGGCCCCCTAGAACGAAGGGCCTCGTTGACGATTCCGACGACGGCCGCGCGGCGCGCAGAGGACTCGCCTGCGGCTCGCGAGCCCACGTCGGCGGCCTCGAGCAGCGCAGCGAGCTCCGCGGCGGTCTTGGCCCTGGACTCGGGCTCTCGCGCGAGGCCGCGACGCACGGCGTCGGTGATCGCGTCGGGGAGCCCCGTGCTTGCCTGCTCGAAGGCGTGAATGTCGCCGTCACGGATGGCCAGAAGCACCGCGAGCTCCGAACTGCCGCGGAAGAGAGGATGCCCCATCAGGAGCTCCGCAGCGATGACGCTCGCCGAGAAAACATCGGCCCGCCGATCGGCGTTTCGGCCCTCCACCTGCTCGGGGCTCAGGTAGCCGAGCTTGCCCTTGCCCCGCGCGCCCGCGGCGGCTTGAGGGTAGGATTCCGTCAGGAGGGCCCGAGCGATGCCGAAGTCGCCGAGCTTCAGCTCACCGTGCGTGGAGATGAGCACGTTGCTCGGGCTCACATCTCGGTGCACGAGGCCGAGGGGGCGGCCCGATTCGTCGATGGCCTCGTGGACCGCGTGAAGTGCCGAGAGCAGCTCGCGGATCAGGTGAACTGCCAGGTCGACGCCCAGCACCCGACGCTCGCGCGCGAGCCAGCGAGTCAGGCGCCAGAGATCCATGCCGGGCACGTGCTCGAGCACGAGATAGGGGAGCCCGTCCTGCTCGCCGCTGCCGAGTACCTTCACGACGTTCGGGTGGTCGACGAGACTCCCGAGCCTCGCTTCTTCGTCGAACATCGCCCGCGCAGGCGCCTCGGTCGCGAGCGATGCCAGCATGCGTTTGATCACGACCGATCGAGGCTCGCCGGCTGCCCGAGGTTCGGTGGCGCGAAAGACCTCGGCCATGCCTCCGACCGCGATACGTTCGACGACCTGGTAGGGCCCGAACCGAGTGTTCGAGGAAGGAGCGGCAGGTGGACCGGGGGTGATCCTCACGAAGGATAGGGTACCGCCTTCCCCGGGCGGCCGGCTCCCCTATTCTTTCGACGCCATGGCTGACCCTTCTTCGCGCGCCGGACACACCTACGGTACCCCCCTCGTCATCGAGCATCTCGCCCGCGTGCACGCGCGGCACGACCCTCCGCTCGAGCAGGCGTTCCGCGCCGCCGAGCTCCACGGCATTCCCGCGATCCAGGTCGGTCCGCACGAGGGCGTCCTGCTGGGTTGGCTGGCGCGATCGATCTCAGCCCGCCGCGCGGTGGAGATCGGGACGCTCGGAGGCTACTCGGCGATCCATCTCGCACGCGCGCTCGGCGCTGACGGAACCCTGCACAGCCTGGAGATCGAGCCCCGCCACGCCGAGGTGGCGCGCGCGAACCTGCATGACGCAGGGCTCTCGGCGAGGGTCGAGGTGCACCTCGGTGACGCGGTCGAGTCTCTTCGCAGTCTGGAGGAACGCGGACCGTTCGACCTCGTGTT
The DNA here is from genome assembly GCA_046342295.1 of Deltaproteobacteria bacterium. GTDB lineage: Bacteria > Myxococcota_A > Polyangia > Polyangiales > Sandaracinaceae > JAFLCL01. The sequence continues at coordinate 1,116 of JBKDQC010000225.1, read as the reverse complement.
CGTGGACGCCGACAAGGGGCGCTACGATCGCTACGCCGAGTGGGCCGTCGCCCAGCTGCGGCCGGGCGGGCTCCTGGTCGCCGACAACGTCTTCTTCTTCGGACGACTGCTCGAAGACCACCCGGACGCCGCGGCGATGCGCCGCTTTCACGAGATCGCCGCCGCTCACCTCGAGGTGGCTCTCCTGACGACGCCCGACGGCATGCTCCTCGGCCGCAAGCCTGCGCCATGAGTGGGGGCGCGGTCAGCGAGCGCCCTCGGAAGGTGCGTGCTTCATGGGCCGTTCGTCTGGCGATCCTCGTCTCGATCGCTGCGAGCGGAGCGGCGATCGTCGGCGTCGTTCTGGCGCGCCTCGAAGCAATGAGCGCTCCGGTGTCTTCGGTCCGGGGGCTGCGTCTGGGCTCGAGGCCCGAGGAGGTTCGGCAGTCCCGCGGCGGGGAGGGGTGGACGACCTCGCTCGACGGAACGGGAGACTTGCTGCTGGCGCGCCGGGACGAAATGTACGCGTTTCACGAAGGTGCGCTCGTCGCGATCGACGTCCTCCTTCCCGACGGCGACCCCGAGGCTGCGGGGCCTGATTTGGTGATCAGCGAGGTCAGCGTGCTCGCGCGCGACCACCTCGGTTCTCGCGTCCGCGTGAGGTTGGTCTCGCGGGTCTGTCCCACCCACGCGGCCGCTGCGGGCGAGCTGCTCCGACGCGCGGAACGGTGACGAGGATCGCGTCCACCCGGCGCCGCCTCGACAACCATCGCATCGCATCCCGCGGTCTGGGGTCTCCCCCTTGGAACGCCCCGAGTTCGGGGTTGATCATGCCGAGCGCGCCGCGTATACCCCGCGCGGTTCGTGGCAACACGCCACGAGCGAGCGCGACATGCAGATATTCCCCAGAACCCTGAATTTGCTGCCGCTCGTCGCGGCACTGGCGTTGGCGGTGGGGGGTGGCGTCGTGACCTTCGTGGTCGCCTACTACTTCTCGCCCTGGAACACGCAGGTCGGCTACGCGCCTACCCAGCCCGTCCCGTTCAGCCATCGGCTGCATGCGGGGCAGCTCGGGATGGACTGCCGGTACTGCCATGCGAACGTGGAGCGGTCCTACGAGGCGATGGTACCTCCCAC
>JBKDQC010000224.1:0-3107 GCA_046342295.1 Deltaproteobacteria bacterium | reverse complement strand
AGACCCTCCGGTCAGAAACGTCAGAGCATGAGTCAATCCAAGTGACTCATGCTCTGAGAGGCTCGCTCACACGAAGAGGTCGTTCAGGTAGTGGATCACGATGGCTTTTCGGAAGGCCGGGTCGAGCGCCTGAAGGATCAGGTTGATGCCGGCGGTGGACTCGGGGATGCCCGCCCCGCCCATCCCTGCCATGGCGAGGAGCCGCCCGAACGCTTCGTCGTCGAGCGTCGCCGGGTCGATTCGAGAGGCCATCAGCGCGACCTCCGCCGCGGTGTCGTCCGGCGGGATCTGCCGCGCCAACTCCGCGCAGGCCCTCAGATCTGCGAGGACTTGCTCGACGTGCGGCACGTTCGCCGCCGTGCTCGAGAGGTGCACGTGCTCGGGCAGCGCGGAGCGCTCTCGTTGCCGCGTGCCGAGCGTCGGCTGAATGTACCAACCGCGCTTCTTCATGAGATCGGGCAGGTGGAAGACGTGCAAGCCCGCGTCGGGGCGGGTCGTGAAGGCCACGAGGGTCATGTCGGGGCGCGACACGACGCGCAGGCCTTCGATCGCGTCGATGCCCTCGACGAAGCGGCGCGTGGCCTCCCGCATCTGCCGAGTGATCTCGACGTAGCCTTCCTGCCCCATGCACATCATCGTCGCCCACGCGCCGGCGAGCGGGCCGCCGCTCTTCGTGCTCTGCACCGTGGCGTTCACGATGGTGTAGCCAGCCCACTCGGAGCACGCGTAGATCTGGTGTTTTCGTAGGCCCTTGTCGCGGTACAGCACCACGCTCGCGCCCTTGGGGCAGTAGGCGTACTTGTGCAGATCCATCGAGAGGCTCCAGACGCCGGGCACGCGGAAGTCGAAGGGAGCGACGGGCTCGCCGCTCTTCTCCATGAAGGGCAGGACCACGCCCCCCATGCATGCATCGACGTGCATCCAGAGGCCACGCTCGGCGGCGAGCGCCGCGAGGGCGGGAATGTCGTCGATCACGCCGTAGGCGTACGACGGCGCCGAGCCGACGAGCACGAGGGTCTGCTCGTTCACCTCTGCGCGGGCGATCTCGGCGCTCGCGCGGCAACTGTCTGCGTCGACGTCGAACGTGCGGAGGCCGAGCTCGAGGTAGGCTGCCGCTTTGTGGAACGCGGCGTGTGCCGTGATGGGCGCCAGGATCTCTGGACGCGCTCCGTTCGCGAAGAGCTCGGGCCGGTTCTTCTTCGCCCAGTCGCGCGCAGACTTCATCGCGAGGAGGATCGACTCGGTGCCGCCGCTCGTGAAGTTCCCCACGACCTCTGCGCCGCCGTGCACGTGGCTGGCGCACATGCGGACGACCTCGTTCTCGAGGCGCAGGAGCGAGGGGAAGGAGGTCGGGTCCAGCCCGTTCTCGGCCAGGAACGCGAGGCAGGCGCGCTTGCCTGCTTCGACCGCCGCATGGTGTGCGTCGAACACGTAGCCGAAGGCCTTGCCCTCGCGCCACGGCACGTCACGGCTTCGGAAGCCCTCGAGAGCGGAGAGCACCTCGTCGTTGGAATGTCCGTGCCACGGAATCTCGCCTCGCATGCTCGTCTCCTCTGCGTCACCGCTCCCCGTCCCCCGGGGCTTGCCGGCACAGGTGCCGAGGAAGGCGCGGAGCGACCCTCGCTTCGCGGGCGGGGCCCGGGATGTCAGCATGCACCACCCGTGCGGATCCTCGCTCCTTCTTTTCACTCGGTGAGAGACCGAGGGCCTGGCGGCGCGGAGCTCGGGTTGGGTGCGCGGGTGATCAAGTACCTCGGCAGCAAGCGCTTGCTGCTTCCGGCGATTCTCGAAGTGATCGCGGGCTTCGCAAGTGTGCGCTCGGTGCTCGATCTCTTCTCGGGGACTTCGCGGGTCGGTCACGCGCTCAAGCGCGCCGGCTACCGCGTCACGGCCAACGACCACAACGCCTATGCCGCGACGCTCGCGCGCTGCTACGTGCAGGCCGACCGAGACGACGTGCTCCGCGACGCCGAGCGGCTCCTCCAGGAGCTATCTCGCCTCCCGGGCCGCCCTGGCTACTTCACCGAGACCTTCTGCCTCAAGAGCCGCTTCGTGCATCCGAAGAACGGCGCGCGCGTCGACGCGATTCGGGAGGCGATCGCCCGCAAGGGACTGCCCCCGGAGCTCGAGGCCGTGCTGCTCGTCTCGCTCATGGAGGCGGCCGACCGCGTCGACTCCACGACGGGCGTGCAGATGGCCTACCTCAAGCGCTGGGCCGCGCGCGCACACAACGAGCTCGAGCTCAGGTTGCCGGAGGTGCTGCCTCGCGCAGCGGCGGGAAAGGGATGCGCGGTCGAGGGGGATGCGCTCGCGGTCGCGCGCGCGCACGAGGTCGACCTCGCCTACCTCGACCCGCCGTACAACCAGCACAAGTACCTCGGCAACTACCACGTGTGGGAGACCCTCGTGCGCTGGGACCATCCCGACACGTACGGGGTCGCCTGCAAGCGCGTGGACACCAAGGAGCGGACGAGCGACTTCAACTCCCGGCCCCGCTTCGAGTCGGCATTTCGAGAGCTCGTGCGCGCCGTGCGGGCGCCGCGCCTCGTCGTGTCCTTCAACGACGAGGGTTTTCTGGCGCCCGAGCGCGCGGTCGAGATCCTCGCCGAGCGCGGCCCGGTCCGCGTGCTCGAGTACGACTACAAGCGCTACGTCGGTGCCCAGATCGGGATCTTCAACCCGGAAGGAACGAAGGTTGGGCGCGTGAGCCACCTTCGCAACCGCGAGTTGCTGTACGTGGTCGGGACCTGAGAGCACGTGGCACTCGGATGGATCGAAGCGGGTGCCACGGGCTCGCATCGGCGGGAGGGAGGCTCTCGCCGATTCATTCGGCGAGAGGGAGGGTCTGCGGCCAGACCCTCCGGTCAGAAACGTCAGAGCATGAGTCAATCCAAGTGACTCCTGCTCTGAGAGCACGTGGCACTCGGATGGATCGAGGCGGGTGACACGGGCTCGAATCCGCGGGCGGGAGGCTCTCGCCGATTCACTCGGCGAGAGGGAGGGGCTGCGGCCAGACCCTCCGGCAAGAAACGTCAGAGCATGAGTCAATCCAAGTGACTCATGCTCTGACAGCGTCGGTCACTCGCATTGAGTCAACATCCCGGCGC
>JBKDQC010000223.1:0-6449 GCA_046342295.1 Deltaproteobacteria bacterium | reverse complement strand
CGAGGCGCTCGGCGACGCGCGGGTCGATGCCGCAGAGCGGATCGCGGACGTCGCCCGCGACGACGTCGACGCGGGACGCCAGGAAGGCTCCGAGCCCGGCGCCGTGGCGCTCGCGGAGGTTTCGCAGGCCCGGGCTGCGCTCGAAGAGGTGGCGCACGCGCGCCGCGGCGGGCTGGGATTTCTTGCCCCGCGCGAGGATGGTGATGCGCCCGATGTCGGGCACCCGCTCGAGGAGCATCCCTACGAGCACCTTGCCGACGAAGCCCGTGACGAGCACGTGCTTGCCGCGCAGGGAGTCGCGAACCGAGAGAGGGGTGCGCGCCTCGGGTGCGGGACCGTCGCGCCGTTCGCGTCGTTCGATCATCGGGCCAGCGCTCCTTCGTCTGCGTCGCGGGGCTCGGGGGAGAGCGCGGTGCGCGCGGGCGGGCTGCCCGAGAAAGGCGCCGCCGCCCGCACGATCGGCCAGTCGAGGTCTCGGGCGTCGCTCGCGAGCTAGCGTCGCGGCTCGATGGCGCACGGTTGCCCGACTAGGCCGAGTAGCACGAGGTCCGTGCGCGCGTGGCCGTAGGCGCGGCTCGTCTCGAGATCGAGCCCGTGGGCCGTAGCGAGCTCGCGCACGCGCCGAGGATCGATCTCGGGGCCGATCACGGGCTCGAGCAGCGAGCCGGTCGCGTGCTGGCGCGCGTCGAGCTCGAGCTGGTTCGAGAGGACGAGGTCGAAGCCCGGCCCGTCCTTCGCGAGCACCCGCGCGAAGGCGTCGGCGATCGGCGCGATCGACTCCGCGACGAGCACGGTCACGAGGCCGTCGCGGCGCGCGCCCTCGAGCAGCCACACGGCTTCGTCGCGCGCCTCGGGCACGAGCACGTCGCGCGCGTAGTCCTCCCCGATGACCTCGAGCCGGTCCCGGCTGATCCCCGCGAGGGCCTTGCACGAGAGGCGCGTCGCGTCCGCGCCCGCGAGGCCCGCGCCCGCGAGGCTCACGCCGCGAAGCGCTCCCGAGAAGACCGCGCCGCCGAGCCCGAGCAGCCGCATCCGCATCGAGGCGGCGTTCGACGCGAGGAACGCGACGCCGCTCCATGCGGGCGCCGCATGCATCACGCCCTCGAGCCGGAAGAACGCGGCCGCGCGCCGCGTGCGTTCACGCCCGGGAGCGCCAGAGACCGGGAGGGTTGCCATGGGCCCGGGTCTACAACTGTACTGACACGTCAGTCTAGTTGAAATCGTCACGGAACGGTCACGGAGCCCTCGCTCCCGCGGTCAAGGGTGCGAGGAGCGCGAGGGTTCGTGTCGGATCGTCCCGTAGGGGTGGAAGGTGCCGTTCCGACAGCCCGCGATCGCTCCGCGCGCGCAGCGCCGCGAGCCTGGGCTCGGCCCAGTGGCAGAGCGCGTCGCTGAAGGGCGCGGAGCGGGCAGCCAGACTGCGCGGCGTCTGGCTCTCCGAGGCTCGACCCGTCGCGCGTGGTCTCGACGACGGTCACGAGCTCTGGTGCACCGTCGTGCCCGTCCGCTCGCGGGGCGCGACGACCGCCTCCGACCCTTGCTCCGAGCCCTCGGCAAGAGAGACGAGCCGCTCCCGCTCGCCAGGGTCTGGGCTGAACTGCACCCCTTCGACATCGCCTTCGACATCGACATCGAGTTGGGTGCAGATCACATCGCGTCAGCCCGGTCAGGTCTTCGCGCGGTCGAGGTCGGCGTAGACCTCGTCGAGCGAGAGCGCGACACCGCAGCCCTCCAGCACGACCTCGCCCCCGCCGATCACGTAGCTCATCAGCCACTGATCTGCGGCCACACGCTTGCGGTGCTCGACGCGGCGCTCGTCGGGGAAGACGAGCACGTAGTCGCGCAGCTCCGCGATCGTCCGGTAGTGATCGAACTTGCCGCCGCGGTCGCAATCGCCGGTCGATTCGCTCAAGACCTCGAAGAGCGCCGAGGGGTTGGTGATCGCGTTCTCGTCGTCGGCGCTGACCGTCGGGCGGCCGCACACCACGCTCGCGTCCGGGTAGTGGAACGCGCGGGTGGCCGCCGTCTCGATCTTCTGTCCGTCCGCCCACACGCGACACGGACCGCTCGCGAGCTTGGCCTGCAGCGCGTGCGCGATGTTGAACGCGATGGCGTTGTGGCGAAGCGAGGCCCCCGCCATCGCGAAGGCCTCGCCGTGCGCGTACTCGAAGCGCCGCTCCTCACCGCGATCGAGGGCCACGTACTCGGCGACCGACATCCGCTTGAGCTCGCGTGCCTCCATGCGCCCCAGCGTACACAGCCCCAGCGCATGAAGCACGGCGTGGGTGCTCGCCTCGGCCTGGCGGCGCTCGTGAGACCACACCGGGTCCGTGCCGTGGAGACCGCTCACGCTCACTTGCGCGCGAGGGTGAGCCGCGCGGCGGCAGCGGCCGGCCCCTCGACGACGAGGCGCCACTCCTTCTTTCGCAGCGCGACACGCACATCCACGCCTCTGGCGCCGGCCCCTCGCAGGCGCCTCTCGAGCGCGGCGGCAGCGCGCTCGGCCTCGGCCTCGCCTTCACGCTCGCGCCGCTTGGAAGGTGGGCGCACCTCGGCCGCCGCCCGCAGGATCCCCTCGACCGTCTGCTTCGAGATCGCGACTCCGCCGATCATCGCGTCGGCCTCCGCCAGCGCCTGCGCGTCGTCCGGCTCGGGCGTCGCATCCACGTACGTGAGCAGCGCAATGGCCTTGCTCTGCGCGAGCGCGAGCGCGGTGGGCTCGTCGTAGCTCGTGGCGGTCCGAAGACACCGGTAGGCCACTTGGCGCGAGAGCTTGGGGATGCTCGCAAGCAGCGACTCGAAGGTGTCGAAGCCGAGCGCGCCGAACATCCCGGGGTCACGCAGCCTCGCGAGGGCCGCGCCGATCTCGTAGAAGGACTCCTCGGCCTGAGCGATCTTGCGCGTGATCGTCTCGAGCAACGCACGCGCCTCGCGTGCGCGCTCCGCCTTGGCGCGCGTGGACACCCTCTCCGCCAGCGCAGTGATCGACTGGGCGGCTCGCTTCTTCCCCGAGGCTCGCTTGGCCGCGGCCTCTTCGTTCGTCTCGCCCCCGACGACCGGTGCGGCGGGCTTGATCCCGGTGGGCTCCGCTCGCTTGCGGACCGCTGCGCTCGAGCTGCGCCTCGCGGCGGGGGTCTTCGTCGTGCGTGTCGCGGTCTTCGCCATGGTCCCTCCTGCCCTGCGGGGCGTCATGTACCTCGAAGGCACATCTTGTCTCGATCGAGGTACATGGTGTGAGCTGCACCCCTTCGACATCGACATGGATCCGCGCAGAGCGGCGCCGCTGCGGCTCGACCCGCTGCGGTCCCGAGGTTTGGTATGTTCCGACAATGTCCAGCAACGTAGCGGTTCTCGGCGCGGGCTCCTGGGGCACGGCCCTCGCGAAGAGCATCTCGGACCAGGGGCACCGCGTGCGCCTCTGGGCGCGGCGGCGCGAGCTCGTCGACGTGATCGCGCGCGATCGCGAGAACGCGGCGTATCTCCCTGGCGCGGTCCTCGCGCCGACCCTCACGCCGACCTCCGAGCTCGCGCACGCGCTCGAGGGCGCCGACGTCGTGCTCTCGGTCATCCCGACCCACGGGCTGCGCGAAGCGCTCGATCAGGCGGCGGCGTTCTTCCCCGCGGACGCACCGATCCTCAGCGCGACCAAGGGCATCGAGAACGGCACCCTCGAGCTCGTCAGCGGGATCTTCGAGGATCACGTCCCCGCCGAGCGGCACCACCTGCTCTGCTACCTCGGAGGCCCGTCGTTCGCGAAGGAGGTCGCGCAGGGCATGCCGACGGCCGTGGTGGTCGCCGCCAAGGACGCGCGCTCGGCGGCCCGGGTCCAGCAGGTGCTCGGGACCGACCGCCTGCGCGTGTACACGACGGACGACGTCGTCGGGATCGAGCTCGGCGGTGCGCTCAAGAACGTCATGGCGATCGCCGCGGGTGTCGGTGACGGCCTCGGCTTCGGGCACAACACACGCGCCGCGATCATCACGCGCGGCCTGGCCGAGATGAGCCGCCTCGCAATCAAGCTGGGCGCCAATCCGCTCACGCTCTCGGGGCTCGGCGGCATGGGCGACCTCGTGCTCACGTGCACGGGCGACCTCTCCCGCAACCGCAAGGTGGGGCTCGAGCTCGGAAAGGGGAAGAAGATCGCCGAGATCCTCGCGGGCATGTCGCAGGTGGCCGAGGGCGTGCGCACGACGCGCAGCGCCTACGAGCTGTCGCGCCGCGAGGGCGTCGAGATGCCGATCGTCGAGGCGATGTACCGCGTGCTCTACGAGGACCTGCCGCCGCTCGAGGCAGTCGTCGCGCTCATGACCCGACGCCTGCGCGCCGAGCGGGACTGATCTGAGCTGGCCGGAGGGGCCGAGTGGCCGCGCGAAGCGGGGCCCCTCCTGCTCTCACTCGACGCGGTAGTAGTAGAAAATACCGAGCCCCGGCATCGTCCCCGCATTCGGTGGCGGCGGGGTCCAGCGCTCGTGGAAATTCATCACGGTGCGCAGGGTCACCGAAGCGCGCCCCGAATGTCCGGTGACGTTGACGCTGATGATCTTCGCGCCTGTGACGAGGAGCGGGTCGAGCGCTTGGCGCCGCTCCGGAGTGATCGTGACGGGGCGAAACAAGAGGGGGCTCTCGGGGCCGAGGAAGCCCGCGAGCATCGGGTAGAGGTCCTGGGCGCCGCCTCCGCCTTGGAGGAAGGTCATGAAGTCGCCGCCCGAAGAGAAGAAGGGGATCGGCGCGATGCCTCGGACCGTCGTGAAGAGCTGGATGAACTTCGAGGCCTCGAGGGGGTCGGTGCAGAGCGACTGGTCGACGAGCACCGAGCAGACGCGCGCGAGCAGCACCTGGGGGGGCGCTTCGTTCGGGTTCACCGAGCCGGAGCCGTAGATCGTCACGAGGCGGTTCTCCGGACGCTCGCGATCCTCCTCGATGAACGTGGCCCAGAAGTCGTCGCCGACGCCTCGCACGAGGCGGATCTCCTCGAGCGAGTCGAAAGGCGCGTTCTTGGCGCGGTACGGGTCGTCGAGGCGCTGGTAGATGTCGTCCTCGGCGCCGCCCACGGTCACGGCGGCCGCGCCCGGATCGAAGTTCGTGCGCTCGGTGTCGTAGTCCCACCAATCGATGAGCGCGCTGACGATGTCCTGCCGCGTCGACATCTGGCCGTCGGCGTCCAGCTGCTCGAAGAGCGGGTCGAAGGGCGAGGGGGATTGGTAGCCGCCTTGGAGCGCGAAGAACTGCATCGCCACGCTCGTGCGGGCGCGGTCACCGTCGAAGAAGAGCGGATCGTTGAGATTGATCCGGCTGTTCTCGGCGAAGGCGACGATCTGGCAGGTGGCGTTGGTGTCGCCGATGCCCTCGGCCCCCGAGAAGTTCATCCCCGTGTTGCCGGACATCTCCTGGGCGCCCTGGAAGTTGCAGAAGGGCTGGAGGAGGTCGTTGGCGAAGCTCCAGACCGGAAGCTGCGGCGGGGGGCGCCCGATCAACATCTGGTACATCGGGGCGACCGTCGTCCGGATCATCGGCTCCTGGGCGACGAGCATCCGCGTCAGGTTGATGCCGCTCCGGGCCATCATCTCGGCGCGCAGTTGATCGCGCTCGCTCGAGGCGACCACGAAGGCCGCCGCCGTGCTCTGCTGCATGTCGGCGAGCATCACCGCGAGGATCGCGACGGCGACCATCGCCATGACGAGCGCGACGCCACGCTCGCGTCCGCGCGATCGCCCGGGCTCGCGCCGCGCGGGCGCACTGCCACGGCGCCGTCGGACGACGGTCTCTTGCAGGGGCTGGCGAGGTTCGGGCATCGGCGAGCAACCGTCGGACGTAGCTCGGATAGTCCCCGCTCGCGCCCCTCGGCGCCACCCGCCGCCTCGGAGGGGAGGCTCCGCATCGACCCTTCCGGTCGCTCAGAAATCGCGGCGGATCCGCAGGAGGCTGCTCGCGCGGTGGTTCGGGAGCGAGTCGTAGATGGGATCGAGCGCGAGGTCGTCGTCGCGCAACAGGCCCTGGTGATAGGCGCTCTGGAGCTGTTGCCACCACGCCGTCGCCGGCTCGGATGGCGGGAGCTTGCGCGGTTGCGCAGGCGCTGGCTCCGGCAGCGGCTGGAGCGACTCTGCCCCCTCCCGGATCGCCTGGCACGCCGCGCGGTCCTCCTCCGCGTAGGTCTGGAGGAGGAGATGATCCAGGATGCGGAGCCAGGGAGTGACGTCCTCGCGGCTGCGTCGCCGGAACGCCCGCGCCACGACGTAGGCGACCCGCGAGGGCGTCGTGCCGCGTACGACCCACGTCGACTCGGGCACGCGCTTGCCGAGGCGCCCGCCCGCCTCGAGGACGCTCGCGTCGTCCTCGAGCACGACGGCGAGCTTGATCGCCTCCCAATCGCACCACGGCTCGGCAGGGACGCAGCGCGCCCCCCGAAGGTACGACGCGAGCGCGTCCTCCGGCCGTCCGGCGCGGCGCAG
>JBKDQC010000222.1:0-3434 GCA_046342295.1 Deltaproteobacteria bacterium | reverse complement strand
GGCGCGAGCCGCCGGGTGATCTGCGCTCCTCGACGAAAGAGCTCGACGTGCTCGAGCACGCTGTCCCGCGTTGCCCAGACCGGAGGCGTTCCCTCGCTCATGGCCGAGAGCGTATCGCATCGCTCCTCGATGCGGGCTTCGCGCCGCCTCGTACGCCGGAGATCAGCGTCCGAGGGCGCGGCGCGCCCGCGCCGCGAGCGACGCGTCGGTGGCCCCGGAGCCGAGGTAATGCTCGTAGGCTTCGCGGGCTTGCGCCGCGCTCGCGCCCGTGAGCGCCTCGCCGAGCCAGAACCACGTCTCCGGCGGCGCGCCCGGGAGCTCGCTCGCCTCCCGGAGGGCTTGCCGAGCGTCCGTCCCCCGCCTCTCGGAGAGACAGGCGCGACCGCGCGAGAAGAGCATTCGGGCGCGCAGCGATGGTGGCCGCGCGCGGGTCTCGAGGGACTGCGCGGCACGGTCGAGCCAAGCGAGCGCGTCTCGACCTCGCTCGCGGCGGACGTCGAGCTCCGCGCGACCGATCAGCGCCTCGGGCAAGCCCGCGTCGCGCGCGAGCGCACGCTCGAAGGCCTGCGCGGCGGCGTCCCGCTCGTCGGCGCCGGCGAGCGCCTCCCCGTAGAGGGCCAGGACGGCCGCGGGCGCGCCCTCGCGCTCCGCGAGCGCCCGGATCGCCGTGATCGCGTCACCGAAGCGTCGCTCCGCCAGCGCGAGCTTCGCGCTCGTCAGCGACACGGCCTGGAGGCCGCGGTCGTCCTCGCGCACGCCCTCGAGCTGCACGCGCGCGTCGTCCAGGCGGCCGAGGCCGAGGAGCGCCTCGACGCGACCGAGGCGGCCGAGCAGGGAGACTGGCATCCCATCACTCGCGCCGGAGGTGCGGAGCAGCTCGGTGTACATCGCCTCGGCCTGTGCGAACTCACCCGCGTCGAGCAGGAGCTGCGCGAGGGCGAGCCGCGCCTCGACATGCTCGCTCCGCAGCGCCACGGCGCGCTCGAAGCTCTGACGCGCGCCAGCCGCGTCGCCGCCCAGGCGCCTCGCGCGCCCGAGGAGGTGATGCCCCTCGGCGTCTTCGGGCGAGGCGGCGACGACCGTCTCGAGCGCCCGCGCCGCGGCTTCGGCGTCCCGGGCCCGGAGCGCCACCGCCCCGAGAGAAATCGCCGCGAGCGGATCGCCCGGGTTGTCGCGGGCGAGCGCCTGCGCGCTCTCGAGCAGCACGCGCAGCTGCGGCTCGGCGTCGGCGCCCCCCGGATCGAGGGCGAGCAGGGCGAGCCGCAGCTGGAGCGCGCGCCCCTGCACGCTCGCGTCCTCGTGCGCCACGACGAACGCGTCGAGCGCTGCGCTCGCGCCCGCGACCGCGTCGGCCGAGCCCGAGAGGAGCGCCGCGCGGCCCGTCATGACGAGCACGTCTGGGTCATCGGCCGAGAGTTGCGCGAGCGTCTCGAGCGCCCGCTGCCCGTTGCGGCGGTCGAGGTAGATGCCGGCGAGCAATTTGCGGAGCTCGGGGCTCGCGGGGCTGCCGCGCACCGCCGCCGTGGCAGCGGTCTCGGCTTCGAGCAGCCTCCCCTCGGACTGCGCTGCGCGCGCGACGAGACCGAGCAGTCGCGGCTCCTGCGCTCCAGCTCCGAGCGCGGCCTCGACGGCGCTCGACGCCGGCTCGTGGCGCCCAGCGCGGCGCTCGAGGCGAGCGCGGGTGAGCTGGAGCAGCACGACGTCGGTCGGCGCCCCTCGGTCGAGCCGTGGCTCGAGCGCCGCGAGCGCGGCGTGGCCCGCCTCGATCTCCACCTCGTCGGCGGCGAGGTAGGCTTGCCAGAGGCGCGCGCGGAGGTTGCGCTCGTCGCGCGCGACGACGCCCGCCAGGAGCTGCGCCGCTTCCTCGTGGCGACCCTCGTCGTGCCGGGCCTCCGCCAGCGCGATCGCGGCGCACGAGAGCTCGGGGTCGCGCTGCGTGGCGGTCTCGAGCTGGACGAGGGCGTCTTCCGCGCCGAGGCGCTGGCCGACCCGACCCGCGACGTAGAGCACGAACGGATCCTCCGGCGCGCCGCGGACCGCCGCGTCGCGCGCGCTCTGGGCGCCCGCGAGGTCGCCCTCTCCGAGCGCGATGACCGCGCGCGCCGCGTCCAGATACGCGGGCTCGGCGCCGACGCGCCCACCACGCTCCACGGACGGTCGTACGAAGCCGACGTCGAACGCGCCGTCCTCGAGCGCGCGCTGCGCATGCACGAAGAGCAGGAGCGTCGGGTTCGAGCTCGCCCGCGCGTCGAGGTCGCGCGCCTCTCGGAGGTGTCGCTCCGCGTCCACGAGGCGCTCATGATCGCCCGTGCGCGCCTCGCTCCGCGCCCGCTCGACCAGCAGTGCTGCCTCGGCGTGCTGGCGCTCGTAGTAGGCCTGCACCGCGAAGTAGCCACCGACCGCGAGCCCGACCACCAGCGTCCACACCGCGCCGACCGCCACGCCGACCTTCGTCCGCTCGGGCCTGGCCTCTTTGCGCGTCGCCCACGACGCGGGCACCCCGCTCGGTTGTTCGAAGATGCCCTCGCGCTGGAGCATCGCCAGCACGTCGTCGGGGTCCTCGGGGACGCCGAGCTGGGCGCCCACCGACACGTCCTCCTCCGCCGCGACGGGCGCGTCGTCGGCCGCGAGCTTCTCTTCGGCCGCGAGCTTCTCGTCGGACAGCCCAGCGATGGCGAAGGGTCGCGTGCTCTCGGGCGCGGCGAGCGTCCCGGGCTCCGTGTCGAGCCCCGCCGCCTCGCCACGGCCCTCGAGCGAGCCCCCCTCGAGGAGGTGGACCTCGGGAGCGGTCGACTTGCGCGGGGCCTGCCGCGCCGAGCCGCCGCGCACGGGCGCCTCGAAGCCGCCGGGCGTGGTCGCCGCCACCTCGTCCGACGGCCGCGGCGAGGTCATCGCGCGCACCGCGCCGGGCGAGGAGAGCGCGCCGGGCGAGGAGAGCGCGCCGGGGGCCGACGCTGGCGCGGAGGTCGGGAGCGCCCTGCGGGGCGCCTCCGGTGCGAGCGGAGGGGGCTGTCGGGGCGCGGGCGGAGCCGGGCGCGGCAGCGCGCGACGTGGCAACGCAGCCGCTTTCGGAGAGGCCCGCTCGGCGGGACCGGGTGCCGTCTCCGCGTCGTCTTCCCAGCTTCCGCCGAAAGCGGACGCGCGCGCGTTCGCGATCGAAGGTCGGGCAGCCTCGACGTCCCCGGGGCTCGATCCGAACGCAGCGCGCGGCGTCGGCGGCCTCGACCCGACGAGCGGCGTCTCGGAGACCGGCTCGAGCGGAGCGCTCGCCTGACCCGGGCTCGACCGCGCCTGCGGTGGCCCGAAGATGCCGGGAGAGGAGGGTGAGAGGGGCGCATGCTCGGCAGGCGCCTCGAGCATGCCGGGCGAAGAGGGCGAGAAACCCAGGCTCGGCGGGCCAGCGAAGGGAGGGCTGGAAAAGGGAGGGGCGGAAG